>NZ_LOYP01000003.1:0-131908 GCF_001526365.1 Burkholderia sp. MSMB1835
ATCCGTTTCGACGGCGAGTGGGAGAAGAAGGTCGTCGAGCGGATCCTGCACAACCTGTCGATCCTGTTCGAGCGCACGTTCGCGACCGCGCAGGAGCTGAACCGCTACCGTCGCGAAGTGACGGCGCGGGTCAATGGCGCGGCGGACGGCCCGTAGCGGATCGATACATCCGGCTGTCGCGCGGTGCCGGCCGGATGCCGGCCGACCGGCGAATGCGCCGTACGCCGACCGGCGCTGCCGGCCGGCGAATTATTCATTTCCGGAAATAATCGCTTCATCGGTTTATGAAACCGTATGGAAAGCTTGAATTTCATGCGTTTAGTATTTTTTAATAAACACCGAATTCCGGATTTAACGGGATTTTCCGTGTCTGTTGCAGACAGTTTGTTTTTCGCAATCCGGAAAATAAAATGGAAAAGTCGGTAAATTGAAATTGAATTGTAGGCATCGGGTTTCGCCTCCGTCCATGCAGATAAAGCGCTGCGATAACGTCGGATTTGGCCGGAAACCGGTTGTTTCTACGGGAATTTATCGAACCTGTCGAGCCCTCGATTCGTTCGCATATTAATTTACAAAATCACAACCGGATAATGTTCGTGTAAGCGTACTGGTGCGATGAAAATCGATAGATAAATACAAGTGTCACGATTGAAAATAAGAATGATATGCATCCATGCTTCAATATAAAATCGTTTCCGAATCCAAATAGGAGAGACGAGTCAGGGAGACGAACGGCAACTTGCCTGTCGATGGGTGCAACTTTGAGGCGGCGGTATGGCTAATGTGAGATTGGCAAAGCGATTGAGAAGTCTGCCTTCGCTGGATTTCCTGAGAGGCTTCGAATGCGCGGCGCGCCATTTGAGCTTCACGCGTGCGGGGCAGGAACTGAACGTCACGCAATCGGCCGTGAGTCGGCAGGTCAAGGCGCTCGAAGAGCAGCTCCGGATCGAGCTTTTCCATCGGCACATTCGTTCGCTGACGCTGACCGACAAGGGGCGCGAGCTGTACGACGCGATCTCGTTCGCGTTGTCCGACCTGGAGTCGGTGGTCGGCAAGCTGTCGTCGAGTGTCGGCCAGCGCGCCATCTCGTTGTCGACCACCGTCTCGTTCGCCGCGCTGTGGCTGATCCCGCGCCTCGGTTCGTTCCGCGCCAGCTATCCGGACATCGACGTGCGCGTGTCGGCAACGAGCGAAATTGAAGATCTTAAACGCAAACGTTTGCACCTGGCGGTGCGCTATGCGGGCCCGTATACGTCGACCGACGATACGGAGGTGCTGTTTCGCGAGCGTGTCGTGGCGGTGTGCAGCCCGAGCCTGATGACGGCGGCGGGCGACGCCGCGTCGATGAAGCCGGCCGACCTCGACAAGCACGTGCTGCTGCATCTCGACGACCCGCGCGGCGAATGGCCGTGGCACGGATGGAGCCATTTGCTGAAGGAGCTCGGCGTGCCGCGGCTGCGGCCGGCCGGCGCGCTGCACTTCAGTCAGTACGACCAACTGGTCCAGGCCGCGGTCGACGGGCACGGCATCGCGATTGGAAGGCGGCCGCTGGTCGACGGGCTGTTGAAGCAGGGGCGGCTCGTCGAGCTGTTCCCGCACTGCACCGTTGCATCGGGCAGCTACGTGCTCGTGCAGAACCCCGATGCGTGCAACGAATTCGACATCGCGGTGCTGACCAACTGGTTGCTCGAACAAGCGTGTCATCCGCTCGCGACGGACCAGGACACCGCCGGCAGCAACGTGGTGCCGATGTATCGCGTCGGATGACGAACGCGGCGCGCGGCAGCGCCGTGCGCGCCGTCATGCGCGGTACCTGCACCTGTGCGATGATGCGCCGCTTCGCGTTCGTCGCAGAACGCCGCCGCCGGCGGCGCCCGTTTCCGGGCCACCGCCGGGTCCTGACATTCCGGAGACAGCATGCCCGCACACAGCATCCAGCGCAGTACCCTGCATTACCACGATCACGGCGCCGGTTTTCCGGTGCTGCTCGGGCACAGCTATCTGTGGGACGCGACGATGTGGGCGCCGCAGATCGACGCGCTGTCGCGCAAGTATCGCGTGATCGTGCCGGACCTGTGGGGGCACGGCGAATCGGGCGCGCTGCCGGACGGCACGCACACGCTCGACGATCTCGCCGCGCACGCGAGTGCGCTGCTCGACGCGCTGGACATCGAACAGTGCGCGATCGTCGGGCTCAGCGTCGGCGGCATGTGGGGCGCACGGCTCGCGTTGCGCGAGCCGCGGCGCGTGCGCTCGCTCGTGATCATGGACGCGTCGCTCGAGGCCGAGCCCGATGCGACGCGCACGCGCTATTTCGGGATGCTCGATGCGATCGAGGCCGCGGGCCGCATCGCGCCGCCGCTGCTCGACGCGATCGTGCCGCTGTTCTTCCGCCCGGACGTCGATCTCGACGGCCCGGTGCCGACGGCGTTTCGCCATGCGCTCGCGAACCTGCCCGCCGACCGGCTGCGGCAATCGATCGCGCCGCTTGGCCGGCTGATCTTCGGCCGGCCCGACACGCTGCCGGCGCTCGCCGAACTCGATGCCGCACGCACGCTGCTGATGTGCGGCGCGGGCGACATGGCTCGCCCGCCGTCGGAAACCGTGAAGATGGCGAGCGTGATCGGCTGCGCGCATGCGCTGGTGCCCGACGCCGGCCATATCTCGAACCTGGAGAATCCCGCGTTCGTCACGCGCACGCTGCTCGACTGGTTCGACGCGCAGCAACTGCCGTCGAACTGACGGTCACGCGAACGGCGACGCGCGCAGGCCGCGCGGCGCCGCATCGACTCGCGTCATGCGCGCTCGCCGACCGGCGTGAACTTCCGGTCGCGCACCCGCGCTTCGTCGGCACCGCCGCGCACGAGGCTCAGCGCTTCCGCGCGGCTCGCCACGCACGGCCCGGAGCCGGGCAGCGGCCGGCGCGCGGTCTCGCGCAGCGCGAGCACCGACACGATGCCGATGAACGACGCGCCCATCAGGTAGTACGCGGGCATCATCAGGTCGCCGGTGCGATCGACCAGCCATGCGGCGACGAGCGGCGTCGTGCCGCCGAACAGCGACACCGACACGTTGAAGCCGATCGCGAGCGCGCCGTAGCGGATGCGCGTCGGAAAGAGGGCAGGCAGCGCCGACGGCATCACGCCCGTGAACGTCGACAGCAGGATGCCGTAGATCAGCATCCCGCCGAAGATCGGCAGCATGCCGCCGGTGCGGATCAGCATCAGCGCCGGCACCGATAGCGCGAGCAGGCCCACGCAGCCGGCCATCATCACCGGCTTGCGGCCGACCTTGTCCGACAGGTGCCCCGCGTACAGCGTCATCGGCATCATCAGCACCATCACGAGCAGCACCATGAAGAGCCCGTGCGATTCGCGAACGTGCAGCGTCGCCGACAGGTAGCTCGGCAGGTACGACAGCGCCATGTAGTCGGTCACGTTGAAGATCAGCACGAGGCCGACGCATTGCAGCAGCGGCCTCCACTGTTCGACGAGCAGCGTCGCGAAGCGCTGCTTCGGCCGCGCGCGTTCGTCCGCTTTGCGTGCTTCGGCCTCCTTCCTGAATGCCGGGGTTTCCTCGAGCCTGAGCCGCACGTAGAGGCCCACGAGGCCGAGCGGGCCGGCGATCAGGAACGGCACGCGCCAGCCCCACGACAGCAGCGCGTCCTGCGACAGCGTGGCCGTCAACAGCGCGACTGTGGCCGCGCCGAGCGTATAGCCGATCAGCGTGCCGAATTCGAGGAAGCTGCCCATGAAGCCGCGGCGCTTGTCGGTCGAGAACTCGGCGATGAAGGTGGCGGCGCCGCCGTATTCGCCGCCGGTCGAGAAGCCCTGCACGAGGCGGGCGACGAGCAGCAGCACGGGCGCCATGATGCCGATGGACGCGTAGCTGGGGATCAGGCCGATCGCGAAGGTGCCGACGGCCATCATGATCATCGTGGCGGCGAGCACGCGCTGGCGGCCGATGCGGTCGCCGAGCGGGCCGAACACCATGCCGCCGAGCGGGCGCACGAGGAACGCGGCCGCGAACGTGCCGAGGGTGGCGAGCAACTGCGCGGACGGGCTGCTGGACGGGAAGAACACCTTGCCGAGCGTGACGGCGATATAGCTGTAGACGCCGAAGTCGAACCATTCCATCGCATTGCCGAACGCCATCGCGCCGACCGCGCGCTTGAGGACGGCAGGGTCGACGATCGTGATGTCGTCCAGCTTGACGGACTTGCGCGAAGGCCTGGCTTTCGCGGGGTGCGCTTGCGACGGGCTCAATGAACTCTCCTGGAATTGCCTTGGCAACCGGTCGGCGGGAATGCGGCGGGGTCGTGCGGACCGACGGACGGCGAAGGCGGATGTCTCGGGGATGCCTCGATGCCGGTGGCGTGACGCGCGCAGCGGACGACACCGGGCAGGTGTGTTGTGCGAACCAGTTTAGAGAAACGGGCGCGAGCGGCTATCGGTCATGCGCCCGGAAACCGGTGGTAAACGACACGCCGGAGGCACGGCGCCGAGGGCGCCCCATCGGTCGCAGGCGCGGCGGGGGCGGTCGTCTCGCCATTCATTTCGCCATTCGCCGGCGCGCGGATACGAGCAATGCGGCGAACGCCGCTTCGTCCGCCCGCAGGCCGCGCGGCGTTCGCCGGACCGCGAGCGCGGCGAGCGTGCCCGCCTCGAACGCATCGAGCACGGCCGGGTGGATGTAGCAGCGCCGGCACACGGCCGGCGTGTTGCGCAGCAGGTCGGCCACCGCGCGCACGGTCTCGACGATCTGCTTGCGGGCATGCGTGACGCCGCGGTGCTCCACGCGCCGCAGCAATGCGAGCGCGTGCACGCTGCCGGCCCAGGTCCGGTAATCCTTCGCGGTGAAATCGGCGCCGCCGGCCTCGCGCAGATAGTCGTTCACGTCGGACGACCCGACCGGATGGCGTGCGCCGTCGTCGTCCACATACTGGAACAACTCGTGACCGGGCAGCTCCGCGCAGCGCCGCACGATGCGCGCGACCCGCGCGTCGTCGACCGTCACGTCGTGCTCGATCCCGCTCTTGCCGGCGAAGCGCAGCCGCACTTGGCCGGGCTGGATCTTCAAATGGCGCTTGCGCAGCGTCGTCAGCCCGTACGAGCCGTTTTCGCGCGCATATTCCGCGTTGCCGATCCGCGCGAGCGTCGTGTCGAGCAAGCGGACGATCGTCGCCACGACCTTGTCGCGCGGCATGCCCGGCAACGCGAGATCGCGCGCGACGCGCGCGCGGATGCGCGGCAGCGCCCGCGCGAACGCGGCCATCCTCGCGTACTTGTTCGCGTCGCGGGTCGCGCGCCACTGCGGGTGATAGCGATACTGCTTGCGGCCGCGCGCGTCGCGGCCCGTTGCCTGCAGATGGCCGAGCGGGTCCATGCAAATCCAGACATCGGTGTACGCGGGCGGAATCGCGAGCGCGTCGATGCGGGCGATTTCGTCGGCATCGCGAACCCGCACACCGTCCGGCCGGTAATACGCGAAGCCGTTGCGAAGCCGCCGGCGCGTGTAGCCCGGGCGGCGGTCGTCGACATGGCGCAGCGCCGCGACGGCGCCCGAAGCGGGCTGCTTCATGTCGCGAGACGCTGGCCGGCGGCCACGTCGGTGCGCGGCGACCTGCGCTCATGGGCGGCGATCATGCTCGTCTCCTTTCGGTTCGCGTGAAGGGCGGGCGCCCGGCATGGGGTGCGAACCGCCAGCGCGACGGAGCAAGAACCGTGCGCCGCACGCGCGCGGCCGATCCGGGGTTAGGTGTTTATACGTATGCCGATTCCGGTATCGCCTCAATCCAATATTTCATTGGAAGGTTATCGGACTTGTTCCTAGACTGATGCGGGGCTTGTATACCGCGCCGACCGGACACGCCGGCCGGCGCCGCCCGATCCGCGCCAGCGCCACGCAGAAACACAACAGCGCCGCGGCACACAACGACATCATCGGAGACGGACCATGACATTCATCAGGAAGCTGGCGGCCACCGCGATCGTCGCGGCGACGGCGGTGTTGGCCACCGGCGCGCACGCGCAGCAAAAGCCGATCACGCTCGGGTTCTCGCAGGTCGGCGCCGAAAGCGCATGGCGCACCGCGAACACCGTATCGGTGAAGGGCGCGGCGAAGGACGCCGGCATCAACCTGAAGTTTTCCGACGCGCAGCAGAAGCAGGAGAACCAGATTCGCGCGATCCGCTCGTTCATCGCGCAGAAGGTCGACGTGATCGCGTTCTCGCCGGTCGTCGAATCGGGCTGGGAGCCGGTGCTGACCGAAGCGAAGGCCGCGCATATCCCGGTGATCCTGACCGACCGCGCGGTCGACGTGAAGGACCCGTCGCTGTACGTGACGATGATCGGCTCCGACTTCCTCGAGGAAGGGCGGCGCGCCGGCCACTGGATGGAAGAGCGTTACAAGAACGACGCGGGCCCGATCAACATCGTCGAGCTGCAGGGCACGGTCGGCTCCGCGCCGGCCAACGACCGCCGCGCGGGCCTGCTCGAAGTGATCAAGAACAATCCGAAATTCAAGGTGATCGCGTCGCAGAGCGGCGACTTCACGCTCGCCGGCGGCAAGCAGGTGATGGAAGCGTTCGCGAAAACCTACGGCAAGCAGATCAACGTCGTCTACGCGCACAACGACGACATGGCGCTAGGCGCGATCCAGGCGATGGAAGAGGCCGGGATCAAGCCCGGCAAGGACGTCAGCGTCGTGTCGTTCGACGCGACCAAGGGCGGCTTCCAGGCGATGATCGCGGGCAAGATCAACGTCGACGTCGAATGCAGCCCGCTGCTCGGCCCGCAACTGATGAGCGCGGTGAAGGACGTCGTCGCCGGCAAGTCGCTGCCCAAGCGCATCGTGACCAACGAGACGGTGTTCCCGATGAACGTCGCGGCGCAGGTGCTGCCGACCCGCAAGTACTGACCTGTGCGCACGGGCGGCGGCCTGACGGCCGCCGCCCGGCGACGCTTCGACGGAGGATGCATGGAGAGTGCGCCGGTGGTCGAGATGATCGGCATCGACAAGTCGTTTCCGGGCGTCAGCGCGCTGCAGCGCGTGGACTTCCGGCTGTTTCCGGGCGAGATCCACGCGCTGATGGGCCAGAACGGCGCGGGCAAGTCGACGCTGATCAACGTGCTCACCGGCGTGCATGCGCACGATGCGGGCGAGATACGCGTCGGCGGCCGGCCCGTGCGCTTTGCCGCGCCGCGCGAGGCCGAGGCGGCCGGCATTCAGACGCTGTATCAGGAAGTGAACCTGTGCGCGAACCTGTCGGTCGCGGAGAACATCTTCGCGGGCCGGCAGCCGATGCGGCGCGGCGCGATCGACTGGAACGCGATCCATGCGCGCGCGCGGGCGGCGCTCGCCGAACTCGACCTGTCGCTCGACGTCACGCGCTCGCTCGACGCGTATCCGATCGCGGTGCAGCAGATGGTCGCGATCGCGCGTGCGGTGTCGGTCGACGCGCGCGTGCTGATTCTCGACGAGCCGACCTCGAGCCTCGACGACGGCGAGGTCGCGCGGCTGTTCGACGTGTTGCGCCGGCTGAAGGCGTCGGGCATCGCGATCCTGTTCGTCACGCATTTTCTCGAGCAGACCTATGCGGTGTCCGACCGGATCACCGTGATGCGCAACGGCGAGCGCGAAGGCGAGTACCTCGCGCGCGACCTGCCGGTCGACGCGCTGGTCGCGAAGATGACCGGCCGCGAGCGCATGTCCGACACGCTGCAGGCCGGCGCCGCGGCGGTCGAGCGTACCGCCGCGGCCGCCGAGCCGTTCCTGTCGATGCAGCAGGTCGGCCGGCGCGGGATGATGAGCGCGCTCGATCTCGACGTGCGCCCCGGCGAGATCGTCGGGCTGGCCGGCCTGCTCGGCTCGGGCCGCACAGAAACCGCGCAACTGGCGTTCGCCGCGGCGCGCCCGGATACCGGCGCGATCGAGATCGACGGCGCGCGCAAGCGGCTCGCGTCGCCGCACGATGCGGTGCGCAACGGCATCGCGTACTGCCCGGAAGACCGCAAGAAGGAGGGCATCGTTGCCGCGCTGTCGATTCGCGAGAACATCGTCCTCGCGCTGCAGGCGCGGCGCGGCTGGTGGCGGCTGATCGGGCGCGCGCGCCAGCGCGAGATCGCCGACACGTATATCGCCCGGCTCGGCATCAAGGCGCGCGACGCGGAGCAGCCGATCGGGCTGCTGTCGGGCGGCAACCAGCAGAAGGTGCTGCTCGCGCGCTGGCTCGCGACGGACCCGAAGCTGCTGATTCTCGACGAGCCGACGCGCGGCATCGACGTCGCCGCGAAGTTCGACATCATGGAGCGCGTGCTCGCGCTGTGCGCGCAGGGGCTCGCGATCCTGTTCATCTCGTCGGAGATCGGCGAGGTCGTGCGCGTGAGCCACCGGATCGCGGTGCTGCGCGACCGGCGCAAGGTCGCGGAGCTGTCCGGCGCCGATGCGTCCGAGGAGCAGGTTTACCGGTTGATCGCGGGAGGCCAGTCATGACGTGGTTGCGCACGCTGTTTCGTCATTCGCTCGCGTGGCCGGTGCTGACGCTCGCGCTGCTGTTCGCGCTGGACGTCGCGCATCGTCCCGGCTTCCTGTCGATCGCGCTGCTCGACGGCCACCTGTTCGGCGCGCCGATCGACATTCTCAATCGCGCGGCGCCGCTCGTGATCGTGTCGCTCGGGATGACGCTCGTGATCGCGACGCGCGGGATCGACATCTCGGTCGGCGCGATCGTCGCGATCGCCGGCGCGGCGGCCGCGACCGTGCTCGAGGCGGACCCGTCGCGGGTCGGCGCGGCGCTGGCCGCCGCGCTCGGCGTCGGGCTGCTGGCCGGCGCGTGGAACGGGCTGCTCGTCGCGTTCGTCGGGATGCAGCCGATCATCGCGACGCTGATCCTGATGGTGGCCGGGCGCGGTGTCGCGCAACTGCTGACGGGCGGCCAGATCATCCCGATCGGCGCACCGGGCTACCTCGCGCTCGGCGGCGGCTATCTCGCGACCGTGCCGTGCGCGGTATGGATCGCGCTCGCGACGATCGGCGCGACCGCGCTGCTGGTGAACCGCACGGCGCTCGGGCTGTTCATTCGCGCGATCGGCGTGAACCCGGTCGCGACGCGGCTCGTCGGGCTGCGCTCGGGCGCGGTCGTGTTCGGCGTGTATCTGTGCTCGGGCGTGATGTCGGCGCTCGCGGGCATCCTCGCGAGCTCGAACGTGCGCAGCGCCGACGGCAACAACGCGGGGCTGCTGCTCGAACTCGACGCGATTCTCGCGGTCACGCTCGGCGGCACGTCGCTGCTCGGCGGCCGCTTCAGTCTCGCCGGCTCGGTGCTCGGCGCGCTGATCATCCAGACGCTCACCTACACGACCTATTCGATCGGCGTGCCGCCGGAGGCGACGCTCGTCGTCAAGGCGGTCGTCGTGATCGTCGTGACGCTGATCCAGTCGGACGCGGCGCGTGCGCTGCTCGTCCGGCATGCGTCGCGGCTGCTGCCTTCCGCGCGATCGCGCGCCACCACCACCGGAGCGACGCCGCGATGAACCGTTTCCTTGGCCGGCTCGCCGATCCGCGCACGCTGCCGATCGTCGTGACGATCGTGCTGTTCGTCGCGCTGTTCGGCTTCGGGTCCGTGATGTACACGGGCTTTTTCTCGATGCAGGTGCTGACCGGGCTGCTCGTCGACAATGCGTTCCTGCTGATCGTCGCGATCGGGATGACGTTCGTGATCGTGTCGGGCGGCATCGACCTGTCGGTCGGCTCGGTCGTTGCGCTGACAACGATCTTCTGCGCGGTCGGCGCCGAACGGCTGCACTGGCCCGTGTGGGCGATCGTGCCGCTCGCGCTCGCGTTCGGCGCGCTGTACGGCGCGGCGATGGGCGCGCTGATCCACTATTTCCGGTTGCAGCCGTTCATCGTCACGCTCGCCGGGATGTTTCTCGCGCGCGGCGCGTGCTTCCTGATCACGACGCAGTCGATCACGATCAACGAGCCGGCGTTCCATGCGATTGCGGGCATCAGCGTGCCGGTCGGCGGCGGCATGCTGAGCGCCGGTGCGCTGATCGCGCTCGCGACGCTGGCCGTCGCGATCTACGTCGCGCATTTCACGCGCTTCGGCCGCAACGTCTATGCGGTCGGCGGCAACGAACGCTCGGCGTTGCTGATGGGCTTGCCGGTCGCGCGCACGAAGATCGGCGTCTACGCGCTGAGCGGCTTCTGTTCGGCGCTCGGCGGCGTGGTGTTCACGCTGTACGTGCTGTCGGGCTACGGGCTGCAGGCGCAGGGAATGGAGCTCGACGCGATCGCCGCGACCGTGATCGGCGGCACGCTGCTGACGGGCGGCGTGGGCTATGTGATCGGCTCGGTGTTCGGGGTCGGCATCCTCGGCACGATCCAGGTGCTGATCACGTTCGACGGCACGCTGAGCTCGTGGTGGACGCGGATCGTGATCGGCGCGCTGCTGTGCGTGTTCTGCGTGCTGCAGCGGGTCATCGAGCGGCACGCGGCGCGGCGCCGCACCGGCGGCACGGGGCTCGGCGCGCAGCGGCCGACGCATGCGCCCGCGCGGCCGGCGCCGCCCGAAGAGGACATCGCGCTGGTATCGACGATGCGGCGGTCATAGCGGCCGTTCGGCCGCGCGGGCGAACCGCGGTGGAACGATGCGCGCGGCGCGGCGCCGTCAGGCCGGGCCGGCCGCGTCCGCCTCGGTGTCGAACGGCGTATCGGCGACGCGCGTGCGTTTCAGCGAGTCGGCCAGTTTCTCGATCGCGTGCAGGTCCAGCGCATCGAGGTGCTCGCGCATTTCCTGCACGAACGACGCATGGTCCGGCTCGCCCGCATACTGGCCGAGCCATTCCTCGATATCGGTCAGCCGGCCTTCGCCGGCGAGCACGATCAGCTCGGCGAGCGCATCGGCGGGCGGGCTGCGCATCGCGGTCGCCGCGCCGGCCGGTTCCGCTTCGTCGGCGGGATGAAACCGCCCGACGAGCCCCGACACCGGCGCGAGCGCATGGCCGAGGGCTGGCGCGGCGACCGCGAACGAGAACGTCGTGCCGCTCCCCGGCTGGCTTGCGACGGCCAGCTCGCCGCCCATCGCGGCGACGATGCGCTGCGCGATGAACAGGCCGAGCCCGGTGCCGCCGTTGACCGCCTGCACCTGCTGGTACGCGCGGAAGATGTCGGCGGTCGCGGTGATGTCGATGCCGATGCCCGTATCGGCGACCTCGAACAGCAGGCGCCATGCATCGCCTTCGCGCGACGCGTGAACCGACAGCGTGACCGTGCCGTCGCGCGTGAATTTCGATGCGTTGGACAGCAGGTTCAGCAGCACCTGTTGCAGCCGGATGCCGTCGATCAGCACCGTGCGCGGCAGCGGCGTGACGGGCCGGTAGACGAACCGGTTGTCCTGCTGCGCGCACAGCGCGAGCGCGTAGTGGCCGATGTCGTCCAGCAGCCCGGGCAGGTCGGTGCGGTCGGGCGCGACGCCGAGCGGCTGGAGTTCGGCCTTCGTGAACGCGAGCAATTCGTCGATCAGCGCGAGCTGGTAGCGGATGCTGCGGTCGATCGACCGGATCAGCCGCGCCTGGCTGCGCGTCGCCCCTTGCAGCAGCAGCTTCGCATAGCCGTTGATCGTCGACAGCGGCGCGCGCAGATCGTGGCTGACGTAGCCGAGCGTCTCGATCTTCTGCTGCATGTGCGTTTTCGACTGCTGCAACGCGTCGTTGAGCGCGACCGTGCGCCGCGCGACCTCGTCGCGCAGCCGATCCTGCTCGGTGAGCTGCCAGTGTTCGAGCCGCTTGCGTGCCTCGGTGCGCTGACGGCCCACGTGGTGAATCCACGCGGCCAGCACCAGCAGATGCGTCGCGAGCCCGATGATCGCGATGACTGGGTTCGGATAGACGTCGGACCGGATCCACGACAGCACGGGCGGCAATGCATCGCGGCCGTCGAGCATGCGGATCAGCATGTTGAACGTCGCGAACGCGACCGCGATCAGCATCACGCGGGCCGTCGGCGTGCGCCGGATCACGAGCATCAGCGCCAGGCTGATGTTCACCATCGCGAGCACGGTGTTCAGCCACAGGCAGAACCACGCGAAAGTCGCGAGATCGCCGAACGCCGCACCGGCTATCCCCACGCATTCGAGCGCGAGAAACACCACGTACACCGCGCGCATCGGCATCTTCGCCTTCTCGCGATGCGCGACCATCAGGATGAAGACGATGAAGCATGCGACCGACAGGTACGCGAAGATCGTTTCGCCGCGCGTCGACCACTCGCGCGCGCCGGACGACAGGAGTATCGCGAGATAGCCGCGATACGCCGCTTCGAACAGCGCGGTGTTCAGGGCCAGTGCGGCCAGCACGTGGAACACGCCGCTGCGCGAGAAAAAGCCGATCAGCAGCGCGCACCACACGAGTGCCAGCAGCCCGCCGAAGAACCCGAAGTTCCACATCGACGCGTGCAACTCCTGCGCGATCCACGCGTCGCGGGTGAACGCGACCGGCGCAAGGCGCATCTCCTTGCGCGACGTGATGCGGATCAGTACCGGGAGTTGTTCGCCCGCGCGCAGCGTGACGTCGAGGGTCGGGTAGCGCGACGGCGCGTCGCGCGCGTCGCCGCGGTCGGTCGGGAAGCTGCGCTCGAGCGTCCATTGACCGTGCCGGTCGACGTAGAAGTCGGCCCGGTCGACGCGCGCGTCGCGAATCGCCAGCACCAGCGGGCGCGTGTCGCCGTCGCGGTTGATCAGCGTCGCCTGGACCCACCAGGCCGAGCGCGAAAACGTCACGTTGAATGCAGTGCGGGCCGTGGCGGCTGCACGACGCGACGGCTCGGCGAGCCGGGCGGCGACCGCGTCGACGGACAGCGTCGTGCCGGCGTCTTCGAAAACCGATACGGCTTCGAGTTGCGCGGGATTCGGCGCCGTTGCGGCACGGACCGTCGCGCACGTGACGGCCAGCGCCGCCAGAAGCAGAAGCAACGTGCGACATGCCGCCGCCCATGCCGCGCAGTGCCTATGCATCGCCGTGGCGCCCCCCCGGTGCGGCCGGCGCGTCGACCGCGTGGCGCTGGCGCCGCCAGTCGGACGGCGTGACGCCGAAGCGTTCGCGGAACGCCGTCGCGAAATTGCCGGGGGTGGAAAAGCCGATTTCCTCGGCGATGTCGCCGATCCCCATCGACGTTTCCGACAGGAAATGCATCGCGGCGCGCAGCCGCGTGTCGCGCAGATACTCGAATACGGTCTGGCCGAGATGGTCGCGGAACGCGCGCGACAGCCGTTTTTCGTGCGTGCCGACCTGCTTCGCGAGCTCCTCGAGGGCCGGCGGATGGCGCAGGTCGCGCAGCAACACGTCGCTTGCCGCGCGCACGAGCGCCGCGTCGCGGTTGTCGGGCAAGTCGGGCAGGTGCGCGAACGGCTGGCTGCGTCGCACGCGCTTCAGGTGATTGCGGATTCGTGCGATGACTTCCGCCGGTTCGAACGGCTTGACGATGTAGTCGATCGCCCCCGTTTCGAGCCCCGCGATGCGGTCCTCGAGATCGCCGGCGGCCGTCAGGATGATCACCGGAATGGATTGCGTCGACGGGGTGGACGCCAGCAGCCGGCTCGCGGCGAAACCGTCCATGCGCGGCATGCGGACGTCCATCAGGATCAGATCGGGCGCGATGGCCTGCGCACGGTGATAGGCCTGCAGCCCGTCGAACGCGACGCTGATCCGGCACTGCGCGGTGCGCAGGATTTCGGTCAGGAGCCGCAGGTCGTTCGGGCGGTCGTCGACGATGAGGATATGGGCGCCGGCGAGATCCGGCGTGGTGCGTGGCGACGCCGAACTGGACAAGCGGGATGACATGGTTGCGAACGCGTTGGGAGGGGAGTGGCCTGTCAGGTCGGAGGCATCGCAATCTGTACGATTGTTGCAAAAAATTATATGTCGACAACAGCGTCGAAGGTGGGATTCCGTGCGGTGCGTGTGGGCTTGTCGCACGGGCATCGCAGGTGCGCGGCGGTGTCGTCGGCTCTCCCGAACAATGAGCCGGAAAAATGTGCCGAATCGATTTCGAAAATTACGGTCTTTATTTCCGGTTCGATGATTTCCAGATTGAAAATGGCCCGTATGATGAATTGACGATCGAGGTGTCGAAATCCGATGGCAATGGCGTAAATCGAATTCCCCGATTCCTTGTCGGTCAACTGGACTAGGCGTAATGCGAACGAGAATTTCCATTTCCGGAAAAATCGAATTTCATACGAATGTGTATGAATGTAAATGACATCCGCTACGGAAAAGTATTTGTCCGCTCCGGAAAAGGTTTGTTTGGGTGAATGTCGGCACACTAGCCACGACGCGGCTGGAATCGGTTCTCTGAATGCTTCCGGCTGTCGTGAAAATGACCGTCGCCGTCGCTTTGCGGGCTACCAATATTCAATGTCACATTGAATGATGGTATTCCCGGATAATGAGAAGACGGTAACGAAGGAATAACAGGCACGAGGGTAATGAAGTCGTCATAATTCGCGGAATTTTTAGATATACAAGATGAGCCGTGAAATGACGGGATGGGGCTGGGTGTGAGGCATCGGGCGAGAAGAAATCGTCAAGTAAATTCGATCGATTAATTCGGTGCCGGGGTCGTTCGGTGGGCGGTCGGTTTTTTCCGGAAATCCGGAAAAAACCGATGCCGCCGGACGGAAAAGGGGTGAGTGACTGCGCGTGGGCCGCCGGGCGTTCGATCGAGCCGGAGGCCACGCACGGTGCACTATCGAATCAGGCGGATACGAAAAATATGAATACGACAAGCATGGCAGGTCGGGGTGTCGGGTCGATCGATCCGGCGCCGGCTGTCAGCGTCAGCGATCCGGCGGCGCATGCCGCAGACCCGGGGACAGGATGGCGCCTTTCGCCGCCTGAATGAAAGACGACGGGCCGCCCGCGATGCGGGTCGGCGTCCGTTCATCCAGCGTCCGAGCGACGCTTTTCCGAATGAGACTCGAAGTCGCCCTTCGGCGGGTGCGACGGGGTGCGCGCGTGCGGATTCGCGACGCGTCGTGCGCCCTGTCGCCGCCGGGCAGGCGATGTCGACTTCCGTGAATCGATAACCGGCGATCGCCGTCGCGCATCGTGCCGAACGGGCACGCGCGACGGTCGGTCGTGCCGTCGCGATGTGGGTCGAGCGTTTTGCGCAACGCTGTTCGTAGTTTTGATTAGTAATGCGAAGTGAGAAGCGGGGCGTCGCGAGTCAGGCGAAAGCGGAGAGGGTCCGCGCTTCGACTGACGTCGCGTTCGCCGTTGCGTCATCCAGCACATGAGAACCGAGGGAACACAAGATGAACAAGTCGTTCAAGTCGATCTGGAACGAAGCATTGGGGGCCTGGGTTGCGGCTTCGGAGCTTGACCGGGCACGCGGCAAGCGTGTGGCGTCGTCGCGGCGCACGGCGGCGCATGCCGCGAGCGCGAGCGGCTCGACGCGTGCGGGCCTGCCTTCGCCGCGGCGGCTGGCCATGCTGATGGCGTCCGCATATCTGGCGTTGTTCCATGTGGGCGCCCATGCGCAGTACGCACCGGATGGCGGTACCGCGTCGGGCGGCGTGACGGCGATCTCGATCGGCCTCGGTTCGACCGCCGCGCAACAGAATTCCACCGCGCTGGGCAACCTGTCGACGGCGCAGGGTTTGTCGGCCACGGCGCTCGGCCCGGGTGCGCATGCGATGGCGGATGGTTCGACGGCCGTCGGCATCAACTCGCAAGCGAACGGTGTCAACAGCGTGGCGATGGGCGTGCAGGCGATCGGCTCGGGCCCGTATGCGGTCGCGATCGGGAATTTGTCGAGCGCGACCCAAAGCGGTTCGGTCGCGATGGGCAGCGGCGCCGCGGCGACCGGCGTGTCCGCCGTCGGGTTGGGCAACAACGCGCTGGCATCCGGCCAGTACGCGGCGGCGATGGGGCTCGGTGCCAGTGCGGCTGGCGCGCAGAGCGTCTCGCTCGGCTATGCGTCGCACGCCACGGACACCGGGTCCGTCGCGCTCGGCAACCAGTCGACCAGTTCGGGCGCGGCAGGCGTGGCCGTCGGCAGCGGGGCGCTGGCTTCCGGTAATTCCGGCGTCGCGATGGGCGTCAACAGCGGCGCGACGGGCACCTCGTCGATCGCGATCGGCTGGGGCGGCACCGCGGGCGTGCCCGGCTCGGGCACGCAGTCGATCGGCACGAGCTCGATCGCGATGGGCTCGAACACGCGTGCCGGCGCGGACAATGCGGTGGCATTCGGCCTGAACGCCAATGCGTCGGGTCTCAGTTCGATCGCGACGGGCGTGCAGGCGACCGCGACGCAGCAGTTCGCGACCGCGCTCGGCAATCTGGCGCTGGCGACCGGCGTTTCCTCCAGCGCGCTGGGGCCCGGGGCGACGGCGTCGGCGACGAATGCGACGGCGGTCGGCATCAACAGCGTCGCGGCTGCCGGCTCGACCGTCGCGATCGGCGATTCCAACTCGGTCGCGGCAACTGCCGGCGCGGGTTCGATTGCCGGCGGCAACGCGTCGAAGGTGCTCGGCGGCACGGGCGCCGTCGCGCTCGGCTTCGGCCAGACGGTGAGCGGCGACGGCGCGGTCGCGATCGGCGATCCGAGCAGCGCGATCGGCACCGGCGCGGTCACGATGGGTTCGAACAACACCGCGAACGGCAACGGCGCGGTGGCGATCGGCAATACCAACAACGCGCAAGGCACGGGTTCGCTGGCGCTGGGCAATACGTCGACCGCGGCGGCGGCGGGAGCGGTCGCGTTCGGCGCGTCGGCCGTGGCCAACAACGCAAACGATGTCGCGCTCGGCTCGGGATCGACGACGGCCGCGCCGAATCCGACGGCCAGCGCGGTCATCGGCGGCGTCACGTACAACTTCAACGGCATCAACCCGACCAGCGTCGTCAGCGTCGGCAAGGCGGGCAGCGAGCGCCAGATCACCAACGTCGCGGCCGGGCGCATCGATTCGTCGAGCACGGATGCGATCAACGGCTCGCAACTCGCCGCGACGAACACGGCACTCGATTCGCTATCGACGTCGACGGCGTCGAGCATCACGTCGCTGTCGACCGGGGTTTCGTCGTTGTCGACGGGCCTCAGTTCGACCAATAGCGCGGTCACGTCGCTGTCGACTTCGACGTCGACGGGTATCAGTTCGCTGTCCACCGGCCTCAGTTCGACCAACAGCGCGGTCACGTCGCTGTCCACGTCGACGTCGACGGGCATCGGCTCGCTGTCCACCGGCCTGAGTTCGACCAACAGCGCGGTCACGTCGTTGTCGACGTCGACGTCGACGGGTATCAGCTCGCTGTCCACCGGTCTCAGTTCGACCGACAGCACGGTGACGTCGCTGTCGACGTCCACGTCGACGGGTCTGTCGTCGGCCAATAGTTCGATCGCGTCGTTGTCCACGTCGACCTCGACGGGTATCGGTTCGCTGTCCACGGGGCTGAGCACGACCGACAGCACGGTGACGTCGCTGTCGACGTCCACGTCGACGGGCCTGTCGTCGGCCAATAGTTCGATCGCGTCGTTGTCCACGTCGACGTCCACGGGCATCGGTTCGCTGTCCACCGGCCTGAGTTCGACCAACAGCGCGGTCACCTCGTTGTCCACGTCGACCTCGACGGTCGTCGGTTCGCTGTCCACCGGCTTGAGTTCGACCAACAGCATGGTCACGTCGTTGTCCACGTCGACGTCGACGGGCATCAGCTCGCTGTCCACCGGCCTGAGTTCGACCAACAGCAACCTGACGTCGCTGTCCACGTCGACATCGACCGTCGTCGGCTCGCTGTCCACCGGCCTGAGTTCGACCAACAGCAACCTGACGTCGCTGTCCACATCGACGTCGACCGTCGTCGGCTCGCTGTCCACCGGCCTGAGCTCGACGAACAGCAACCTGACGTCGCTGTCCACGTCGACCTCGACGGTCGTCGGTTCGCTGTCCACCGGCTTGAGTTCGACCAACAGCTCGATCACGTCGCTGTCCACGTCGACTTCGACGATCGTCGGTTCGCTGTCCACCGGCCTGAGCTCGACGAACAGCAACCTGACCTCGCTGTCGACCGCCACGTCGACCGGGATCAGCTCGCTGTCGACGGGCTTGAGCTCGATCGCGAACAACAACACGAACCTGGGCAACAGCACGGCCGGCGCGATCGGCGGCGGCGCCACCTACGATCCGACCACCGGCGCGATCTCGGCGCCGTCGTACGTGACGTACAACAGCGACGGTTCGACGACGATCAACAACAACGTCGGCTCCGCGATCGACAACATCAACGCGCACGGCATCAAGTACTTCCATGCGAATTCGACCGCGCCGGACAGCCAGGCGGTGGGCGTCGACAGCGTCGCGATCGGCCCGAACGCGATCTCGAAGGTGGACGGCAGCATCGCGCTCGGCTCGGGTTCGGTGGCCGACCGCGCCGTGGTGCCGTCCTCGGGCATCATCCGCAACGGCACCGCGTCGATCCCGTTCAACACGACCGACCAGACGCTGCTCGGCGCGGTATCGGTCGGCGATGCGACGAACAAGACGTACCGCCAGATCACCAACGTCGCGGACGGCACCGGCCAGCAGGATGCGGTGACGGTGCGGCAATTGACCGGCGCGCTGCAGTCGTTCGCGGTCACGGGCCAGAAGTACTTCCACGCGAACTCGACCGCGGCGGATTCGCTCGCGGTCGGCGCGGAATCGGTCGCGGTGGGACCGACGACGGTCGTCAACGGCGACAACGGCGTGGGCATCGGCAACGGCGCGATCGTCGATCAGACCGCGCCGGGCGGGGTCGCCATCGGCCAGGCGGCGAGTTCCGCGCAGGCCGACGCGATCGCGCTGGGCAGCGGCGCAACGGCGACGGGCGCGCAGTCGGTCGCGCAGGGTGCGAATGCGGTGGCGGTCAGCGTGGGCAGCGTCGCGCTCGGCTCGGGCGCACGCAGCACGGCGACCGATGCGCTGGCACTCGGCTCGGGCGCATCGGCGACGTTCGCGAACAGCGTGGCGCTCGGCGCCGGTTCGCTGACCACGGTCGGCGCGCTGACGAACTATGTCGCGTACGGGCTGAGCAGCCCGCAGTCGTCAGCCGGCGAAGTGAACATCGGCAATCGCCAGATCACCGGGTTGGCCGCCGGCAAGAACGGCACCGACGCGGTGAACGTGTCGCAGCTCGATTCGGTCGCGAACCAGTTGACGACGCTGATCGACCAGCGCACGACCAACCTCGGCGGGCAGTACACGACGAACCCGACCGGCGCGAACGTGCCGCCGGGCTCGACCGGGCCGAATTCGTCGGCGGGCGGGTCGGGGGCGGTGGCATCGGGCTCGAACAGCACGGCGGTCGGCAATAGTGCACTCGCGTCGGGCAACGGCTCCACGGCGATCGGCGTGGGTTCGACGGCATCGGGCAACAACTCGACCGCGCTCGGCACGGGCAGCAACGACGGCGGGCGCTCGAACGTGGTCGCGGTCGGCTCGGCGGATTCGGCGCGTCAGGTCGTGAACGTCGCGGCCGGCACGCAAGGCACCGACGCGGTGAACGTGAACCAGCTGAATGCGGTATCGAACCAGTTCACGCAGTCGCTGAACACGGTCAACAACCAGCTCACGCAGATGCAGCAGCAGATCCAGCAGACGGATTCGATGGCCCGCGAGGGGATCGCCGCGACCGCCGCGATGGCGTCGATCCCGCACATGGACCGCGATTCGAACTTCGCGATGGGGGTCGGCACGGCGACGTTCCAGGGCCAGAAGGCCATGGCGGTCGGCATGCAGGCGCGCATCACGGAGAACCTGAAGGCGACGGTGAACGGCGGTTTCGCCGGCAGCCAGCGCGTCGTCGGCGCGGGCATGCTGTATCAGTGGAAGTGATCGCGCGCAGCGGTTCGTTCCGGCACGCGTTGCCGGGGCGGGCCGCGCCGAACGCAAACGCATGCGCGTGCGGCCGCGCCGCACGCTGCGCCCATCGCATTCTCGGAGTAATCAAGTGAAAAACATCCATCTTGCACTGCTGGCGTCCGTCGTTTCCCTCGCGGCCTGTTCGAGTGCGTCGGGGCCGACGTACAACGCGTACGAACTGCAGTCGCGCAACGGCATCCGCACGTTCCAGGTCGACTGCCACGGCATCCTGTCGACCGCGAAGACCTGCATGAAGGTCGCGACACGCATGTGCGGCAACGAGCCCGTACGCCTCGTCGACACCACCACGCCGTACCGCGACGGCGCCGATCCGCATTCGATCGTGTTCCAGTGCGGCGCGGCGCCCGCGCCGGCCGCCGCGGCCGTTGCGCCGGCGCCCGCGCCGGTCGAGAAGGTGAGCCTGACCGGCGATGCGTATTTCGCGACCGACTCGGCCGTGCTGACGCCCGCGGCCACCGCCGCGCTCGACACGCTGCTGAACCGGCAGGCCGACCGGCATTTCTCCCGCGTGGAAGTGGACGGCTATACCGACGCGACCGGTTCCGATGCGCACAATCAGGCGCTGTCGAAGCGCCGGGCGGATGCGGTCGCCGCATACTTGCGCGAACGCGGGCTGAAGGCGGATTCGTTTGCCGCCGCCGGTCACGGGGAAGCGAATCCGGCGGCATCGAACGATACCGCCGAAGGGCGCGCGCGCAATCGTCGCGTGGAAATCTCGCTGCAGAAGTAGGACGCCGCAACCGGGGCGCCGCAAGCGCGGCCGTCGAAGCCGGACGGCTCGCTTGCGGCAAGGATGCCCGGCGCGGACGAAGGCGGCGGGACAGACCCGTCGCGGCGTGCGCGTGCGGCGGTCGCATGGACGCCGCCGCCGCACGGCGAGTTGCGGCCCGCGGACCGTCATCCGCACCGGGCCGCGGATCGGCGTTCAGTGCCTGATCATGCAGACGGCCACGATCTCGTATCCCGGGTCGGCATGCGCGCTCGCGGCTTTCTCCGCTTCGTCGTACGAACCAAACGATGCGGCGTCCTCGATGGCCGGCGCCATCCCGATATCGCCGTCCTCGGCGGTGCACAGGAATTGCTCGCCGGTCTTCACGACGTAGGTGGACATCATGATTCCCTCCAGGGTGTGCAGGGGGAAATTCCAGTCTAGCAGGCAGGAGGGAAGTCGGCGGTCGACGCGAGTCCCGGCCGTCATCCGGGGTCGGTTCGTCGATTCGGCTGCCGCGAAGGGCCGGATTCGCGGCGGTGCGCCGGCCTCGACCGATGGGCGCGCGGCGGGGTAGTCGCGCGCGGAAGAGCGCAAAGCCGGGCACAATACGCGCATGCATGCCCCCGATCTCGAGCGTCTTGTCGCCGTCACCATGCCCTTCGGAAAATACAAGGGCCGACTCATTGCCGACCTGCCCGGACCTTACCTCAACTGGCTGGCTCGCGAAGGGTTCCCGCGCGGCGAACTCGGCCGGCAGCTCGCGCTCATGCACGAGCTCGACCATAACGGCTTGCGGCACCTGCTGGAGCCGCTGCGCAAACCCGCGTAGCACGGCGTCGCGCCCGGTCGGTCGCCCGATTCGGCGATGGCGAGGCGGCGCGGTCGTGTACTTTCGCGCCCCGGCGACAAACGCCCGGTCATGGTCCGTTCATGGAAGGCTGTATGAATATACAGTATAGTATCCGTCGAACCGGGCCGCGCGCAGGCATCCCTCGTCGCGGCTCGCGCCGCGCCTGCGGGCATCCGCCGCAGCGTTCCGGCACCGTGAACTCTGGCTAACTCATTCAGACGGGCAGGCAAATTGTCATCCAGCAATCTGATCCGCATTCGCGGAGCACGTCAGCACAACCTCAAGAATCTCGATCTCGACCTGCGCACCGGCGAAATGACGGTCGTGACCGGCCCGTCGGGCTCCGGCAAATCGAGTCTCGTGTTCGACACGCTGTACGCGGAGGGCCAGCGGCGCTACGTCGAAACCTTCAGCGCGTACGCGCGGCAGTTCCTCGACCGGATGGATCGCCCGCAGGTCGAGCGCGTCGACGGCGTGCCGCCCGCGATCGCGATCGACCAGACCAATCCGGTTCGCAGCTCGCGATCGACCGTCGGCACGATGACCGAGCTGAACGACCACCTGAAGCTGCTGTACGCGCGCGCGGCCGAGCTGTTCGACCGCAAGACCGCGCGGCAGGTGCGGCACGATACGCCGGAGACGATCTACGCGGAACTCGTCGCGCGGACGCAGGCGGACGATCCGCGCGTCGTCGTCACGTTCCCGGTCGAATTGCCGGAAGCGGTGTCCGACGAGGAAATCGCGCAATGGCTGTCGGCGAGCGGCTACACGCGCGTGCAGGCGCAGCGCGAAATCGCGTCGCCCACCGGGCCGCGCAAGGTGCTCGACGTGGTGGCCGACCGTTTCCGCGTGCAGCAGGCCGACAAGGTACGGGTGGTCGAGGCGATCGAAGCGTCGCTCAAGCGCGGCGCGGGCCGCGTGAACGTGTACGTGCTGGCGCCGGAGGCGGGCAACGCGGTCGCCGAGCCGCAGGTGTGGCGCTTCTCCACCGGGTTGCACGATCCCGACAGCGACCTGCGCTACGCGGAGCCGCAAGCGGCGCTGTTCTCGTTCAACTCGGCGTACGGCGCGTGCGAAACCTGTCGCGGCTTCGGCCGCGTGATCGGCGTCGATCTCGGCCTCGTGATCCCCGATGCGCGCAAGACGCTGCGCGGCGGCGCGATCAAGCCGATGCAGACGCCCGCGTGGAAAGAGTGCCAGGACGACCTGATGCGCTACGCGGCGAAGGCCGGCATCCGGCGCGACGTGCCGTGGTCCGAGCTGACGGATGCCGAGCGCGACTGGGTCGTCGACGGCTCGCCGGACTGGAACGGCAAGTGGCAGAGCCAGTGGTACGGCGTGAAGCGCTTCTTCGGCTACCTCGAATCGAAGGCGTACAAGATGCACATCCGCGTGCTGCTGTCGAAATACCGCAGCTACACGCCGTGCGACGTGTGCGGCGGCGCGCGCCTGAAGACGGAATCGCTGCAATGGCGGCTCGGCTCGAAAGAGAATGCCGATGGCGTGCTCGCGCCGGCCGATCGCTTCATGCCGCGCGGCGTCGACTGGAGCCGCGCGCAGCTCGAAGCGCTGCCGGGCCTGACCGTGCACGACCTGATGCTGCTGCCGATCGAACGCATCCGGCGCTTCTTCGACGAAATCGTCCTGCCGAGCGCGCTGCTCGACGATGCATTGAAGCTGCTGCTCGCCGAAGTGCGCACGCGGCTGAAATACCTGTGCGACGTCGGGCTCGGCTACCTGACGCTCGACCGGCAGAGCCGCACGCTGTCGGGCGGCGAGGTGCAGCGGATCAACCTGACGACGGCGCTCGGCACGTCGCTCACGAAAACCCTGTTCGTGCTCGACGAGCCGAGCATCGGGTTGCATCCGCGCGATCTCACGCGGATCGTCGAGGCGATGCAGCGGCTGCGCGACGCAGGCAACACGCTGGTCGTGGTCGAGCACGATCCGTCGGTGATGCTCGCCGCCGATCGACTGATCGACATGGGCCCCGGCCCGGGCGCCCGCGGCGGCACGATCGTGTACGACGGCACGCCGGGCGACATTCGTTCCGCGCACACGCTGACGGGCGAGTATCTCGGCGGCCGCAAGCAGGTCGCGCATGCGTCGAACTGGGCGCGCCGTCCGGTCGATGCGAGTACGCCGCGCATCGTGCTCGAAGGCGCGACCGAGCACAACCTGCGCGACGTCACGGTCGAGATTCCGCTGCAGCGGCTCGTGTGTGTGACGGGCGTATCCGGCTCCGGCAAATCCACGCTGCTGCAGGACGTGCTGTACCCGGCGATGGCGCGGCACCACGGCAAGGCGACCGAGTCGCCGGGCGCGTTCCGCCGCCTCACGGGCGCCGATCAGGTCGGCGACGTCGTGTTCGTCGACCAGTCGCCGATCGGCAAGACCACGCGCTCGAACCCGGCGAGCTACGTCGGTGCGTTCGACGAAATCCGCAAGCTGTTCGCGAAAGCGCCGCTCGCGCTGCAGCGCGGCTACGGCGCCGGCACGTTCAGCTTCAACTCGGGCGACGGCCGTTGCCCGACCTGCGGCGGCTCGGGCTTCGAACACATCGAGATGCAGTTCCTGAGCGACGTCTACCTGCGCTGCCCGGACTGCGACGGCAGCCGTTACCGCGCCGAGATTCTCGAAGTGCGCATCGAGCGCGACGGCCGCGCGCTGAACGTCGCCGATGTACTCGACCTGACCGTCAGCGAAGCCGCGGCGTTCTTCGCGACCGATGCCGAGGTGCTGCGCGTGCTGCAGCCGATCGTCGACGTCGGCCTCGAATACGTGAAGCTCGGCCAGCCGGTGCCGACGCTGTCGGGCGGCGAGGCGCAGCGCCTGAAGCTCGCCGGCTTCCTCGCCGAGTCGGCGGCCGCGGCCAACGGGCGCCGGGTCGCGACGGAAGAGGCGCGCATCGCGCGCGCGAAGCTGTTCATGTTCGACGAGCCGACCACCGGGCTGCACTTCGACGACATCGCGAAGCTGATGCAGGCGTTCGGCAAGCTGCTCGCGGCCGGCCATTCGCTGATCGTGATCGAGCACAATCTCGACGTGATCCGCGCGGCCGACTGGCTGATCGATCTCGGCCCGGAAGGCGGCGACGGCGGCGGCCGCGTGCTGTGCGCGGGCACGCCCGACGACGTGAAGGCGTGCGCGGAATCGCATACGGGCGTGGCGCTGCTGCAGTACGACCGCGCGATGGACGGCGAAGCGGCGGTTGCCGACGAAGGCGTGCCGCTGCAGGCCGTGCTGAACGCCGCCCGCGCGCGCCGTGCGGTCGAGGGCGAGGACGTCGTGCGGATCGTCAACGCGCGCGAGCACAACCTGAAGTCGCTCGACGTCGACATCCCGCACGGCAAGTTCAACGTGATCACCGGCGTGTCGGGGTCCGGCAAGTCGACGCTCGCGTTCGACATCCTGTTCCACGAAGGCCAGCGCCGCTATCTCGAATCGCTGAACGCGTATGCGCGCTCGATCGTGCAGCCGGCCGGCCGCCCCGAGGTCGACGCGGTGTACGGCATTCCGCCGACCGTCGCGATCGAGCAGCGGCTGTCGCGCGGCGGGCGCAAGAGCACGGTCGCGACCACGTCCGAAGTGTGGCATTTCCTGCGGCTGCTGTATGTGAAGCTCGGCCTGCAGCACTGCATCCACGACGGCACGCCGGTCACGTCGCAATCCGTCGAATCGATCGCCGCGCAACTGCTGCGCGATCATCGCGGCGAACACGTCGGGTTGCTCGCGCCGCTCGTCGTCAACCGCAAGGGCGTGTACACGGATCTCGCGAAGTGGGCGAAGGCGCGCGGCAGCACGCATCTGCGCGTCGACGGCGAGTTCGTCACGGTCGACCCGTGGCCGAAGCTCGACCGCTTCCGCGAGCACACGATCGAGTTGCCGGTTGCCGATATCGTCGTGTCGCCGGACAACGAAGCGGAGTTGCGGCGCAGGCTCGACGAGACGCTCGAGCTCGGCAAGGGCGTGATGCACCTGCTCGCGCCGCTCGACGGGCTGCACGATGCGATGCGCAACGATCATTCGACCGCCGGGGTCGGCGCGGTCAAGGTGCTGTCGGTCAAGCGCGCGTGCCCGGTGTGCGGCACGAGCTATCCGGAGCTCGACCCGCGGATGTTCTCGTACAACAGCAAGCACGGCTGGTGCACGACCTGCGTCGGCACCGGCGTCACGCTCACGCGCGAACAGCGCGCCGCGTACGACGACACGGTGCTCGCCGAGGATGGCCGCGGCCGCGAACAGACGCTGCCGTCGGACGAGCAGGAGCCGGAGGGCGTCGGCAACGAGCCGTGCCCGGATTGCGGCGGTACGCGGCTGAACCCGACCGCGCGCGCGGTCACGTTCGATGCGCATCCGATCGTCGAGGTCGCGCAATGGACGGTGTCGGACACGCGCCGCTGGATCGACGCGCTGGAACTCGCCGGGCGCGACGCGCAGATCGCGCGCGACATCGTCAGCGAGATCGGCAGCCGCCTCGCGTTTCTCGAGGAAGTCGGGCTCGGCTACCTGAGCCTCGACCGCGCGGCGCCGAGCCTGTCGGGCGGCGAAGCGCAGCGTATCCGGCTGGCCGCGCAGCTCGGCAGCAACCTGCAGGGCGTCTGCTACGTGCTCGACGAGCCGACGATCGGCTTGCATCCGCGCGACAACCAGATCCTGCTGGACGCACTGCGCAAGCTCGGCGACAAGGGCAATACGCTGGTCGTCGTCGAGCATGACGAGGACACGATCCGCCGCGCGGATCACATCATCGACGTCGGTCCGGGCGCCGGCAAGCGCGGCGGCACGCTGGTCGCGCAAGGCGCGGTCGCCGATCTCGCCGCGCAGGCCGATTCGGTGACGGGCCGCCTGCTCGCGCAGCCGATGCTGCACCCGCTGCAGCCGCGCCGCAGCGTGTGCCTGCCGGGCAAGAAGGGCGGGGCGGCGGTGCCGGAAGCGTGGCTGACCGTGCATGGCGCCAGGTTGCACAACCTGCGCGACGTCACCGTCGGCATTCCGCTCGCGCGGCTCGTCGCGGTGACGGGCGTCAGCGGGTCGGGCAAGTCGACGCTCGCGCGCGACGTGCTGATGACGAACCTGCTCGATGCGGTCGGCCGCTCGGTGCTGTCGTCGCCGGCCACGCGCCGCGCGCGCAAGGCGGCACAGCAGGACGCGCCGGCCGCCGAGCGCCGCTCGAGCGTGCTCGCGCGCAGCGCGCCGCGGCCATCGCTGAACGTCACGCATGCGTGGCAGGGCTGCGAGTCGCTGAGCGGCTGGGAGCAGATCGATCGCGTGCTCGAAGTCGATCAGACGCCGATCGGCAAGACGCCGCGTTCGTGCCCGGCCACCTACATCGGCGTGTGGGACACGATTCGCAAGCTGTTCGCCGATACGCTCGAAGCGCGCGCACGCGGCTATACGGCGTCGCGTTTCTCGTTCAATACCGGCGACGGGCGCTGCCCCGCGTGCGAAGGGCAAGGCGTGCGCACGATCGGCATGAGCTTCCTGCCCGACGTGAAGGTGCCGTGCGACGTGTGCCACGGGCAGCGTTTCAATCCGGAAACGCTCGCCGTCACGTGGCGCGGCCGGAACATCGGCGACGTGCTGACGATGGAGATCGACGAGGCGGTGGAATTTTTCGCGCCGATCTCGAACATCGCGCATCCGCTGCAGTTGATGAAGGATGTCGGGCTCGGCTATCTGACCCTCGGCCAGCCGTCTCCGACGCTGTCCGGCGGCGAAGCGCAGCGCATCAAGCTCGTCACCGAGCTGACGAAGGTGCGCGACGACGTCACGCGACGCGGCCAGAAGGTGCCGCACACGCTGTACGTGCTCGACGAACCGACGGTCGGCCTGCACATGGCGGACGTCGCGAAGCTGATTCGCGTGCTGCACCGGTTGGTGGATGCGGGGCATAGCGTCGTCGTGATCGAGCATGACCTCGACGTGATCGCGGAAGCCGACTGGATCATCGATCTCGGGCCGGAAGGCGGGGTGGGGGGCGGCACGATCGTCGCGGCGGCGTCGCCGGAAGCGCTCGTGCAGGTGAAGGCAAGCCATACCGGGCAGGCGCTGAAGCCGGTGCTGGCGCGAACGGCTGCCGAAGGCGCCGAAGCGGCGCGGCAGGGCGCGGCGCGGGTCGGCTGAGCGCGCTGCATCCGGCGAGCGGCCCCGGTGCCTGGCGACGCATCGGGGCCGTGCTTGTTTCGTCATGCGTCGCTCATGTCGACGCCGCTCAACTCCCGTTGACGCCGATCGTCTCGATGATGGTTTCCAGTTGCGGGCTCATCGGCAGGTTGAGGCTCAGGCCCGACGGAAGCGGACGCAGGAACCAGCGCTTGTACTGGCGCGCGATCTCGCCGTCGGCGGCCAGCTCCTGGAACGTGCTCTTCACGAGCTGGGCGAGCTGCGGATCGTCCTTGCGGAACATGATTCCGTACGGGTCGTAGGACAGGAAGTCGCCCACCACGTCGTACTGGCCGCCCTTGTTCGCGTTCTCGGCAATCAGCCCGTACAGCAGCACGTCGTCCGTCGCGAACGCGTCGGCGCTGCCGTTCGCGACGAGCGCGAAGCCCTGCGCATGGTCCGGCACCACCTGTAGCTGGATCCCGAGCCTGAACCGCTCGTTCAGGTCGCGCAGCGCCTTCTCGTTGGTCGTGCCGGCCGTCACCGCGACCTTCTTCCCCGCGAGATCGCGGAACGAGCGGACCGGCGCGCCGCGTTTCACCATCACCTTCGTGCCGGCCACGAAGATGATCGGCGAGAACGCCACGCGTTTCTGGCGCTCGAGGTTGCTGGTCGTGGAGCCGCATTCCAGATCGACTTTCCCGCTGACCACCGCGTCGATACGGTTGTCGGACGTGACCGGCACCCAGCGGATCGTCAGGTTCCGGTTGACCGCATCCTCGATCGACGACACGAGCGCCTTGCACAGCTCGATCGAATAGCCGATCGGCTGGTTGCGCGCGTTCAGGTACGAGAACGGGATCGACGCGTCGCGATAGCCGAGCGCGATCGTGCCGCTGCCGCGCACCTTCGCGAGCGTGCCCGTCAGTTGAGCCGGCGCGACCGGCTCGACGCGCGGCGGCGTCGACGGCGCATCTTCCGCGCGCGCGGTCGCGCCCGTGGCGAGCAGGCCCGCGAGCGCGAGCGCACGCCAGAATCGCTGCATCTTCATCGCCGGGCCTCCGTCAGACTTCCGTCGGATGTGCGATCGTCGCTTCCTGTTCCGCTTCGATGCGCGCCGCGTTGGCGTCGGCTTCCGCTTCCGACAGCAGCTGGCCTTCCCATTTCGCGACCACCGCGCTGGCGATCGAATTGCCCACCGCATTGGTGGCCGAGCGGCCCATGTCGAGGAACGTGTCGACGCCGAGAATCAACAGCAGCCCGGCCTCCGGAAGCCCGAACTGGTGCAGCGTGGCCGCGATCACGACGAGCGATGCGCGCGGCACGCCGGCCATCCCCTTCGACGTGAGCATCAGGACCAGCAGCATCGTGATTTGCGTGCCGAGCGACAGGTGCTGGTTGTACGCCTGCGCGATGAACAGCGACGCGAACGTGCAGTACATCATCGACCCGTCGAGGTTGAACGAATAGCCCATCGGCATCACGAAGCTCGAGATCTTGCGGCGTACGCCGAAACGGTCGAGCGCATCGAGGATCTTCGGATACGCGGCCTCGGAGCTGGCGGTCGCGAACGACAGCATGAACGCTTCCTTGATCAGCACGAGCAGCTTGAACACGCGACGGCCGAGGAACAGGAACCCCGCACAGACGAGCAATGCCCAGAGCAGGAACAGGCTGATGTAGAAGTCGCCCATGAACACCGCGAACTTCAGCAGTACCGACAACCCGTTGACCGCGACGGTGGCGGCCATCGCGGCCATCACCGCGAGCGGCGCGAGCTTCATCACGTAGCCGGTGATCTTGAGCATCACGTGCGACAACTGGTCGATCGCGGCGATCAGGATCTTGCCGCGCTCGCCGAGTGCGGCGAGCGCGACGCCGAAGAACATCGAGAACACGACGATCTGCAGGATTTCGTTGTTCGCCATTGCCTCGGCGATCGATCTCGGCACCATGTGGCCGACGAAATCCTTCAGCGTGAACTTGGACGTCGCGAGGTTCGCGGATGCGCCGATGTCCGGCAGCGGCAAGCCGAGGTTCTCGCCGGGCCGCAGCAGGTTCGCCATCAGCAACCCGAGCAGCAGCGAGACCAGCGACGCGGTGACGAACCAGCCGATCGATTTCGCGAACACGCGTCCGACCGACGCCGCGTCGCCCATGTGCGCGATGCCGACGACCAGCGTGGAGAAGACGAGCGGCCCGATCACCATCTTGATCAGCCGCAGGAACACGTCGGACACGAGCGAGATGTAGCCGGCGATTTCGGCAGCGGCTTTCCTGTCCGGAAAGCTCGTGAAGATCATGTAGCCGATCACGATGCCTACCGCCATCGCGATCAGGATCCAGACGGCTGCAGCATTCTTTTTTCGCATCGTGAGCCTCCCATGCAGCGGTTTCGCAATCGGGGATGGGAGGACGATACAGGACCAGAATCGCGATGAACAGTGCAACCGGGTCCGGGTTTGCGCTAGCGTCGGATATGTCCGGGTGGGCGACGGCGATTGCGCCGGTGGCGCTTCGTGCCTGCGGCAGCGGGCGCAACCGGATACGGATTGATGCGGCGCAGCAGACGGTCCGGCTGCCGGATGGCGGTGGGCCGCCGGGGCGGCGCCGCGCCGTTCGCCCACGCCCTAGGCATGCGCCCGCGGATCCAGCAGGCTCGTGTTGAAATCGCACGCCTGCGCGGCGAGCCGGACGATCCCGGTGGTCAACGAATGGGCGCGTTCGGCGCGATGCAGCGCAACGTAGCCCATCAGGCGGCCGGCGCGACCGACGCGCCCGTGATGCCGTGCCGGCGCAATGAATCCGCGACGAAGCCCGACGCCTTCATCTCCTCGACGAACGCGGCCAGTGCCGCGGCGGCCGCGTCGCCGCGACTCTTCGGCACGCCCATCGCCTGCCGGATCACCATGAAGCGCTCGTCGAGCAGGCGCAGGCCGGGCGTTTTCGCGGCGTCGGCCTCGAGCTGCTGCTTCACGCCGGCCGCCACTTCCAGTTGCTGCTCGACGAACGTCGGCACGACGGCTTGCGACGTTGGGGCGCGCACGATCTGCGCGGCTTTCAATTCGCGGGTGAGGAACAGGTCGTACGCGCTGCCCTTGCCGACGGCCACGCGGTTGTGCGGTTGATCGACGTCCGCGTTGGTGCGGATCGGCGACGCGCTCGGCACGAGATAGAAGCCTTCGATCAGCACGTACGGCGCGGTGAACGCGACGGTTTCGCCGCGCAGCGGATCGACCGCGAAGAAGCCGAAATCGGCGCGGTCGTCGGTCAGCGCCTGCACCGATTTGGCGGCGCCGTCGAACACCACGAGTTCCAGGTCGGCCGACAGGCGCTCGGCGAATGCACGGGCGAGGTCGATCGATACGCCGAACGGTTCCCCCGTTGCCGGGTCGCGGTTCGCGAGGATCGGGTTGCCGAGGTTGATCGATGCGCGGAGCTTGCCGGTGGGGGTGAAGGCGGAGACGACAGCAGGAGCGATGGGCATGAGCGGACTCGCGGGAGGCGTAGGGTCGATAGGGTGACGGGCTGCGCGACAGCGCGCCGATGTCGAGCTTATCACCGGACGCCGGGTGGGGCGTGTCGCGGGCTTGCGTGCGTCGAAACGTCGGGCCGGCCGCGTGACACGGGGGCGCTCGTCCCCGGCTCATTGCCCGTTCGATCGAATTCAAGCCGATCAGGCCGGATAGAGCGCTCCTCGCGATCAGCCCGGCCCGTCGCTGGCGGCCGCGAGCAGCGGCACGACCAGATCGCTGATCGGCGTCGGAATTCCATGCGTTCGTCCGTATCGCTGCACGACGCCATTTCGGCAGTCCCATTCGAGCGGGTGGTTGCCCTGCCGGTCGGCAAGAATCGACGTACCCAAATCGGGCGGAAAACCATGGAAGCCGTCGACGATCTCCTGCGGTACCTCATCGCCCAGCTTCGCGCCCTCCGCACGCGCGACCTCGAGACATTCCCGCAAGTACGCGAGCGACAGTTCGGTGATGTCGCTTCGCGAGAACATGCCGGCGCGGCGACCGGTCAACACCATGAGTCCCGCCACTGCGTTCTGCAAAAGCTTTCGCCACGCGAGCGAGATGAAATCCGCCGCGACCTCGGGCGAGCATCGCGTGCCGCGCAAAGCCGAGACCACCACGTTGCTCGCCGGCGTATCGGGCAGGGTGAGTCGAGGCTTGCCCCGCAGCCACACCGACGCGCCCGATTCGCGCTGTGCCGGAAACCAGACGACCGACGGCACGACCTCGGCGCCGGCCGCATGCGGTGTGAGCGCGGCTTTTTGCTCGACGCCGTTTTGCAGCGCGCAGACGACGGTATGCGCGTCGCATAGCGCGGCGAGCCAGGGCGCCGCGCTCGCCACCTGCGTCGACTTGACCGCGACGAACACGACGTCGACCCTTTTCTCGACCGCTTGCGGATCGGTCAGTACGGGCCCGGGCACGACGATCTCGCCGCCGTCGAAGCGCAACGTCAGGTGCGCGTGCGCCGAGCGGCCGCAGATCACCGGCGTGCGGCCGGCTTCATGAAGGGCCGCGGCGACGGTCGTGCCGATTGCGCCCGGACCGACGAGGGCGACGCTCGGGTAGTCAGACTTCGTCATGGTGTTCATCCTGTCGAGTGATCTGCCAGATAGGGGCGCAGTGCGAGGGCGAGCGGGAAAATCGCCAGCGCGGTCAACGCGGTCGCATAGGTGGCGCCGTGCACGCCGATCCTGTCGCCCAGGAAACCGTAGAGAACCGGAGATATCGCGCCCGACGCGATCGTCCCAGTATAGAAAATCGCGAATGCGCGCTCGGTGCGCTCGGGCGCAGACATTTCGGGGACGGTTCCGTACAGCACCGACGACGTGCCGTTGAGCATCATGCCCAGGATCGGCAGCAGCACCATGGTCAGCGTCAACGGAAGATACATCGTCGCGACGATGCACACAGCCGTACCGCCCTCCGTGAGCAGCACCGTCCTCACCATACCCATGCGCGCACCGAGCCAGCCGCACATGAATTTGCCGGCCGCCCCTCCGATGAAAACGAGTGCAAGGGCCGTTCCCAGCAGGTGAGGCGAGACGCCCTTTGCCTGGAGCAGGAAAGGCAGAAAGGTAAGCAGTCCCATGCGTACGGCCGTATCGAGCACGCCGATGGAAAACAGCGCGGCGAATCCGCTTCTTCCCGTGCCGCCGCGTCGCGCAGACGCGGGCTCTTTTGCCGGCGCCGTTGCGGCGCCGCGCGGCACGGCGGGAAACCAGAGCGCGATGACGGCGGCCACGACGCAGCCCAGTCCGGCGACGATCCAGAGCGCGTGACGCCACGACATCATCGTGACGAGCAGCGAAATGACGGCCGGCAGTGCCGATTTCCCCAGATCGCCGGAAAAGTTGTAGATGCTCAGTGGGCCTCTCGCGTTGCGCCCGTAGATGCGGGAGACGGCGCCCGATGCGATCGGATGCTGCGTGCTGGAGCCGCCGCCCGAAATCGCCAGTGCGACGCCGAGGCCGAGCAGGCCGCCCGACAGGCCCGCGATCGCATAGCCGAGCGCGGCGAGCAGCGTACCGACTGCGAGCGTCGCGCGGCTGCCCAGACGTTGTGCGAGACGCCCGGCGGACAACTGCAGCGTCGCCATCGTGCCGGCATAGACGCCGCGCAGGATAGCCAGCGCCGCAAAGTCGAGCCCGAATTCCGACTGCCACACGGGTAGCAACGCGTAAATCATGTCCGTATAGCCGTCGTGCATGGCATGGGCAATGCAGGATAGCCACAGCACGCGCGGCCGCGATGGTGACGTCTCCCGTACGACGGGAGGGGAAAAAACCGGCAAGCGCATCGTCATTCTCTCCGGACGAGCGGTGGATGAAAGGCCGCTCGTGGTCTGTTTTTCAAGCGCGACGGGTAAATTCTATGACCGGGATGCCGGCCGTTTCAATTGAGCTAAAATCCCGTCGACAGAGAGAAAAAGTCACGTCATGAACGAAAACCGAGGCGCCGCGAAGCACCGGGACGAGTTGCCCCCGCTCAATGCGCTGCGCGCTTTCGACGCGGTTGCCCGGCACGGCAGCTTCGCGGGTGCCGCGGTGGAACTGCACGTTACCCATTGGGCCGTCGGAAAACAGATCAGGTTGCTGGAGGACTGGTTCGGCCTGCCGTTGTTCGATCGGCGCCCGCGTGGCGTCGTGCTGACCGACGAAGGGGCCGCGTTGCTGAACGACGTCAGTCACGCGTTCGAGCGCCTGGGCACCGCGGTGGTGCGGCTGCGCCACAACCCGTTCGCGCACCGGATATCGGGCGTAGTGCGGGTGAATGTGCCGATGAGCTTTGCGCTTTGCTGGCTGTTGCCGCGGCTCGCCGATTTCCATTCGCGGTATCCCGACATCGACGTCAGGGTGTCGACGACATCGCGCAAGCTGCGCTATGTCGCGGACGCTTTCGATATCGGTGTCCGCTCCGGGCCGGAGCACGGCGCGGGCGTCGTGTCGCGCCCGTTGATGCCCGACCTGCGCATACCGGCCTGCAATCCCGCGTTGTTGCGCCAGCATCCCATCCAGAGCGCGACCGACCTGCGCCATCACACGCTGCTGCATTCGGCCACGACGCGCTCCGCCTGGTCGCACTGGTTGAAGGAAGCGGGGGCTTCCGATCTGCGAGCCGCGCGCCATGTCGAATTCGATCACGTGAATCTTCAGCTTGGCGCGGCCGTCGAAGGGCTCGGCGTGGCGCTGGCGTCGCTGCCGCTGATCGCGCGCGATCTTGCCGAGGGGCGCCTCGTGTGTCCCATCGCATCGCCTGTATGGCGCGCCGACGACTACATGCTGGTGACGAACGCCGATCGCGCCGACGATGCGGCCGTGTCCGCGTTCGACGCATGGATGGAAGGCATGGCGAATCAGGAGGGGGCCAGCGCAAGCCCGTTGTTAGCGTGAACAGGCCCTAGGCTTGCGGATCAGAGCGGGCGGTGATGCGGCGCCGCGAGCAAACGAAGTCTCATGGGTTCTTAGGTTTCCTGATCACGGGCAGGAAACCGAACGTCGATTTCCCCAATGAAAGCGTGCTTCGCCGGAGTAGTGCGGCCACTACCCCGGACTGGCGGATCGGCGATCAGAAGCCGTGGAACATGCCGATGTTGACCTGAACCTGGTTGCCGCCCGACGAGGTGTTGCCAAAGTCGGCAGCCGAAGCCTGCGCGCCCTTGGCATGGACGTAGGCGCCCATCGCGTACAGCGCGGTACTCTTCGACAGCGAGTACGTCGCACCCAGCGACACCTGGTTGATCGAGGCCATCGTGCGACCTTCGGCCGCTTGCGTGGGCGTGGCCGCGGAACCGTATACATACGTGTAACCCGTCGCCAGCGACAGCGCCGGCGTGACCCGGTACTGCAGGAGCGCACCCAGCACGTTGAAGTGGATCGACGGCTGGCCGTCGTTGCCCTGGTACTGAGCGTTCGAATAGCGCAAGCCCGCCGTGTACGGACCGACCTGGTATTGGGCGGCGATTTGTGCGATGCCCGCGCTCTTGAACGCATTGCCGCCGTTGTAGCCCGAACTCGGATAGCCGAGCGCGCCACCGAAACTCGGTTGAGCGGTTGCGTTCAACCAACCGTTCTCGCCCTGGTTGGCCGCGTGAAAGTAGCCGCCGGCGACCGTCAGGCCACCTTGAGCGTAGGTCGCGGCCGCCGACCACGATTGACCCGAGCCCATTGAACCGGCAACGCCGCCGAACGAGTACGCACCTTCAGCCTGGAAGCCGTGGATGATCGGCGAGATGTACTTCACCGCATTGTTCTGGTTCGTCGTGTTGTCGTTGTTGTCGACGTCGCCCGGCGTCGAGAACGTCGACGCGGAAATGGCGTCGCCCGTCAGGACCTGAACCATTTCCGTCACGGCATCGAGCTGGCGCCCCATGCGCAGCGCGCCATACTGATCGGATGCGAGACCCACGTAGGCCTGGCGGTTGAACAGCGAACGCGTGGAACCGATGGGCCCTTGGCCGCCTATGCCGCCTGTGGCGATGTTGAAACCATTCTCGATCTTGAATACCGCCTGGAGGCCGCCCCCAAGGTCCTCTTGCCCCCTGAGGCCCCACTTGTTCGAACCCGAGGCGCCGCCGTCGAGACCGAACCGGCTGTGGCCATTGATGTTCGACGTATAGCCGATACCGGCATCGAGCATGCCATACAGCGTGATCGACGACTGGGCCATGGCTGCCGAAGATGCTGCGAAGGCGGCAACGGCGATGACGCTGATGTTGATTTTCTTGTTTTTCATCTGCATTTCACGGTCAGGGGTGGTTTCGGGATGGATTGAAACGGCTTTTGTCGTATTCACGGCTTGCGCGTCGTCTCGGTCGTGACGGCCGGCGTCATGTTCGCCAAAGCGGCATATCGAGTTCGATCATTTCGTGATCCTTAAAAATATGCGTGGAGAACCGCAGAACTGCTCGACCGTCGAACGCCATGCTCGCGCCATACTTGCGCGCCAGGCCGGCGGCGGCGAAACCGGAGGTTGCTCCACCTGCGACGAAAGACGAGCTGGAAATATCGGCGATCCTTGCGGACGGACCGAGCGTCCGGTTCAGCCACTGGCGACGTGCGCCAATCGTTTCGCGGAGCGTCAATGAGACGTGGTCGCGCTTTGCAAGTGGAAAAACCATATCAGGAACATAAATTCCCGTCAAAATTTGTTTGATATAAGTTAATCTCGTTTGATGACCTGGCGCCTTACGGAGTTTCCCTTATAAGGGTCGGCCGAGAATGAAGTGTTATCGAGGTGCGCGCCATCACGCTGATGATGTCGGCGACGGCAAGCGAATGCGGGTGAGGGGCGATAGCGGGCTGCAAGAGCTGCTACGAAGAGCAACGACCTAGGAAAGGAAAGTACCGGTCGGCAGTGCGTGGTGGCGACTGCACAATATCAGTCAAATTCGGTCGTTCGACCAGCGGAGAGCCGCCGCCGAAAATCGGTCGCCAAGGTTAGTCCTTGGTAACCGTTCCATTTTCTCCCGGATTGCAATAATCGAAGCGGAAAAGGCGATCGTCGAGTACCTGTCCGTATTGGCCGGAAACTCGCGAGACGAGCGAATGACGCTACCGTGCGGCTGTGCGCTGAAGGGGGTGGGCGTTGCGACAGCCGTCGTCGCACGCGAACTCGATCTTCGCGCGGGCGAACGGGCTAATGAGAACGCTGGGCGAACCGGTATTTCCGGGCCAGCAGCCAGCGCCCGGTATCGATCGCCGGTGGCGGCGATCGAACTTCGATCGCAGACGAAATCAGCCCGCGATTTCGCGTTGCATTAGATAGAATTTCATGTCGTCGCGGCCATGCATTGAAATCGGTATCGGATCGCGTTCAAAGCCGAGCATTTCGTAGAACGGGTATGCCGATTCGCGCGCGGTACACCAGAGCAGGGTGCCGCGCTGTTCGCGAACGTGGCGAATGGACAGATTGACGAGCAGGCGTCCGAATCCCAGGCCGCGTACCGACGGATGGACGGCCATGCCGCGCAGGCGCCACGCGTCAGCGTTCGAAACGCCGGATTGCGCTTCTTTACACACCGATGCCACGGCAACGATATCGTCGTTGTCACGAACGGCAAAATGCAGGGTCGCTGGGGCGTTATCTCCGTCCAGCGCGCTGCCCTCTTCATCTCCGGCCATCAAGACTGCGGCCCTCAGGGGATAGGTTTCTTCTGCACGGACGGCACAGATGGTAAAGCGCACATCTTGTGAAGTCATATAATTATCGGCTCTCTTCGTGACGCAGATTTTCTTCCAATTCTCTTTCGGCATACCCACTCGCAAAATTAGCAGTTGCCGGGCACGCCCAGTAAGGGTAATTTCCTATCAGTTTCTTTTTTGAATCATACGCTAACTGCGATCACAGATGACGTCGAAAGTCTCGACAGATGCAGAACTGGCCTACGACGAGATTCGATCGAGGATCTTCGACGGCCGTCTTGCGCCTGGGCAGAAAGTATCCCACCGAGGCCTGTCGGACGAACTGGGTTTCGGCCAAATGCCGGTGCGCAGCGCATTGCATTTGCTCGAATCCGAAGGGCTGGTCGTCGTGATCGAAAAGAGCGGCACTTATGTCGCGTCGCCGACGACCAGCGATCTGCGCGAAATTTTTGAAATGCGGCTGGCCCTGGAGAGTACCGCAGCGTTTCTTGCAGCGAGATCGGGCGTCACGGCAGGCCTTCGCGAGGCGGCGGAAAAAATGCGGAAGCTGGTCGACCAGGACGTTTCGGACATCATGCTCGAACAGCGTATCGGTTGGGTGTTTCATCAAGAGTTGTTTGCTGCCGCACGGAACGTGCGAATCTCATCGGCGTATGGTCTATTGCGGGCTCAGACCTTGGCCCTGAACGAACTCCCGCGCGGCGACGCCGAAACCGTCCGGCGCGGCACGATCGAGCACTTGCACATCTTTCACGCAATCGAAGCGAACGACGGCGAGCTTGCGCGTCAGCATATGTGGAATCACATCGTTGACGGTACGCCGGCACGGATAAAACTGCTAAAGGCGCGGCATGAACACGAAAAATAAAGGGCTTTCTCTTCCGATGCAAATGCTTGGCGGCCTCGTGCTGGGCGCCGCCTGCGGCGTGTTTGCGCCGGGCTTTGCCGCGAAGCTGGGTTTTCTGAGCACGATGTTCGGCCACGCGATCAAGATGGTCGTCATGCCGTTGATCTTCCTGTCGGTCACGGTCGGGGTCTTTCGTGCGGGCAGGCTTCGCGAGCGGCTTGGCAAGGTCGCACTGTTCAGCATCGGCTTCTTCGTCTGCATGACGGGCCTGGCCGCATCGTTCGGGCTGCTGCTCAACTTCGTGTTTCGACCGGGTCTCGGGGCGAGCATGACGCACTCTGGATCGATGCCCGCGGCGCTCGCGTCCAGCATCGACTGGACGAAATTTCTCGTCGATTTGATCCCCGCCAACATCGTCGCCGCGCTTTCCGCAGGGAATTCTCTCCCGGTGCTCGTGTTCGGCGTCATTTTCGGCGCGGCATTGTCGGCTGCCCCGGAGCGTGCCGAGCCCGCGATCGCCGTTTTCGAGGCGCTGCTGTCGGGGCTGTTCAAGATGATCCAGTGGGTGATCGCATGGTCGCCGCTCGCGATCTTCGCCGCGATCGCGCAGTTGTTGTCGGCCAAGGGCTTCGCGGGCGCGCATTCGCTCGTCGAGCTGCTGGGCGTGGCCTATCTCGGCATGGCGGTGCTGGCGGTGGTGCTCACCATCGTCATTCGCGTCGCCGGTCAGTCGCCGCTTGTCGTGCTCAGGAAGGTGAGGGAACCGCTGATCCTCGGTTTCACGACGCGTTCGTCCGAAATCACCTATCCGCTGCACCTGAAGAAGCTGGTGGAACTGGGCGTGCCGTACGGCGTGGCGTCCACGATCTTGCCTCTGGCCTATATTTTCAATCGCGACGGCGCGGTGCTCTATACGGCCCTCGCGGTCGGCTACCTGGCCGACGCCTATCACCTTGCCTGGTCCTGGCCGCTGGTGATCACGATTCTGATCCTGACGATCGTCACCATCGACGGAGCGGCCAATGTGCCGTCCGGGGCGATCGTGGCCATCACCATCGTCCTCACGTCGATCGGCTTGCCGGCCGATGCGGTGCTGCTGCTGTTGGGCGTCGACGCCTTTTTCGACATGGGGAGAACCGCCCTCAACGTCTACGGAAGCACGGCGGCAGCGGCTGTTGCGGTGAGGCTTTCCGGTTCGGACAGTATGGCCGCGGAGACCGTGACGCGTCAGGCAAGCGCGTAGCGTAGGTGCGTCGAAACCGCCGGGGGCCGCGCGTTTCGGCGTTGCGCGCGCCCGGTGCGAGGCGCCGGCGTGCGGCCGCTCGGGCATCCGGGCGCGGCGAGGACCGGGTTGGATGAACGAGCGTATCGATCGAGTGGTAGTGGGTAGAGCAACGTATCATTGCAGGAGAAACATGATGGTTGGTTCGGAATCCGCAGATTTTTTCATGCTGCGTTTAGGCACGCCGCATCCGTCGTGGACATTCACCGATGACAGCAACATGATCGGCATTGTCGATTGCGACGGGGTGATGAGCGCCACGTTCGAGCTGGATCGCAACCAGGTCGCACGGATTCGAGGATTGGGCCGATCGGTGGAGAGAATCAAGTGTACGTGCGAGCGCGCCGGCCGGGAGCTGCACTTTTATCTCCATGGCAGACGGGTGTCTCAGGGCGTGTGGGCCGGGGTCGCGTCGGCCGATCCCGACTATCTGCCGACCGACGCGATGATCGCAACATGGGACGTGCCGAAGGCAGTCGATGCGTTCAGGTTGACGGACGTCGGTGCAGACATGATCGCTTCGGTTAGCCCGGCCTGAACTGCGATCACAGTTTGTGCGCGGGCTCGAGCCGGAACGCCACGATCGGCGTGACCGATCGTTCGACATGTCCATCTGTCTGCACGCGTACGTCGTCTGATGCATGCGGTCCTGGCACACTCAACCTCGGATCGCCAGGACCGATTTGCTGGCCAGTTCATCGGTCAGCGCTTTTTATTCATTGAGCCGATTGAATCGGTTCGCTTGCTGCGCGCCCTCCGATCAGGAGGGCGCGCGGCGCTGAGATCTCCTTCGAGCGAAGACGCCGCGAGTCGGCACGCGAGCGCGACGCATCGAGCTGCCCGGAGGAGATCGCATCGTCCTCGATGCCCGGGTGGCGCCGCACCGCCAAGCCGGGCGCTCGCCTTCCCATGCCTTCCCCCAGCCTGATTACCATGACCCCAACCTTCGTCCCCGTCACGCACGCCGACGCCGAAACCCTCGTCGCGATCCGCATCGCCGCGATGCGCGACAGCCTCGAACGCATCGGCCGTTTCGATCCGCAGCGTGCGCGCGACCGGTTTCTTGTGTCGTTCGACCCGGCGCTCTGCCGTTTCATCGAAGTCGACCATTCGCGTGCGGGCTTCTACACGCTCCGCCCGATGGCGGATCACTGGTTGCTCGACCACCTGTACATCGTGCCCGCGCATCAGGGGAAGGGCATCGGCGCCGCCGTGTTGCGCGAGCTTCTTGCCGAAGCCGACGCACACCGGATGCCCGTTCGCGTCGGCGCATTGCGCGGCAGCGACGCGAACCGCTTCTACGAACGGCACGGCTTCGTGCGAACCGACGAAGCGGAGTGGGACATCTACTACCGGCGCGAACCCGGCGCGTCGACGACATAGCGTGCGTGCGATGCAGGCCGGTTGAAACCGACACGCGCACATTAGCGTTTCCACCAATGTGGAAAATGCGGAGCCGGCCGATGTTGCAGAGAGGGCGTAAATCATTGATCCGAGGCCGATTATGACGACATCTGCAACAAACGACGCGAATGCCGTGCCGCTCGAAACGTCCGACCGCGCGGCGGCATCCGGCGACGCAGACCGTGCCCCGTCGATCCTGCTGGTCGACGACGAACCGAACGTGCTGTCGGCGCTCAGGCGTGTGTTTCGGCCCACCGGCTACGACATCGTGACCGCCGACAGCGGCGAGGCCGCGCTCGAGATCCTGGCGTCGACCGAAATCGACCTGATCGTGTCCGACATGCGGATGCCGCACATGAGCGGCGCGGAATTCCTGGCGCGCGCGCGCGGGCTGTACCCGGACACAATGCGCATTTTGCTGACCGGCTATGCGGAGATCGCGTCGGTCATGCAGGCCGTCAACGAAGGCGGCGTGTATCGCTATCTGAACAAGCCGTGGGACGATCACGACCTGCTGTTGACCATCGAGCAGGCGCTGGAGCAGCGCCGTCTGCGTCGCGAAGCGGCCCGGCTGGCGGCGCTGACGGAGGCGCAGAACGAAGCGCTGCGCCGTTTCAATACGGACCTCGAAACGCAGGTGCGCGCGCGCACCGAAGAGCTTGGCCAGACGGTGATGTTTCTCGAGGCGGCGCAAAGCGACCTGAAAAGCAGTTTCACGGCGATGGTCCAGGTGTGCGCGAGCATGATCGAGCTGCGCTGCGGGGCCGCGAGCGGGCATGCGATGCGGGTCGGCGAAATCGCGCGACGGCTCGCGCTGGCGGCCGGGATGAGCGAGCTGCACGCGCAGGACGTCTATTTCGCAGGGCTGTTGCACGGCATCGGCAAGCTGTCGCTGCCGGACGAATTGCTGCACAAGCCGCTCGCGCGGATGACGACGGACGAGCACCGCATGTTTCAGGAGCATCCGTTGCGTGCGCAGATGGTGCTCACGCCGGTCGCGCAGCTGCACAAGGTCGCGTCGATCGTGTTGCACCAGTACGAGCGCTTCAACGGCCGTGGCACACCGGACGGCCTGGTCGGCGACGCGATCCCGGTCGGCTCGCGGATCGTCGCGATCGCGCGCGATTTCGAAGGGCTGCGCAACGGCGAAATCGGTGCGCCGCATTCGATCGAACAGGCGATCGACGTGTTGCGCTCGCAGGCGAGCGTGCGTTACGACCCGCAACTGGTCGCGCGCTTCATCGAGTTGATGCGGGATCCGGCGAGTCTCGGCATCGCGGCGTCCGTCGCGGAAATCCGGTCGGCTCAACTGCGCGAGGGGATGCAGCTCGCCGACGATCTGCGCACGCATCGCGGCGTGTTGTTGATGACCAAAGGCAGCGTGATGTCCGCGCACCAGATCGAGCTCGTGCGCCGCTTCGAGACGCGCGAGGGCACGCCGTTCGACATTCTCGTGCTGGCCCGTCCGGCCGGGCAGCCGCACGCACCCCACGCAGGCGCGCCGCCGGCCTGACGTCGAAACGCCGGCCCGATCGCCGCGGGGCGCGCGACCGCCCGCGCCGCGGCGATGCATTCAACCCGTTCGGGGCGTCCGATCATGCATGGCATCTACAACGTTCCGCTCGTCCTGCTGTCGCTTGCGATCGCGACGCTTGCGTCCTATACGACGCTCGACCTCGCCGCGTTCATCTCGCTGCTCGACGATCCGAAGCTCAAGCGCGCATGGCTGGGCGGCGGCGCGGCGGCGATGGGCACCGGAATCTGGTCGATGCATTTCGTCGGCATGCTCGCGTTCTCGTTGCCGGTGCCGCTCGGCTATGCATGGCAGGAAACCGGCGCGTCGCTGGCGATCGCGGTGCTCGTATCGTATTTCGCGCTGAACGTCGTCACGCGCGCACGGCTCGCCTGGTGGCGGCTGTGCGCGGGCGGCGTGCTGATGGGCGGCGGGATCGCCGGCATGCATTACACGGGGATGGCCGCGATGCACATGCAGCCCGGCATTCGCTACGATGCCGCGCTGTTCGCCGCGTCGATCGGCATCGCGGTGATCGCGTCGACGGCCGCACTGTGGATCGCGCAGGCGTTGCGCATGCAGCAGGCGCGCCACGCGACCGCGCAACGCATCGGCGCGGCCGTCGTCATGGGCATCGCGATTACCGGCATGCACTACACGGCGATGGCGGCCGCGCATTTCGCGCCGGATGCGCGGTGCGGCGCCGCGAACGGGGGCGACGCGCCGTGGCTTGCGACGACGGTCGCGTTGTTTACGATGGCGACGTTGGTCGTCACGCTGCTGGTGTGCCGTTTCGATGCGCGCACAACTTTCCTGCGCGGGATGACCGACACGCTCGAACGGCTCGTGCGGTTGAGAACCAGTGAACTCGAACGCGCGCTGCATAGCTATGAGCAAACGACACGGATGCTGCAACGCACGCGCGAGAACATGGCGGCCGAGATCGACGAACGCAAGGCCGCGCACGCGCTGCTCGAACAGGAGAAGGACGAACAGCGGCGTTTGCTGCATGCGCTCGAGGAAACGCACGACCAGTTGCTGCAGTCGGAAAAGCTCGCGTCGATCGGCCAGCTCGCGGCCGGCGTAGCGCACGAGATCAACAATCCGATCGGCTTCGTCAGCGCGAACCTCAATACGTTGAAGACGTGGGTGCGCAGCCTGCTCGACGTGATCGCCGCACATGAAGCCGTGCTGCCGCAGCTCGACCCCGCCACCCGCGACGCGTTGACGGCCGTGCGCCGCGCGGCGGATCTCGACTATGTCCGGGACGAGATCGCGATGTTGATCGACGAATCGATCGACGGCGCGCTACGCGTGCGGCGCATCGTGCAGGACCTGCGCGATTTCTCGCGCCCGGCCAGCGACGAATGGAGCGTGGTCGATCTCCATGCAGGCCTCGAGAGCACGCTCAACGTCGTCCACAACGAACTGAAGTACAAGGCCGACATCGTGCGCGATTACGGCGATGTCCCGCATGTCGAATGCCTGCCGTCGCAGCTGAATCAGGTTTTCATGAACCTGCTGGTCAACGCGGCGCAGGCGATTCCGGAGCGCGGCGTGATCACGATCCGCACGTCGAGCGACGGCGATCACGTGTCGATCGCGATCAGCGATACCGGCGCCGGCATGACGCCCGACGTCGCGCGGCGGATCTTCGATCCGTTCTTCACCACGAAGCCGGTCGGGCAGGGCACGGGGCTTGGACTGTCGGTATCGCACGGCATCGTCGAGCGTCATCGCGGCACCATCGACGTGACCAGCGAACCGGGGCGCGGCACGACCTTCCGGATACGGTTGCCGGTTCGACGTGCGGCCGACCGCGCGAACGCGGTCGCGCTGGAGCAACGGGCGTGACGACACGACGACATGACGGCGAGCGGCCGCGGTCGCGGGCGCCGTGTGTCATGCCGATCGCTTGCGGCGCTGACGGCGAAAGAAATGCCAGAACATCGCGGTCGCGTCCGGCCCCGTGGCGGAATGGAACGGCTCGTCCGGATCTCCGCCGCTCCATGCATGCCGCAGCCCGCGAACGACACACACCCTGACGACCAGCCGGCCACGCTTCAGATAATCGATGTAGTCCGCCTCGTCCTGCGCGTAGCGGCGTTGCTCGCCGACGCGGATCGCGCCGTGTTCGTCGACGAGCCGGTTCAGTCGCGCGAACGCGATGCCGAGCTGCGTCGCATTGCGGTCGGTCACGACCGTGTCGAGCGCGCCGTGCACGACGAGCGCCGGCATGCCGGGATAGGACGCGACGTCGACGCACGCGTCGAGCACTTGGATCGGATCGTCGCGGATGCCGCGACGCATCAGGCTCATCGCGGCCATCGTCGACGACGGCGGCGCGATGGCCGGGCCCGAGTGCAGGCCGACCGCCGCGAAGCGGTCGGGATGCCGTATCGCCAGCGCCGCGGCGAGCCCGGCGCCCGCGGACATGCCGGCCACGTAGATCCGGTCGCGGTCGAAGCCGTGGCGCCGCACGATGGCGTCGACCAGCGACGCGACGGCTGCGGCTTCGGACTGGGTCGCGTCGCCATGCCAGTGCCAGCAGCGATGCGCATGGGCCGTCTTGGCCTGCTCGGGAAACAGCACGGCGAACCCGGAGCGCTCCGCGAGACGGCACATGCGCGTGCCCGCTGCGAACGATTCGGCAGTCTGCTTGCAGCCGTGCAGCATGACGATGGCCGGCATGCCCGCGGTTGCCGCCGGGGCGACGGGGAGATACAGCGCGTACGCAAGATGGTTCACGAGCCGGCCGGCGCTCGGGCCGACGGAATGAAACGAGCGGAGCCAGGTGCCGGGCGGCCGGGCCGACGGGGCGCGCGCGGCGCCGGTCCGTCTGGCGGTACGGACGGTGGCGGCGGGCTTGGCGGTCCGCGGGGCGGCCTTTTTGGTCGCCTTCTTGACGGCCGGCCGCGACCTGCCGACCGGCTTCTTCGGGCGCGCGCCGGTCGCGATGGCAAACAGGTCGAGAGGCCGCAACCAGAGGCTGGATTTTTTCCTGGGCATGTGCAGTTTCGTGCCGGCGGCCGGCCGTGGCAGGAAAATGCGGCCGAATCCGGCGTCGGGATGAAGGTAGAGCGAGCGCGGCGCAAGGTTCGTACTGCCGGTGCCGCGGCAATCGAACGGCGCCGCACCGACTGTCTCGGCCATGCTAGCCGCCCGGCGTGACGTGCGTGCGAATCGAAGGTCGCTTCGGCCCTGTCGCGATCCCCATTCAGTAGCATATCGTCCAAAGGTGCCGAGTACCGGCGCTCGACAGTGGCCGGCGGGCGCGCGGTCGATCGAAGCTGCTTCGACGCTCTCCGCACGCGCGGGCGGAAACGACCACGGCGATCGAATCGCCGGCTGACACCGATATTCACGTAATATCGTGCGGTTCGACCGAAGTGTCCATCGTTCATTCCGTTGTGAGGAGCGCCATGCGGCTTGCTGATTTCATCGTACGGAACATGGAACCGATCCTGGTGCAGTGGGAAGCGTTCGCCGCTACCCTGTTACCGGCCGCGAGGAACATGAATTCGATCGGGCTCCGCGATCACGCGCGAGAGATTCTGACCGCCGTCGCCAAGGACATCGCGACGCCGCAAACGAGGGAAGCGCAACGCCAGAAATCGCTGGGGCACGCGCCCGAGCCGGTGAATGCCGGAGAGACGGCCGCCGAGACTCATGCCACCCTGCGTGCCCGGCGGGGCTTCAACATCAACCAGCTGGCAGCCGAGTATCGGGCGCTGCGCGCAAGCGTGCTGCGCCTGTGGATCGACGAGTGTCGGCCGAGCATGCCCCATCTGGACGACATGATTCGCTTCAACGAGGCGATCGATCAGGCGCTGGCGGAATCCGTCGCCTTTTTTACCGAAGAGGTCGAGCAGGCTCGCAACTTGCTCCTCGGCATGCTGGGCCACGACATGCGCACGCCGCTGCAGACGATCCAGGTCACGGCGTCGTATCTCGCCGCGCTCAATGCAGGTGAGGAGGTATCGGAGGCAGCCGCGCGCCTGATCAGAAGCGGTGCACGCATGCACGGTCTTCTCGACGATCTCTGCGATTTCAATCGAACCCAGCTCGGACTGGGCATCAACGTCGTCCCCCGCAAGATCGATCTCGCGCACGTGCTCGTCAACGTGGTGGACGAGTTGCGGGCAGGTCATCCCGATCGCGAAATTACGCTCGATATGAGCGGCGATCTTCGAGGTGAATGGGACGATCAGCGAATGCAGCAACTGTTGAGTAATCTGGTGAGCAATGCCGTCAAGTACGGCGCGACCGGGACACCGGTGCGGGTGATGGCCGAGGCGGGCGGCGCGGAAGTGCTCATCGAGGTCGGCAATAACGGCCCGGCCATCGATCGGCTCACGCTGGACCGCATCTTCGATCCGCTCCAGCGCGGAGCGGATGGTTCGGACAGGACAGGCGACGATGCCGGCCTGGGACTCGGCTTGTTCATCGCCAACGAAATTGCCAAGGCGCATCGCGGCCGGATCGATGCGCGGTCCGATCGGACGGAAACCGTGTTCGCGGTGCGGTTGCCGAGAGGCGTGTGAGGCGGGGGCCGGGGATGTATTGGTTTCGGGCGGGTCCGCTCGGAGGCTCGTGGGAGGGTGGTGCTGCATCGCTTGGGGCGGAGGGTGCGGCAGTTTGCTGCTGGTGGGCTCGAGTGATCGCGAAAAGTTGCTTTAGCCGATGAGTTCGCAGTGGCCCGCATGCGATCGTTCGAGGTTTGTCAGCTGGCTTGCGATCGGGGATGGCGATAGGCTGTTGTCCTGCCAGGAACTGCCCTTCGACTACGGCGACTGGATTGATGACAATGTCGCGGGAGCAACGAGTGAAAAGGTCGATTCGTGGATCGGTTCACAAATCAAAATTAATGTGCCAATATGGCCGGCATGGAACTCCGTAACGTCCCGAACCCATCCCATCATCATCACGGTCGTCACTCGATGCGCCGTGATTCGTTACGTCCATAGCAGGATTTCCGGGATTGCAGTTCTCCCATCCTGTACAAACGACCAAGGCGCCTACGGCGCCTTTTTTATTTTTTACCTCGAGGAGGACTCTCATGAGCATGATTCGCGGAACACGCTTCATCGTTGGCAAGGAAGCCGCACAAATTCGCGCTCTGGAAACTCAATTCCGGAGCTATCTTCATTAAGGTTGGAGCGGAGGAGGCGATTGTCCCGGCGTTGTGGTCGCAAGATACATTCATTCAAAAAGCCGGGGGTAGCGAGATCATCGGCCAGATGTGGGCCTTTCCCGATAAGAAGGGACGCGCTTGCTGCCTGATTCCTGAGGCCACGGCCCTGTTCCAGGAGCGATGCAGCGAGCTGCTGGGCCGACGACGGGAGCGGATGTTGTTTTATATCGCTCGATGCTACCGCTATGAACGACCTCAAGCCGGTCGCTACCGCGAATTCTCCCAACTGGGATTCGAGTATCTCTGCCCCAACCCGGAAGCCGCAGTCAAACGCAGCCAGGAAGTAGCGATCGGCTTTTTCGATTCACTCGGCCTTCGCTATGAAATCGACGATTCGGCCCGCAGAGGCCTCAGCTACTATCTGAATGGTCGGGGCTTCGAAATGCGCTGTACCGAACTCGGAGCACAACAGCAAGTGGTTGGTGGCGGTGCATATCAGGAGGGAGCCGGTTTCGGCATCGGCGCTGAACGACTATTGTTGGCGATGACCGCTCAAGGGCTTGTGTAGCGAAGTCCAATGCCGACGCGGCTTGCGGCTAGGAACAGTCGCAAGCTCCATATCGCCGGCTACACGGAGTCAAGCGATGGCACGAACGTCCGCTTTCCGCAATCTCGACTGTCCCTTGTGGGGCTACAGCGGAACGCGTCTGGCTGCAGCTGGCCACAAACCGACGTTCCGACATAACAATCGTACGTCAGCTTATGGACGGTCATGCCTGTTGCATGACGCTCGAGCTTCACTCACTGCATGAGTCTGGCCGACGCTGCTGTGGGCCAATTTTTTTTGACGTCTGATACATTCAGTTGGCATCCATTTCGGGGATACGTCATGAAACTTCGGACCGTGTATTTGAAGGTGAGTGATATGGAAACGTCCACTTCTTTCTGGGAGCGACTTCTCGGATATGAACCGCTTAAGCGGTCCGGCAAGTGGACTGAATTCATGATCGGCACAAACAGACTGGGCCTTTTGTTAAACGATTTTGGCGATGAGATAAAAGGTAGCAGCTCCGTCCCTGTCTTCGAGTTCGAAGAAAATGCACTTCACGAATTCGTGAACCGGGCAACAGAAAACGGGGCCTCCGTCGTGATGGACGGATTGAAGATCGAGTCCATGAAAAGCATCGTATTGAGCAGCCCAGACGGACACGAGTTCGAGCTTTGCATGTGCCGTAACTAACCAATGGCTGTGCAGTTCATCGCATGTCCTGCGAACGACCGCTTGGCGGCGACGAGGGGCCGGTGCAGGAGCCACGACGAATGTCGCTTCCGCCGGAAGAAGTCGCTCGACATTCGACGCAAGACTGCTGACAATCCTGCGTTTCGGACCTTGTCGGATATGTCACATGCCGCAGTCGCAAATGTTGAAAATGTTGCCGCCCGAGATCGCGCGGCACTCAATTTCACATAGGGAGATCGTCCTTCCATTCGACGCGGCTATTGCCGCAGTCGATTGGTGTGCGATCAACCAGATTCCCATCCTCGGTTGGGAAGGATGGATTCGGTCTGCGGATGGGCGGGTCGGTCACGGCAATGCACCGCAGGGAACAACGAGTCTAGAAGGTCTTTCGGTGCGCGATGCGGCCGACTTCTGTCGTCGGACAATCTGCGCTGCCGCATTGGACTGGACGAAAATGCATCCAGAAACAACGGATCGACTACATTTCTGCATCACCGTCGATGCGACGGGTGTCGCAGAAAGATCGTAAGGCAATTGGCGGCCAGGAGCGGTCGGTAGCCCTCGCGTCTTGTATCGGCAACAATCACCACAGCGACCGACGTTTTTCCCAACGACTACTGCGAGCGAATCCGTGATGCCCGATTTACTTAATGAAACCGAGCGACCATCATGGTTTGCTTATCCGCGCCACTTTGTCCGGGCTGTTGAACTGAATATCCTCAATTTGGATCCGTGGCAGCTACTGGAGGGAAAATGGCTCCACGTTCGGCTCGAAGGGCTGGCTACGCGATATCCGGATCGGCAGTTGGTTCCTTTCTTCCGGGATACGAGTAGCGACGACATAGCCTGTTGGGAGGCGGGCAAGGGCGAACGAGTGCAGATCGTTCATGATTTCGCGTCGCCAGGGTGGGAATGCGTCGGCGAGTTCGAAAATTTCCTATGCTGGTACAAGGCCACCGCAGAGATCGCATTGAACTTTGAGTGACCGCTTGCGGGATATCTACCACCTATCATGTGCGTCGACAGTCAGCCTCGCCCGTTTCGGTCAGAGCAAGAGGTTCTTTCTCAAATCGCCCAATTTAGTCCGGCTGGCGGGGACTGGTTACCGCTCGAGCGTCTTTTGGAAGATCTCTGGAGCGTCGGGGTGTCGGAAAAATCGTTGAGTGTTCTATTCGGTCTTTTTGAACGATTCCCCGATAGTGATGGGGCGGGAGTGCTTTGGAGCATTGTTCACGGGGTCGAGAGTCTTGGCATTCCTTATGAACAGGAGCTGGCAAAGTCGCTCTCGCAATGCTCGTCTCACATGGGCAACATAATGATGTCGCGATTACGGCGCAGTCTTGAATAATGTGCTGGCTGACGAAGAGGCGCAAAGCGGAGGGCGCAATGGCGGAATTGAACATCGCGGAAGTTTTGTATCCAAGCGGTGCACTTAGATACCGCTATAGCAGATACCTAGCCGCTGATGGGCGGCGATGGATTCGGCACGGCCTCTTCGTCGAATACAGAGAGGATGGCACTCTCGCGTCTGAAGGAACGTACGAACACGGCGTTGAGCACGGAGTCTGGAAGGATTTCCATCCAAACGGACAACTAGCCGCCCTTGGGGACTACGATCACGGAACCGAAGCAGAGAACTGGACGTATTGGGATGCTGAAGGGCGACGCGAGATAAAGTGACGGGCGATCGCAACATTGGTTGCTCTCGAAAACGGGGAAGGAGTGGCTACTAACGGCCCCTGATGGCCCTTGCGGTGGGCGCGGACATCCGGTCAAGCGGCTGCTGCCGGCCAGAGACGGTCGCTCAAGTCCATGCCCTATCGTGATCGCGCATAATCGTGCTGCATCTGATGGGCCAGATGCAGCTTGGAGGCGAGCTTCAGCAATGAAAAATGTTCAGATCATTGACGGCGCAGAAAATTGTGTTTATGACATTTTTGCAGCAACAGACGAGCAGTTTGACTTGATATTTCCGAACGAGACTGACATTGCATTCATCGACGAGGTTTATGGCCGATTGGATGAGGCGTCGTTGAATGCTGCTTTCGCCGAGATATGGACTCGTCCGGTGAAAAAGAAGGAGGCGAGCGGTATTCACGGCACGCTCTTCTATGGGCTTGAGCAGAAGAAGAAATACTATCCTTCCAGGAAAGACGATGAAGCAGTCAATCCTAACGGAAGCCATTTGCGATAGTGAGATTTTTTAGCGCACGACGCGCCAGCGTAGATCAGAAGTCTCACATGCGTTACCTGCGCCGATGAACTAAATGACCGCTTCGTGCAGGACCGACCGACCGCTTCGGGGCTATAGCCGAACGCGTCTGGCTGCAGCTGGCCATGAACGGACAGTCGACGGGGTTGCCTCGATCGTTGACGATCGACCTGTCGTTGACTTGGTTGCGACTCTCCGTTGGGAGCGTCGATGCTAATTTACGGAGATTCTCAGCGCTTATGGCTATCGTTTGGGGACCATGCTGCTTTTGCGGGCAGTCGATAGAGAAGACCGAAACTGATCCGTGCGAGGTCTGCGTTACAACTGCTGAGGGACCTCGAAAATCGCAGGTTTGGTTTTGCCACGGCCAATGCTTTCGTGATCGACTGGGTTCCCCGCCTGATGAAGCCGGTCCCGAATTCTTCGACCCAGCATACTTTTGATCAACGCCGACTACGCCGCGCCACAATCCATATCGAAATGTCCAACGTCGGCCAGCAACGGACCTTCGGCCGATGCGTTGAGCGACCGCCCCCATGGCAGTTGCACTGTGCAAACGGCCATTCAATCGTTCGGTCGGCGATTTCGCATCGACGGAAATTCTAAAGGGGCGCTGGCAGCGAAACCCATTCGCGGACGCCGGAGACGGGCCTCCCAACGCGTTCGATGCCGCCTTGCAGGGGTGCGCGGCGCGCGGGCGGTGTCGGGTATAGTCAGCGGGTTCTTTATCCTTACGGTATCCGTTCAATGGAATCAAGACGCAAGACAGTGGGCGTAGTCGCGCCCGCGGGTGTGCCCGATCCGCAAGCCATCGAGCGTGGCATCGCGCTGGTCGAGAGCTGGGGCTTCAAGGTCACGACGGGCGCGCATCTCGGTAGCCGGTACCGCTATTTCGCCGGTACCGCCGAGGAGCGCGCGGACGATCTGCGGCGCATGCTGATGGACCCGTCGATCGACATCGTCTGGCTCGCGCGGGGAGGATTCGGCTGCGCGCATCTGCTCGAGCACCTGCCCGACGAGATTGCGACGCCGAAGACGATCATCGGTTTTTCCGACGCGACGTCGCTTTTCTGCGCGCTCGCCGACCGGCCCGGCGTGCGCTTGTTGCATGGTCCGACATTCCACAGCCTGGCGACCAAGGTCGACGACGCGACGCGTGCCGACATGCGCGCCGTGCTGACCGGTGGCAAACGCTCACCGCTGAGCCTGCGGCATTTGTCCGGCGCCCGTGGTGCGGTGCGGGGACGTCTGTGCGGCGGCAACGTGACGGTGCTCGCGAGCGTCGCGGGTACACGCTGGTCGCTTCGCTCACGCGACGCGATCGTACTGCTGGAAGACGTGACGGAGTTCGGCTACCGGCTCGACCGCAGCCTGACGCAACTGCGTCTGAGCGGCGCGTTCGACGGGGCCCGCGCGTTCGTGCTCGGGCAATTCACGCGCTGCTCGATCCCGGACGGCGCGGATTTCACGCTCGAGCAGATGCTTGTCGACGTGCTGGGCGGCTTCGGCTTGCCGATCTACTCGGGTCTGCCGATCGGACATGAACACCGCAACATCACTTGGCAATACGGCAACCAGGCTGCCATCGAGAACAGCGCGATCCGGTTCGTCGCGTAGCGTCGAATCGGTTCTGTCGCAATGCATAACCGATGTTTGCGAGCGGTCTGCAGGCCAATCTGAGAGCCCGAGTTTTCTGCCAGCGATTCGATAACCGCGTGCCACAAGTTCTCGACAGGGTCGCCGAACAGCCACCGATCAACCTAATCGAGCGAACGGCCGCCGTACACTTCGGAATCGCCGTTGAGTTTCCGCCGGGGCGGAGGGCCGAAGTGGAGCGATCGGCGCCGGTCGTGCGTCACAGGGCGGCGGCCGGCCGCGTTCGGCCAGAAGCAGGCATTCGACGAACCGACATGAATTGGCGACAAATTTGATTCGAAGGGCGCTCCTGGAATGTCCCTTTATCGCACGGATCTCCCGACATGCTGCCATCTGTTGACGAACTCCTCATGCTCGACTCGCTGACGTTACGTGCCCATACAGAACAGGCGGGCGATGCCTTTGACATGAACGAGCACCGGGTGAAGCTGCAAAAAGCCTTGGAGGTCAATGAGGTATGTTCAGTGCGACGGGAGGGCAGGCTCGTTGCTAGACTGATGCCTCTGCCGAGCGGACATCTGAGTGGCCGAAGTTGGTAGGCGATGGAAGCGGTCGGCCGACGTGGGCACCTATATTGACGACAATCGATCAGACTTACCTTGCATGCGACGTCCCCCCCGCCAAGTTGAACAAAATCCGAGATGAATTCACCCTCAATAGTCAAGCCACTTGAACATCCCTTGTCGGCGTTCGCTTCGAACATCGATTCTGCGCGCGACGTCGCTGTCGCTGGACTACGATGGGCAACTCCATATTGGTGTGACCTCTCGATCGGTTGGTTGGAGCAAGGCCTGGCCGTTGACGACGAGATAGACGAAATACTGCGAGAAATTTCCGAGAACCGACGTTTTCCGCAGAGGCTACGGCATCGCCCGTTTGCGCTACACGTACGATTCACGAGGACTAGAGAAGCTGGATAGTCGCTAGATCCGCGATCGGCCGAGTTTTTGGGGAGGAGGCGGGGAAGCCCCGCCCTGCGCTGGCGACAACCGAATGTCTACGTCGACAGTCGGCCATTCTGAGACGTTCGACATCGTGGTCTGGTTCGTCGACAATCCGCCTGGAGTTCAGGCTCCAGAGTCACGAGTACTCCCAACTAGCGAACAATCAAATGGCGCAAGAATGACCTCGTATGCAGAAATATATTTGAAAGATTTTCACCGCCGCCGGGCAGGAGCAACGCGTCGAGCTTATGGTAATCGACCTGCACGATCTGCGCAGGCAGCATACCCCTCTTCCTATCACGCACTGGCGGATCGTGTACCGAATGAAGCGATGTCGCGGACTGTGCTCGATCTGGCATGTGGTGATGGGCCATTGCTTCAAATTCTGAACGACAGGGGACATTCAGCAACGAAGCTGATTGGCATAGATATGAGCGATGGCGAGTTAAGCGCGGCTCGAGAAATATTGCCGCACGAAATACGATTGCTCAACGAGCGTGCACAAGAAACGTCGCTCGATAGCGGCTCGGTAGACTACGTGCTGTCGCACATGGCTCTCATGTTGATGGACGATATCGAACAAGTTGTTCGAGAGATTCGCCGGGTATTGCGTAACGGCGGCAGCTTTTCCGCTATCGTCGGGCGGAGTTTTTTGACTGGCGAGGTCGGCGAAGTCTTTTTGGACATCTTCAAGCCAATCGCGACGGCTCAGCTCACGGAGTTGCGACTCGGTGACGCGCGCACACGCAGTGAAGCGGGCTGGCAAGAACTACTCAAGTCCAATTTTGTTGATGTGGCTTTTGAAGACATCGAAATCGACTGGACGCCTACACCCGAGCAGCTGTGGTTGGACATGCTGGATACCTACGATGCCGACCGAATGTCGGAAGCGGCGCGCGCGCAGTTCAAAAGTGAACTGTTCTCGGCGTTCGAGCGCATGCAAAGCGAAGACGGCACGTTGCAAACTGGATGGGGCCTGCGTCTTGTTCAGGCCACTGCTGCCTAGAGGCGAGCTTGAAGGACGGCTCAGGGTAGCACCGAGCCAGTCGCCTGTAGATGCTCGCTCGGCCATATCCGTCATTCGTCGGCGTGCGCCGGCAAACGCTCGACCGGTCGCTTCCCGGTGCACTGCAGACGTTCAGTCGCAGATCGCGCGCGTCGCGCTATCGCGCCGATGCCGCTTGTGCTCGCCAACTCCGTGACTAGACTGGATCAATAGCGCCCGGGCGTGCTTCAGCGGCAGCCGCCCGTCGCGAGTCAGTGGACCGCTGGCGCTCGCGTAAGTAGACACCGGGCAGGAGGACATGTGAAATGCTTCAATCTGGCCCCAGGAAAGAGCATGGCATCGAGGCGGGCAGGGAGCGCGATGGCGGGCGCGGTTCTGCTGGCGTGCTCTGTCTTCGTCACGTCGGGGCATGCCGAGCCGGTTGTCACGGGGCCGCTCAGCGTCGACGGATCGCTCGTCGTCCTCGGGCCGGTTACTGTCGACGGCTCGCTGACGGTGGCCGGCGACATCTCCGCCAGCGGCCCGGTCACCGCGGCCTCGATTGAACGGATTCCTCCCGACGGTCATGCCATACGCAGACGTCAGGGAGAAAATACGTTTCACGGTCCACTCACCGTGCATGGCCCGCTGACCGTGCACGGGGATCTGGAAGCACGTGGACCGATTTCCGTTGGCGGCGCCATCGGCGCCGTTGGGACAGTTGACGCTGAGGGTCCGATTACGGAGCGTCGTTGAATACGCGTCAGTGTAGATGGCACTCGTTCTGTTGACTTGGCGGTCGGTTGACGCATGACGCAGCATCCACATTCGAAGCGTTCTGGCACTCGGCGATGCGCTCGACTTCGGCCAGGAAGAGGCACTCACAATTGCATCTTCAAAGAGCGAACATTCACGCTCAGCACTGTGCAGGAAATCCAAGCGGCTCGCCGCCGACATCTGTTCACGTCAATGTGATGCGCCAGATGTCGGCTATGCCTTTATGTCGCGATGATGCGCTTATGCGGCCGTAGCGCTTGCTGCTTCGTCGATTAGATCGGCCACCTCCACCGCTTTCGATGCCAACGACGCATGACTGGCCGCAAGCGTGATGACTTTACGTGCACCCAGCCGACCCGACATGCGCTCCTGGTTCGCAGGCGCGATCATCCGGTCCTCGCTCGAAATCTGATACCACGACGGCTTGTTCTTCCACGCGGGTGCACCGGAGTTGTCCCCCTGCGCGGCGCGTACCCGCGCAGGCGAGCGTGTTACCGTCAACGTGCGTCCGTGAACCGCGGATCGATATACGCATCGACGTCCTGCGACTGCTTGTAAACGGCATTACGCACATTGAACGCATTCGCATTGCGCGTCGAGCCGTAGATCGAATCGAGCCCGTCGCCCTTGCGGAACACACGCTTCGCGGCCGCCTCGTCGAGCAGGTGCGTGCCCTGCAGCAGCGGAAGGTATTGTGCCGGTGCGAGCCCGACGCGTGCCGACATGATCTTGACTGCGTCGGCCTGCGTCTTCGGATCGTTGATGTACGCGACGCAGCGATACCAGACCTTGACCACCTTCGCCCAATCGGCCCGGCGCGCGGCGAGACTCGCCGGCGCGACGGTGATCGCATCGTAGATCAACCCCGGCGCATCCGCCGACGTGAAGATCGCGCGCGAACCCGGCGCGCGCTTCAACGCCTCGCCGGCGTTCGGCTGCCATGCGGCCACCGCCGCGATGTCTGCCGACGAACCGAGCACCTGCGGCAGTTCGTTGGTTTTCGCATTCACGAGCGTGACGTCGCTGTCCTTGAGCCCGTGCTTGCGCAGCGCGGTTTCGAGCAACAGGTGGTCGACCAGGCCGAGCTCGACGCCGACCTTCTTGCCCTTCAGCGCCTCGACGGTGCGCAGCGGCGGCTTCGCGACGATCATGTCGTTGCCGGCCGAATAGTCGGTCAGCAGGATCATCACGTTCTTCGCGCCGGATGCGCCCGTCACGAGCGCATCGCCGTTGGTCGCCGCGACCGCGTCGAGCTTGCCTGCGGAGAACGCGTCGAGCGACGCCGAATAATCGAACCATTCGAAATCGACGTCGACGCCGGCTTCCTTGAACCAGCCCTTGTCGAGCGCGACCTGGAATGCGACCCAGCCGGGCCAGTCGCTGTAGCCGATCTTCAGCGGCGCGGCCGCCTGCGCGGCAGGCGCCGCCCATAGCGCGGCCGCCGCGGCGGCCGCGCCCAATGCGTGGCGGATGAAACAGAAGGACGGCAGGCGGCGGAACGCCGGGGCGGGACGGGTCATCGTTGTTCTCCAGGAGACCGGGATCGGGATCGTCGATAGGACTGTGCGCGTGCGCACGGTCCGGCCGCGTGACCGGTTCCTGCGGATGCGGAACGAACGAAGCGGCCACGGAGAGGCGCGACGGCCGTTGCCATCGCCAATCTCCCGGGCTTTTGTCCCGCCGTGTAGCACGTGCGCATCCGGTCTCGCGACAGGATGAACGCGTGCCGGGCTGCTCTCGGACCAGACGTTCGACGAACCGGAACCCTAGCACCCCTAAGATGCGACGCCGCCGCACCTCTCGGCGTCATGCCGAGCGAGAAGCGTGCCAACGTCGCGCGGCCATGCGATTCAACGGCGGCGCAGGGGGCGCTGAAGTTCGATGAAGCGGGCGGCGAACAGCGCGTGCAGTACGCGCCGGAGCAGGTCGAGCTTGTTCATGAAGGATCGGCGACGAAGTGAAGGTGCACGGATTCAGCAATGCCCATGCCATCGCGGATCGCGCGGTGCGCGAGCCTGCGATGCGCACTGCGCCGGTGCGCGGTTGCGTGCGCATGGTGCGCCGCGCGCCCGCCGCGAGGGCAAGCGAATGCGTCCGCCGTTCGCATCTCGCGCGGCATCGCGCCGCCGGGCCGCGTCGTACGGTCATTGGACGGCGGCTGGCACGCAACTCGCTTGTTCGATGCTCGAGAGGTGCGAAGCAATTTGCATCATCTTCAGGATCGCTAGGGTTCCGGTCGTGCGGCGTGCGCCGCGCGATGCCTGGTCCGAGAGCAATCCGGTCTTGCCTTCGCCTCGATGCGAGGAAACGGCGAGGCTCCACGGAGGGATAAAAGCCCGGGAGGTCGCGATGTCGTTCGGTCGCCCTCTCACGCCTTTTGTCCAACCGACCCCGGAGCCGCCATGTCGCCGAGCCCCCAAGCCGTCCTTGCCCCACCGCCACACATCGCGTGGGAAACGCTGATTCCCGCCGGAACCCACTGGTCCGGCATCCTGCGTCGCGGTCTCGCGCTGCGCATCGTCGATGTCGACGGCGGCGCGAACCTGTCCGCCGTCTTTCATCGCCAGGAAGACCTGCTCGAACGCTACAACATGGCCGACACGCTGAAGGCGCAGCACACCGCGCATCTCACGCGCGGCCATGCGCTGTATACGGACATGGGGCGCGTGATCGCGTCGATCACGGCCGACACGCTCGGCTGGCACGACCCGCTCGGCGGCGTCGGCGATGCGCGGCTGTTCGCGCACAAGTACGGCACGACGTCGTACCAGGCCGACCGCAACGCGATGATCCGCAACGGCCGCGACAGCCTCGTGCTCGAGCTCGCGAAATACGGCCTGTCGGCGCGCGATCTCGCCGCGAACGTCAATTTCTTCAGCAAGCTGGCCACGCGCGACGACGGCACGCTCGAATTCGTCGCCGGACATTCGCCGGCCGGCAGCGCGTTCGACCTGCGCTTCGAGATGAATACGCTCGCGGCGTTTTCTACCGCGCCGCATCCGCTCGATCCGCGTCCGGACTACGCGCCGAAAGCCGTGAAGTTGATCGCGTATCGCGCGTATCCGGCCGATGGCGCGGCGCCCGAAGACGACCCGTGCCGGCGCGCATGCGTGGAGAATACGCGCGGGTTCGCCAACACCGACCGTCTGTTCGCATGAGGAGCGAGACCATGCCGATCATCGAAAGCCGTCTCGACCCGCGCGATGCGGTCCACGACATCACGCTGAATGCGGGCGACCCGTGGCTGCACGACCTGAAGCGCGGGCAGACCTTACGCATTCTCGACCTGGAAGGCAACCAGGCCGTCGACACGCTGTTCTACCGCACCGACGATACGGAAGAGCGCTATAGCGCGCAGGACACGATCCGCGCGCAGCGCAACCTGTACCTGAGCGCGGGAAGCGTGCTCGTGTCGAACCGCGGCAACCCGATGGCGACGATCGTCGCCGACACGTGCGGCCGCCACGACACGCTCGGCGGCGCGTGCGCGGCCGAGAGCAACACGGTGCGCTATGCGCTCGACAAGCGTTACATGCACAACTGCCGCGACAGCTTCCTCAACGCGATCGCGCACTGCACGTGCGGTGCCGGCGCGCGGCTCACCAAGCGCGACCTGGTCGGCAACGTGAATTTCTTCATGAACGTGCCCGTCACGTCGCTCGGCGGTCTCACGTTCGAGGACGGCATCTCCGCGCCCGGCAAGTACGTCGAGATGCGTGCGGAGATGGACGTCACGGTGCTGATCTCGAACTGCCCGCAACTCAACAACCCATGCAACGGCTACAACCCGACGCCCGTGCGCCTCATGATTTGGGAGGCCGAATGAATGATCGTCACGCTCACCGGCTTTGCATGGGACCGGAGCACGCGCCGCAGCGCTTCGCCGGATCGACACGTTCGCTGCGCGCAGAAGGGGCCGGTGCCATCCACGGCCGGCTTTGCAAAGCCGGCCGGCTGCGCGGGCGCGGAGCGATGCTCCGCGAATTCCCCGCTACGCCCCTTGGCGCGGCCCTGAGGGAGGCAACATGAGATTTGCCAAAGTCCTCGTCGCCAATCGCGGCGAAATTGCGTGCCGCGTGATCCGCACGCTCAAGCGGCTCGGCATCGCGTCGGTCGCGATCTATTCGGATGCCGATCGCGACGCGCGCCACGTGGCGCTCGCCGACGAAGCCGTGCGCGTCGGCCCCGCACCGGCGGCCGATAGCTATCTGAACGTCGCGGCCATCCTCGCCGCCGCGCGCGAGACCGGCGCGCAGGCCGTGCACCCCGGCTACGGCTTCCTGTCCGAGCACGCCGGCTTTGCCGACGCATGCGAAGCGGCGGGCCTGCGGTTCATCGGGCCGCGCGGCGATCACATGCGCGCGTTCGGCCTCAAGCACACCGCGCGCGAACTCGCCGCCGCGCACGGCGTCGCGCTGCTGCCCGGCACCGGGCTGCTCGACGACGTGGCAACGGCGCTCGCCGAAGCCGACGCGATCGGCTATCCGGTGATGCTGAAGAGCACCGCGGGCGGCGGCGGCATCGGCATGTCGCTGTGCCGCGATGCCGCGCAACTCGCGGCGGCTTTCGAATCCGTCGTGCGGCTCGGCACCGCGAACTTCGCGCATGCGGGCGTCTATCTCGAGAAGTTCGTCGAACGCGCGCGGCACATCGAAGTGCAGATCTTCGGCGACGGCCGCGGCGGCGCGATCGCGCTCGGCGAACGCGATTGCTCCGTGCAGCGGCGCAACCAGAAGGTGATCGAGGAAACGCCCGCGCCCGAGCTGACCGACGCCGAGCGCGACGCGCTGCACGCAAGTGCGGTGCGGCTCGCGCGCGCGGTGGGCTACGCGTCGGCCGGCACGGTCGAATTCGTGTTCGACGCGACCGCGCGGCGGTTCTATTTCCTCGAGGTGAACACGCGGCTGCAGGTCGAGCATTGCGTGACCGAGGCAGTGACGGGCGTCGATCTCGTGGAATGGATGATCCTGCAGGCCGAAGGCGACCTGCCGCCGCTCGACACGCTTGCCGTCGCACCGCGCGGCGCGAGCATCCAGGTGCGGCTCTATGCGGAGGATCCGCACAAGCAATTCCAGCCGAGCGCCGGGCTGCTCACGCACGTCGCGTTTCCCGAAAACGTGCGGGTCGACGGCTGGATCGAGGCCGGCACGGAGATCAGCGCACATTACGATCCGCTGCTCGCGAAGCTGATCGTGCGCGGCGACACGCGGCGCGATGCGCTGGCCGCGCTGCGTGCCGCGCTCGACCATACCGAGCTGTACGGAATCGAGACCAACCTCGACTACCTGCGTGCGGTCGTCGGGTCGGACACGTTCGCGCGCGGTGCGCCGACGACCGCCTTCCTGTCGCGTTTCGCGTTCGCGCCGCACACGATCGACGTGCTCGACGGCGGCGTGCAGACCACCGTGCAGCAGGCGCCCGGGCGCGTCGGTTACTGGAGCGTCGGCGTGCCGCCATCGGGCCCGATGGACGATCGCGCGTTCGACCTCGCGAACGCGCTGCTCGGCAACGCGCGCGACGCGGCCGGGCTGGAATTCACGATGGTCGGCGCGACGCTGCGCTTCAATACCGCGACGCTGTTCGTGCTCGGCGGCGCGCCGCTCGCGGCCACGCTCGACGGCGAACCCGTGCGGTTCTGGCAGGTCGTGCGCGCACGAGCGGGCGCGGTATTGAAACTGGGCGGCGTGACGGGCGCGGGCGTGCGCGCGTGTCTCGCGGTCAAGGGCGGGCTGCAGGTGCCCGACTATCTCGGCAGCAAGGCGACCTTTACGCTCGGCCAGTTCGGCGGCCATGCCGGCCGTGCGCTGCGCAAGGGCGACGTGCTGCATCTGCACGCGGACGCCGGGCGCGGCGACGCCGGCGCGACGCTGGCCGCGGCCGATGTGCCCGTGCTGACGCATGCGTGGACGCTCGGCGTGCTCGACGGTCCGCATGGCGCGCCGGATTTCTTCACGCCGGACGATATCGCGATGCTGTACGGCACGCAGTGGACCGTCCATTACAACTCCAGCCGCACGGGCGTGCGGCTGATCGGCCCGAAGCCGCAATGGGCGCGAGCGGACGGCGGCGAGGCGGGGCTGCATCCGTCGAACATCCACGACAACGCGTACGCGATCGGCGCCGTCGATTTCACCGGGGACATGCCGGTGATTCTCGGCCCGGACGGGCCGAGCCTCGGCGGCTTCGTGTGTCCGGTCACGGTCGTGCGCGACGAGCTGTGGAAGCTCGGGCAGTTGCGGCCAGGCGACACCGTGCGGTTCGTGCGCGCGGGCGTGTCGACCGGGATGCCGGACGGGAAATCGGCCGCCGCGGTCGTGCAGTCGGCGAGCGACGTTGCCGTTGCCGCATCCGGCGATTGCGTGCTGCATCGCGACCCGTCCGCGGGCGGCGGCATCGGCGTCGTCTACCGGCGCTCGGGCGATCGCAACGTGCTGGTCGAATACGGGCCGCTCGTGCTCGACCTGAACCTGCGCTTTCGCGTGCACGCCCTGATGTGCTGGCTCGACGCGCACCGGCTGCCCGGCATGCTCGACCTGACGCCGGGCATCCGCTCGCTCCAGGTGCAGTTCGACGCGCGGACGCTGCCGCTGGCCACCCTGCTCGCGCATCTGCAGGCCGCCGAGCGCGAGCTGCCCGACGTGGCCGACATGCGCGTGCCAAACCGCATCGTCCATCTGCCGCTGTCGTGGGACGACCCGTCGACGCGCGTCGCGATCGAGCGCTACATGCAGTCGGTGCGGCCCGATGCGCCGTGGTGTCCGAGCAATATCGAGTTCATCCGGCGCATCAACGGCCTGCCGAGCATCGACGACGTGAAGCGCATCGTGTTCGACGCGCGCTATCTGGTGATGGGGCTCGGCGACGTCTATCTCGGTGCGCCCGTCGCGACGCCGATCGATCCGCGGCACCGGCTCGTGACGACGAAGTACAACCCCGCGCGCACCTGGACGCCGGAGAACGCGGTCGGCATCGGCGGCGCGTATCTGTGCGTGTACGGGATGGAAGGGCCGGGTGGCTATCAATTCGTTGGCCGAACCGTGCAGATGTGGAATCGCCATCGCACCACGCGCGAATTCGAGGCCGGCAAGCCGTGGCTGCTGCGTTTCTTCGACGAGATCCGGTTCTACGAAGTCAGCGAGGCCGAGCTGAGTGCGTTGCGCGCGGATTTCATCGCGGGCCGCGCGACGCTGAAGATCGAGGAATCCGTGTTCGATCTGCGCGAATACAACCGCTTCCTGCGCGATGAAGCGGATTCGATCGCCGCGTTCAAGGCGACGCAGCAGGCCGCGTTCGATGCGGAGCGCGAGCGCTGGCGCGCGGCCGGCCACGCGGAATACGTCGGCGACGCGGAGCAGGGCGACGCGCAGGCGGACCGGGTAGCGGGCACGCTCGACGATACGCAGCGAGCGATCGCCGCGGACGTATCGGGCAGCGTGTGGAAGGTGCTGGTGGAAACCGGCGAGCGCGTGACCGAAGGGCAGGTCGTCGCGATCGTCGAGTCGATGAAGATGGAGGTGGCGGTGACGGCAACGGAAGACGGCACGATCGAGACGATCGATTGCGCGCCGGGCACGGCGGTGGTGGCCGGCCAGCGGTTGATGGTGATGAAGGCGGGCGCCGCCGAGGAGGTCGCATGAGCACGACGCAACGCTCGATCCTGCCGGGGCTGCACTCGATTGCCGCGCTGCGCGCGCGCTACGCGGCAGGCGGCCTGACGCCGCCTGCGCTCGTCGACGCGATCGCCGCGCATTTCGACGCGGGCGACCCGCACCATGCGTGGATCCGGCCGCTGACGCGCGACGAGATGATGCCGTATGCCGACGCGCTCGCTGGGCGCGACGTCGCGTCGTTGCCGCTTTACGGCGTATCGTTCGCGATCAAGGACAACATCGATCTCGCCGGCATACCGACGACGGCAGGCTGCCCCGCTTACGCGTACACGCCGGCGCGCAGCGCGCCCGTCGTCGAGCGACTGATCGCGGCCGGCGCGATTCCCGTCGGCAAGACCAATCTCGACCAGTTCGCGACCGGGCTCTCCGGGCAGCGCTCGCCTTATGGCGCGTGCCGCAACGCGCTCGATCCGCGCTATGCGTCGGGCGGCTCGAGTTCGGGGTCGGCCGTGGCGGTCGCGCTCGGCGTCGCGACGTTTTCGCTCGGCACCGACACGGCCGGCTCCGGGCGCGTGCCGGCCGCGTTTCACGGGCTCGTCGGGCTCAAGCCGACACGCGGCGTGCTGAGCACGCTCGGCGTGGTGCCGGCCTGCCGGTCGCTCGATTGCGTGTCGGTGTTCGCGCGTTCGGCGGACGACGCGCGCACCGTGTTCGCCGTCGCGCACGGCGTGACGGAAGGCGATCCGTACGGGCGCGCGTGGCAGCCGCTGTTGGGTGCGGACGGTTTGCGCGCGCGGCCGGCACGCCCGTTTGCGCAATTGCGTTTCGGTACGCCGCGAGCCGACCAGCTCGAATTCTTCGGCGACGACTCGTACCGTGCGGCGTGGGGCGCGGCGCTGGAGCGGCTGCGCGCGACCGGCTCGCGGGTCGTCGAGATCGACTTCGGCCCGTTCCTGGCCGCTGCGCGGCTGCTGTACGACGGCCCGTGGGTCGCCGAGCGGCTGGCCGCGATCGGCGCATTCGCCGCGCGGGAACCCGATGCGCTGCATCCGGTGATTCGCGAGATCGTCGGCGGTGCGTCGCGCTTCAGCGCCGCCGATGCGTTCGCCGCATTCGACCGGCTTGCCGCACTGCGCGTCGACGCGGCCCGCGCGTGGGACGGCCTCGACGCGATCGTGATGCCGACCTCGGCCACGACCGCGACCGTCGATGCGCTCGAAGCCGATCCGATCGCGATCAATTCGCGCTTCGGCTACTACACGAACTTCGTGAACCTGCTCGACCTGTCGGCGATCGCGGTGCCGGCGGGCACGTGTGCAACCGGGCCGCATGCGGGCTTGCCGTTCGGGATCACGTTCGTCGGCCGTGCGCACGACGATGCGCGGCTGCTCGATCTCGCGCATGCGTGGGGCGACGGCGCGGCCGCCGTCGACGACGACGACGGTCGGCCGCCTGCGGCCGCAACGTCGGCGCGTGCCGAAGCCGCGGGTGTCGTGCGGGTAGCCGTCGTCGGCGCGCATCTGCGCGGCGAGCCGTTGAACGGGCAGCTCACGCAGCGTGGCGCGCGCTTCGTCGCCGCGACCACGACCGCGCCGGCCTACCGCCTCTATGCGCTGTCCGCCGACGCAAGCGGCGGCGTCGCCAAACCGGGCCTCGTGCGCGTGCCGGAAGGCGGCGCGCCGATCGCGGTCGAGGTCTGGGAGATGCCGGTCGAAGCGTACGGCAGCTTCGTCGCCGGTATCGCGGCGCCGCTCGGCATCGGCACGCTGACACTGGCCGACGGTTCGCGCGTGCAGGGCTTCCTGTGCGAAAGCGTGGCGCTCGACGATGCGCAGGACATCACGCGCTTCGGCGGCTGGCGGGCTTATCGCGCGCAAGCCGCCGGCGGCGCACTGCAATGAACGCACGGTCGCGCGATGCCGCGGTATCCGCGCGACCGGCACCCGAAACGATACGGAGATTCCGATGACAACGACCCGCAACACGACCGGATGGCTCGCCGTACGCCGCGAGCTGACGACGCGCGGCAAATGGACGCTCGGGCTGGCGTCGTTCCTGCTGCCGTTCGCCGTCTGGTGCCTGATCAGCTACGTACCGTTCGTCTGGCATCCGCAAATGCGCATCACGAACCCGGGAAGCGTCGACTATTTCCAGACCGGCATGCAGATCGATCGCGACGTGTTCGACGACGAGCTCGCGCATGCGCGTGCGACGCACGCGGCGGTACCGGAGGGCGTGCGCGCGAATCCGGTCTACTTGCCGGCGCCGCACCAGGTGTTGCGCGCGTTCTACACGGCGTTCACGACGCCGCCCGCATCGCGCGACGGCGTGTGGCTGCACGAAAGCCTGTGGCACAGCATCCGCATCATCTTCTGGGGCTTCGCGATTTCGTCGGCGATCGGCGTGCCGCTCGGCATCGTCTGCGGCACGTTCAGCGCGCTCGCGCGGCTGCAGGAGCCGTTCCTGGAGTTCTTCCGCTACCTGCCGGCGCCCGCGTTCGGCGCGCTGATGGTCGCGATTCTCGGCATCTACGACGCGCCGAAGATCGCGATCATCGTGATCGGCACGCTGTTCCAGCAGGTGCTGATCGTCGCGAACACCACGCGCAAGCTCGAATACGGGCTGTTCGAGGCCGCGATGACGCTCGGCACGAAGAAGCTGAAACTGCTCACGCACGTGGTGATTCCGGGCGTGCTGCCGGACCTGTATCGCGATCAGCGAATCCTGCTCGGCTGGGCGTGGACTTACCTGATCGTCGCCGAGCTGGTCGGCACGAGTTCGGGCATCACCTGGTACATCAGCCAGCAGGCGCGCTACCAGCATTTCGACAACGTCTATGCGGCAATCCTGATGATCGGGATCATCGGCCTCGGCACCGACATCGTGCTCGGGCTGCTCGGCCGCCGGCTCTTTCCGTGGGACCGCACGCTGAAAGCGTGAGCGCCGCCCGCACGTAACCATCGACCGATTTCCGCAGAGGGCATCATGCAGAACCCGCAAGCCGTTCCCGATTACCTGATTCAATCCGACGCGGTGCGCGAGCGCTTCGCACGCCTGAAGGCCCGCGACGTGATCCTCGACGTGCGGCACGTCGGCAAGCGTTTCGCGACGCCGCAGGGCGAGTGCGTCGCGCTCGACGACATCAGCTTCCGCACGCACCGGCGCGAGTTCGTGTGCGTGATCGGCCCGTCCGGCTGCGGCAAGTCGACGTTGATCCGGATCCTCGCCGGGCTCGACGCGCAGACGAGCGGCGAGGTGCTGCTCGACGGCAAGCCGGTGGACGGGCCGGGCGCCGATCGCGGGATGGTATTCCAGGGCTATACGCTGTTTCCGTGGCTCACGGTGAAGAAGAACGTGATGTTCGGCCTGCGCATGAACGGCAGCGGCAGCGGCGAGGCCGAGCGCGAGGCATTGCAGTGGCTCGATCTCGTCGGGCTGACGCGTTTTGCCGACGTGTATCCGCACCAGTTGTCGGGCGGCATGAAGCAGCGCGTGGCGATTGCCCGCGCGCTCGCGAATCGTCCGCGCATCCTGCTGATGGACGAGCCGTTCGGCGCGCTGGACGCGCAGACGCGCGCAAGGATGCAGACGCACCTGCTCGACATCTGGCGCAACATCGACGTGACGATCCTGTTCATCACGCACGACCTCGACGAGGCGATCTTTCTGGCCGACCGGATCCTGGTGCTGAAGGCGAATCCGGGCGGGGTACAGGAGCTGATCGAGGTGCCGGTGCCGCGGCCGCGCGATTATTCGCAGGTCAATACGCCCGAGTTCATCGCGACGAAGGCGCGGCTCGAGGCGCTGATCCATCCGAAGGAAGCCGCGACGGCGGAAGACGACGGCATCAAGCCGCACATGATCCGGATGACGGATGTCGCGGATAACGTCGAATAGCGTGGAGTCAATTCGTTCCGCCACGCCGGCACACCTGTCGCATCAGGCGGTCGATGTCCGGATCGATGACTTCATCGGCGGTTGCGTCAAGAAAATGTCATCAACCTGCATACACCCGGAATAATTTTGTCGACCTTAGTGGACCTCGACTTCCCACGGTAAGCTGATGAATTCCCGATCGATTCTTCGGCTTGCGAGGCAAAGCGATGAAGTTGACCATTGCGTACATCGAAGAACCGCCGTTCGGCTGGACCGAAGCGGACGGCACCGCCACCGGCGCCGATCTCGAGCTCGCGGGGACGATCCTCCGGCAGATAGGCGTCACCCGGATCGAGTATTGCCCGACGACGTTCGGCGAATTGCTGCCGGGCGTCGAAGCGGGTCGCTGGGACATGAACGTGCCGCTTTTCGTGACGCCGAAGCGCGCCGATACCGTCGCGTTCAGCGTGCCGGTGTGGGGGATCGACGACGGCTTTCTGGTCCGGCCCGGCAACCCGAAGGCGCTGCGCAGCTATGCGTCGATCGCCGAACGTCCCGATGCGCGTCTCGGCATCATTGCAGGGCAGGTGCAGCATGATTCCGCGATCGCGTCGGGCGTGAGTCGGCGGCAGATCGTCGTCTTCGAGCAGCAAGCCGATGCGATCGCGGCCGTTCTCTCCGGCGTGATCGACGCCTATGCGAGCACGGCCTTGGGAAACCGGATCGTTGCGAGCCGGATAGGCCGCTCGATGATCGAGGACGTCGCGCACGAGCCGGAGGTAAACGGCAACCAGCGGACGCCTCCGCTGGGCGCGTTTTCGTTCAACCGGGAAAACCGGGATCTTCTGGCGGCGGTTAACCGACGACTTCGTTCATATCTCGGCTCGCCGGACCATCGCGCCCGCATGGCGAAATTCGGGCTGACCGCGCGCGAAATCGATCCGGCCGTGTTGCAGACAGGATAGGTCGGCACGCGGCCACGAACGGCCGTTCGGCGAGCGCAGAAATCTGTCGTCGGAACGACTGCAATACTCAAGAACCTGACGGATGCGCGCTCGGCCGTTGCCGGTACTAATCTTGTACGTAGCTCCGAACATGCGTCATTTACACTAGGCCGAACTTTGATGCAGTTATCGCTTGGTTCTCACTTCTTATCACGCGACACCAAATCTCCGATTGTGACATCAGATGCAATGAGTACCTCAATTAAGGAGCCGCGTTTTTCAGTTCTGGCTAGATAAGGATCGTTACTTATCTCAAGACCTTTCCAGTATTTTTCGTAGTAGTATCCAGATTTTGTAAAATCCCTAGGAAATTGTTGATCCAGCCATGTCGAGTCGGCCTCGAACACATCGCCATTCGTGTGCACCTCATAGATAGGAAGATTCGAAATAAACTTGCTGCGTTCGATATACCTCTCAGCATCGTCTATTGATCGAACGGCGAAGAATGCGTTCAGACGGGATATGGTTTCAAGGTCAACGATTTCAGGATGGCCAGTCCTGAATATTTCAAGATATAACTCCCGGTAGCCGAACTCATCGAGTAATCTGACAGTTGGCGGCACGTTTTCCAGCTTGGGGATGGTATTTAGACCAATGCGTTTGAATTGCCGAAGGCACTTCTTGCCGAACTCAGAGATTTGTCCGCGACCCAGCGTAATTGTCATGCCCGGGTGCAGCAGGTGAGACACATCAACATGAAATAATCTGTTCATTTTCATTGTGTGAAAATATCAAGCGCAGTATCGGTCGATCTATTCCCCCGGATGAGACATCCGTCGGAGACGATTGTCGCGCTTGGTCGTCGGGCACAAGTTGGCCGGGGCTGCACAAGACGAATTCAACCGGAGCGGATTTTTTCAAAAATCCTCTGGCGGGAACGCGTCGGCAACCACTTGACAGAATTCCGCGACCTTTGCTGACAGCATCACGACTTCTCCGTGATCCACCGAAACAGGCTTTCCTTCGTGGTTGACGCCGCTGCGATGGACGATATCGTGGCGCTTTTGAAGCGCGTCCTGGAACGCCCTAGTGCTCGGGAGCTTAACGCCTAGCCCCTTATCGTAGAGCGGCGCAACATCGCTCCAGCGATGCCATACGAGGTGATACAGATACTCCTTTACCTTAGCCTTTAGGCCGTCGTATTGCGTGAAGATCTCGCGAAGCGGTATCTTCTGGTCCTTGAAAGCCGGCAGACTCGTGATGCAGTTCTTCACACGTTCGTCGTCCTCTTCGACCCAATAAAGCGCAGTCTCATACAGAAATGCTTCGAGTGCGCCGATCGTTTGGACGTAGACCAGCTGGATCGCGAGCTTTTGAGCATGCGGGTCTCCGCGCAATGTCATAACGTCCGCACCCTGTTGCAACCGCTCCTTCAGCTTGAAGATCGGAGTTCCGGCGTGGGGGATGTCCGGCAGATCCCACGTCCAGTCATCGTCATCCGGTTCGCGGAGAATCGGTGCCCATTCGTCACCGCCTTCGGTTTCGATATCTGCCACAGCCTCATTGATTACATCGTCCGACACGATCTTGCCAAAGCGGCTATGCAGTTCCTCGTCCGGTGAATGCGGCCCGCCGTGGATGAACTGATAACCCCCTTCCCGAGTGTTGTAGGGCGTGTTGTGGGCCGGATCGCAAAACCGCGCGTAGAACCACTCGCGCATGGCAGTGAGTTGCTCATCGCGCGGCGCGGTTTCAAGCCAGTCGTCATTCGCGTCGAATGGACCATCGACATCGAACTCATTGGCGTGTGCTTCAGGCGGAAGGTTTCCAAGCTCGTTGTCGTCCAGATGATCGTTCCAACCCATATTGACCTCTTCACTGATTAACGTAAGCTGCGGCAGTCCTATACGGATTGAACACGACTTGAAGTTCTATAGGGTGAAAACCCGCTCCACGAGGCTCGCTTTGGCGGGCCTTTTTACAGCTTAGCCAAGAGGCCGCTTAGCATTTCCCGCAGCAGCGCATATTGAGCGTCGGACATCACTGATGTGACGGAGTGAACAGCCTCATTACGCAGCTTTAGCAACGTTCGCGCACTCTCGTATTCGTCAATAGAGAGAACGCCTTCACTGTATGCTTTGTTGATAAGGCTCAAGTCCGTAACCTCGCCGAGGCGTATGTTTTCCTTTAGACAAACGCTCTTCAGAGCGGAGACGTACGCGACCCAGAGTGCCGGCAATACTAAAGCTGGGTTCCTAATAGCGTTGTGGACATGGTCTATCTCTTGCAGCCTCTCCCGAATCGCCTCCACTTCTGGGAGCGCTGCAGGAGCCTCCGTGGGAGGGTTTAGCTGCTCCGGGGTGACGGTCACGAGCATGAATTTCCAACCGTGCCGTGCGGCCTCCTCGCCGATGCTCACATACCGGCTCGTGTCGAAACGAGTCCCGGCCCGTTTGACCTCCACCAGAAGACGCTCGCTGCCTTTGGTCGCGAGTATGTCTGGCCTATAGCCTTGGAGCGGAAAAGGGATATCGGATTGCGACGGCTCGAAGGTCACGGTGTAACCCTGATCTTCGTACCGCTTCGCTACAAGCTTCTCGGCACGTAGCGAGTCAGTGACGCTCATTTAAACACCTCGGCTAGTTCGATTGAATCGTGAATTGCCACATAGACGCAAACATCGCCATTGACCAGCGCCTCCACTAGTTTTTGCGGCAACCCCACAAAACCATTCGGTTCGCCTAGATAGCGCATATGAGCCGAAACGTCCTTAACCATAGAGTCATCGCCGTACACGCAGCCGCACAACGCGTCCTGTACGGGCTTCACAAAGTTATTGATATCGCCTGGGTTCGGTTCATCGCTGAGGTAAACCATGGTGAACTTCAATGGTACACCTACTAGTGGCGTAACCGGCCATGCTTGCCTTGCACGTCCATAGACGTAATCAATCCAAGCATTCTTATGATCCGCGTTCCGCGCTTGATGCGAAACAGGTCGCCGGGGCAATACGAAATCGACGATATGAGGCATAGGCAAAGCATGGGAAAATTGAAAGAAAGTCTACAGCGGGACGATCCTATTCCATCGCAGCGAAATGTCGATAGTACCCCCAATAGCGTAAAAGCGCAGTGAGTTCGAACTCACGTGGCTCGCACAAGTCCGCAACAACGTCGGATTTGGCCGACAAAACCCGGTTGGGTAGACCGGTCCCACTCCCATTGCAGTCATTGAGAGTTCGACCGGACGACTGGCTGAATTGGGTCGGCAACAGCCGAACGCGTCCGACTGTAGCCGGACGCGTTCGGTCATTCGCGCACGTCGCCGGTCGGGCGTCGGCGGCGCCCGACAACGATCCATTCGATTCGGCGAAATGCGCGTGAATCGCGCGTCGTCAGCCAAAGCTGATCAGGTCCTTGAAGATCAGGTGTCCCCAGCTTTTTCCGCGCGCGTGCACCAGCCATCCGCCTTCCGAAAGCCGGCCGAGCCGGATCGGCGCGAAGCCGAGTTGTTCCGCAAGCGCACCGACCTCCGCCGCGGCCTCGTCGTCGCTCGCCAGAAACACGACTCTCCTGCCACCGTGGACGGCCGGGTCCTGGCCGAGAACGGAGGCGACCAGATGGTTGGGCTATAGTCGTAAACGATATCCACAGCGACGTCTACGACATGAGATTGACTATCCTGGCCCTCGACGGTCTGTTCGATACCGGGCTCACGGTGCTGCTGGATACCTTCGCGATGGCCAACGAACTGGCTGCTGCTCAAGGCTTTGCCGCGCCACCCTTCGACGTGACGGTGGCGGGCGTGCGCAAACGCATTCGCACCGCGCATGGATTGTCGATGGCGGTGGAATCGGCAAGCAGCGTGCGCCACCCGGACTGGGTGGTCGTGCCTGCGCCCGGTATCCGGGAGCCGGAGCGCCTGGCCAAGGCGCTGGAGCGTCGCGACGTGCGCGATGCGATGGCGCACCTTCGTGCATGGCATGCTGGCGGCATCGGCGTGGCCGCCGCCTGCATCGGTACGTTCGTGCTGGCCGAAGCCGGGCTTCTGGATCATCGCGAGGCGACGACTACGTGGTCGCTGTCGCCTTTTTTCCGTCAACGTTATCCGGCGGTCGATCTGAACGAGTCGCGCATGGTCGTCGCCGCGGATCGCCTGATCACGGCAGGATCGGCCATGGGCCATCTGGACCTGGCGCTGTGGTTGCTGCGTCAGGCCAGTCCCGAACTGGCCACGCTCGTGGCGCGCTTCATGTTGATCGACAAGCGCGCGTCGCAAGCCGAATACATCATTCCGGATTACCTTGCGCACGCCGATCCGTTGGTCGCGCGATTCGAGCGCTGGGCTCGCGAGAATCTTTCCCTGGGTTTCTCGCTTCAGGCAGCCGCAGCGGCATTGGCCGTCGGACCGCGCACGTTGCAGCGTCGTACCGAGGCGGTACTCGGGAAGTCGCCGCTGGCGTTCTTCCAGGATCTCCGGATCGAACGGGCGCAGAACCTCGTGTCGATGGGTTACGACCTGGAGACGATCGCAAGCGAGGTCGGCTATGCGGATGCGGCGACGTTGCGGGCCTTGCTGCGGCGCCGGCTCGGCCGTGGGGTGCGGGAATTGCGCGCCGACAATCGGTAGCGTCCTCGGTACGGCCGGCATTGCTTCGCCAACGCGAGCGAGCGGGCTCGAACGCCGTCGCCGCGTCGACGGCGACGCCGTCGTACGCCGCGCATGCCGAGGCAAGGGTCCGTGGGGCTCCGCCGGAACCGCACTAGCGCGTGCCGACGTCCGCGTGAACGCCCGTCAGTTCGATCATGAAATCCAGGAACGCGCGCGTCTTTGCCGGCACGTGATGCCGGGATGGGTAGTACGCGTACAACGGATACCGCTCGTCGGCCCATTCGGGAAAGAGATCGATCAACCGGCCGTCGGCGATCAGCGGCTCGGCGCCGAGCAACAGCATCTGCGCGATTCCGGAACCGGCGAGGCACGCATTGAGCAGCGCGCCCGGATCGTTGACCGTGAGGCGTCCGCGGGTGTCGACCACGATGCGTTTGCGCTTGCGATGGAATTCCCACGCGAACGGCTTGCCTGTCTCGGGGTTGCGAAATTCCAGGCAGCGGTGGAGTCCGTTCTCGAGGTCCTGGGGTTTTGCCGGCCGTCCCCGGCGCGCGATGTACGAGGGCGCCGCGACTGTCACGACGCCGGTGTCGAGCAGCTTTCTCGCGATCAGGCTGGATGCGCGCGGTTCGCCGAATCGCACCGCGAGGTCGAAGCCGTCCATGACGAGGTCGCCGAGGCTGTCTCGCGCGATGAGCTCGATTTCGAGCTCGGGATGCGCGTCCATGAACGCATCGAGCCGTGGCCCGAGAATGGCCCGGTAGACGACCGGATCCAGATTGATTCGCAGCTTTCCGCGCACGGCGGAGGCGCCGCCTGCGGCCGCCGCGGCGGCTTCCTCCAGCCCGGCGAGATGGGGCATGACCTGCTCGTAAAAGCGGCGGCCCTCTTCGGTGAGCGACACGGATCGCGTCGTTCGGTTGAACAGCCGGATGTTCAGCCTTCTTTCCAGCCGGGCAATCGCTCGGCTGACGCCCGGCGGCGTCATGCCGATCACGTCGGCGGCAGCCGCGAACGTCCCGGCATCGACCACGGCGGCGAACACGCTGATGCTGCCGGACAGTTTTTCGCTACTGGATCTCATCGTCGTTCGAGTGAATACGGGGAGCGGGTGGCGAGCGGCCCACGGACGGCCGACGCGCGAACGCTGCGCGATGCGGTGCCGCCGGGCGCCCGGGTCGATCATGCCCAATTGATGACACGTTGTCACTGATCTGATGCCATCCATGTCGTTTTGTTTCGTTCGGCGTTTGTCCAGAATGCGATCCACGTATTCACACATGGAGAACGAGCAATGTATGCCATCACAGGAATCACCGGCCAGGTCGGCGGCGCACTGGCCCGCGAACTGCTGGCCGCGGGGCGGCCGGTACGCGCGGTCGTACGCGACACGACGCGGGCAAGGGCATGGGCGGAGCGCGGGTGCGAGATGGCGACCGCGGTCATGGAAGACCCTGCGTCGCTTGCCACCGCGTTCGCCGGCGCGTCGGGCGTTTTCATCCTGCTGCCGCCGGTGTTCGATCCGGCGCCCGGGTTTCCCGAGGCGCGGAAGGTGATCGAAGCCGTATCGGCCGCGCTTCTGACGGCGCGTCCGGAAAAGGTCGTCTGCCTGTCGACGATCGGCGCGCAGGCCCACGAGACCAATCTGCTCACGCAACTCGCGCTGATGGAGCAGGCGCTGCGCGAGATGCCGATGCCGGTGACGTTTCTGCGGCCCGGCTGGTTCATGGAGAACGCCGCGTGGGATGTCGCGTTCGCGCGCGACGAGGGTGCCGTCGCCAGTTACCTGCAGCCGCTCGACAAGCCCGTGCCGATGGTCGCCACCGCGGACGTGGGCCGTGTTGCGGCGGAACTGCTGCAGCAGACGTGGAGCGGGGTGCGTGTCGTCGAGCTCGAAGGCCCGCGCCGGGTGAGCCCCCACGATCTCGCGCTGGCCTTCGCTCGCGTGTTGGGCCGGGACGTGCGCGCGGAAGCCGTCGACAGGCGAACGTGGGAAGCGCTGTTTCGCGCGCAGGGCATGAAACATCCGCTCCCGCGCATGCGCATGCTGGACGGCTTCAACGAAGGCTGGATCGACTTCGAAAGTAATCCTGACGATATCTTGCGCGGCCATGTCGCGCTGGATACGGTGCTGGGCGAGCTGGTGTCGCGTACGGTCTGAACGAATGCGGCGGGCGACGCGTGGCGCGCTTGCGCCGCGCCCGCCCATGCATCGGATTTCCGATCAGGCGGAAAGCGGTTTCCATGCCGAATGGATGTCGTAAATGCCGCCATTAATGTCATTTATGACTATGGCGCAAGGCCTCGTCGCGCGTCTAGACTGCGAAGCATTTCCGGCATTCCCGGATCTGTTCGACCGCCATCCGCCTGCTCGTACCGGCTCGTTCACTTCAGAGATCAACATGAAATCGACTCCCGGCAGCATCCTCGACACGATCGGCAACACGCCGCTCGTCCCGTTACGATACGTTGTCCCGAAGAACGGCGCGCGTCTGTTCGTCAAGCTCGAAAGCCAGAATCCGACCGGCAGCATGAAAGACCGGATCGCGCTGGCGATGATCGAAGCGCCCGAGCGCGACGGGCGTCTGCCGCCCGGCGGCGCGGTGGTCGAGTACACCGGCGGCAGCACGGGCGTGTCGCTCGCGCTGGTGTGCGCCGTCAAGCGGCATCCGCTGCATCTGGTTTCATCGGATGCGTTCGCGAAGGAGAAGCTCGATCACATGCGCCTGCTCGGCGCGAAGCTGACGCTCGTCCCGAGCGACAACGGCAAGCAAACCGAGAAGCTGACGAAGGACATGATTCGCGAAGCGCATCGGATTGCCGGCGAGACGGGCGCATACCTCACCGCGCAGATGGAAAACACCGATCAGCTCGGCGCCTATACGAAGATGGCCGACGAGATCTGGGAGCAGACCGGCGGCCGTCTCGACGGTTTCGTCCAGAGCGTCGGTACGGCTGCGTCGCTGCGCGGGATTTCGCGGCGCTTGCGCGAGCATGACGCACGCATCCGGATCGCCGGTGTCGAGCCGGCCGAATCGGCGGTGCTGTCGGGTGGGCCGACCGGGGCGCACAAGATCGACGGAATCGGCGCGGGCTATGTCGTGCCGCTTTGGCGCGACGGCATCGCGGACGAACTCGAGCGCGTCTCGACGGAGGACGCGAGAGCCATGGCGTTCCGGCTGGCCGCCGAGGAGGGGTTGTTCTGCGGCACGTCGACCGGCGCCAACGTAACCGGCGCATTGCGACTCGCCGAACGGCTCGGCCCGGACGCCACGATCGTGACGATCATGTGCGACACGGGCATGAAGTATCTGAAATCGTTCGCGCAAACGATGGGCTGATGGTTCGGTTTGGGGGCTTGGGTCGGCGAGATCCGCATGAAGGACAGACGCGGCGCCTCCCGCTTTCCCGATAGCCGAGCGCGTTTCGTTCGCGCCGGATTGGCCGATCGGCGCGGCGCTTGGGTTCGCGATTGCCGTGCCTGTCCGAGATCCGCTGCGCGGCACCGGACGCGACGATGCGGTACCGACATTGCCTCGAGCATCGTGGGGCGACGGGATCGTGGCCGACAATCGCCCGACGGGTTTCACGCTCGTATGGACGCGCCGAATCTACCCGATCGCGCCTGCCGCCCCTGCCGCGTTCGATGCCGTCGCGCATCGGGATCGGCTGCATGCCGACACCCCATCGCGTGTTCAGTCGAACGGCACGGCCAGCCGGTCGATCACCGAACTGGTCGCAGGGCGCACGCCGCGCCACCATGCGAACGCCTCGGCCGCCTGCTCGACCAGCATGCCGACGCCGTCCGCGATCCCGTGCACGCCGGCGTTTTTCGCGAGCCGGAGGAACGGCGTGAGCCGTTTGCCATAGGCGAGTTCGTAGGCGGTTCCCGTCGGACTGAACACGCTCGGCGGGACGGGCGGCAGATCGCCGGTCAGGCTGGCCGACGTCGCATTGACGACGAGGTCGAAACGTCCCATCCGCGCGAGGTCCGCGTAGCTGCCGGCCACGAGCGGACCGCGCCCGGCCACCTGCGCGGCCAGTGCACGCGCCTTGTCGACGTCGCGATTCGCGATCACGAGTTCCGCCGGGCCGGCTTCGAGGAACGGCAACAGCGCGCCGCGCGCCGCGCCGCCCGCACCGAGCACCAGCACGCGCTTGCCGGCCATCGGCAGATTGAGGTTCGCTTCGATATCGCGAACCAGCCCGATGCCGTCGAAGTTGTCCGCCAGGATGCGGCCGCCGTCGAACTTGAGTGCGTTGGCCGCGCCCGCGAGCCGCGCACGCTCGCTGCGTTCGTCCGACATCGCGAACGCGTCGAGCTTGAACGGCGCGGTGACGTTGATGCCCTTGCCGCCGCCATCGAAAAACGCACGCACCGTTGCAGCAAAAGCGCCTGCCGGCTCGAGCGGGCCTTCGATCGCCGTATAGCGGAGGTCCTGCCGCGTCGCTTGCGCGAAGAGGCCGTGAATCAGCGGGGATTTCGTGTGTCCGATCGGATTGCCGATCACCGCGTATCGATCAGTCATCGTTGGCTCGCTTTCGAATAGAGGACGCCATCGGCCTGCATCGCGTCGATTTCGGCCGAATCGAACCCGAGGGAACGCGCGACTTCCGCGTTGTGCTGCCCGAGATCGGGCGCGACGTCGCGAATCGTCGTATCGCAATCGGAAAACCGGAACGGCAGGTTGGGCAGACGCAGCGTCCCGTAGCGCGGATGCTGTTGCTCGACGACCATGCCCCTGGCCTGGATCTGCGGATCGTTCAACACCTCGTCGATGCGCTGCACCTTCGCGCACGGAACGTCGATGCCGTCCAGCAGGTCCAGTACCGACGCGACGGAACGCGCGGCCACCCACGGCTCGACCACCGACAGGATCTCCGCGCGGTGTGCGTTGCGGCCGGTGCTGTCGTGAAACCGCGGATCGGCGCCGAAACCCGCCGGGCCGCCGTGCGCCGCGATCAGTTGTGCGAAGCGCTTCCACGCGTCGTCGACCTGCGCGGCGATCACGAGATCGCCGTCCGCGGCACGGAACACGCCGTAGAGTGTCGAGGTCGGCATGTCGTGCCCGGTCTGCTCGGGCAGCACGCCCTGCAGCGTGTAGCACTGCACCGCGTATTCGTGCATCGACACCAGCGTGTCGTACAGCGCCATGTCGACGTGTTGCCCGCGGCCGCTCTTTACGCGCCCGAGCAGCGCGGCGTTGATCGCCGCGACCGCATGAATGCCGGTGTACATGTCGCCGAGCGAAATGCGCAGCAGCGGCGGCCGCTCGCCGGGCGTGCCGACCATCTGCATGATCCCGCTCTTCGCTTCGGCGATCAGTCCGAAGCCCGCGCGGTGCGCGTCGGGGCCGGTGTGCCCGTACGCCGAAATCGAGCAATAGACGAGGCCCGGATTGCGCGCCGACAGTTCGGCATAGCCGAGCCCGAGCTTGTCCAGCGCGGCCGGCCGGTAGTTCTCGATGAAGACGTCGGCGGAGTCGCACAGCCGCTGCATGAACGCCTTGCCGCGCGCATCCTTCATGTTCACGCTCACGCCGCGCTTGCCCATGTTGAGCTGCAGGAAGTAACCGCTTTGCTGGTCGTCGAGCACGGTCGCGTGCTGGCGCCCGGCGTCGCCGGCGCCGGGACGCTCGACCTTGATGACTTCGGCGCCGAGCGCGGCGAGACAGCGCCCGACATACGGGCCAGCGAGGAAGTGGCTGTAGTCGACGACGCGCATGCCTTCGAGGGGACGAGCCTGCATCATCGTGCCTCCGGACGGCGCGGCACCATCAGACGATGTTCGCCGCGTTGAACGACCTGCCCGTCCTGATTGATCAGTTCCGACGGCAGCACGACGATGCCCCAGTCCGGGCGGCTCTTGCTCGCCCGCATCGAACCGACGCGGAACGTCACGTGCAGCACGTCGCCGACCTTGATCGGCAGCAGGAAATCCCAGGTCCAGCCGAGCGACATGCCCGGCAGGAAGCGATAGTCGCTCTGGGTCTTCAGGCCGTCGGCGACGGACAGGCCGAACAGCCCGTGCGCGACGAGGCAGCCGAAATGGCTGGCGTTCGCGTATTCCTCGTCCACGTGAACGGGCGTGTGGTCGCCGGTGAGGTCGGCATACGCGAGAATGCGTTCCTTGGTCACGACGTAGCTCGGGCTCGTGCATGTGTCGCCCTCGCGGGCGTCGTCCCAGTATTTCTCGACGATCGTCATGGTCATGCCTCCGCGCGCGGGTCGATCGCCAGTGCCTGCGCGACGCAGGACGCCGGCCGGGCCTGAATCAGTTCGACGGCGAGCCCGTCGGGCAGGCGAAGCCAGTTGCGTCCCTGCTGCATCTCCGTCACGTCGAACCGCCGCGCCGCGACCAGCGCGGCCTCCAGGTCTTCGCACATCACGCCGAGATGCGCGAGCCTGCCTTCGGGGCCGTCGTGTTCCGGCGCGTGGATGAACTGCAGGCCGCCGAGCGTCCAGTACTGTCGCGGCGCGTCGAGCGTGCCGTCCACTTCGCGCAGCGTCATGCCGAGCACGTCTTCGAAGAAGCGGATGTGCCAGCGGATGTCCTTCACCCAGATCGCAACGTGTTCGAGATAGGCTTTCGTGGCATTCATGCGGCAGCCTCCTCGCGCCGGCGATCGGCCATCGCGCGCTCCAGCCCCTTGATGCAGGCGACGAGCGTGGCGTTGACCGGGGTCGGCACGCCGTAGCGCTGCCCGGCGCGCACGACCGAACCGTTGATGAAGTCGATCTCGGTGATCGAGCCTTTCTCCAGGCTTTGCAACATCGAGGTCTTGAAGGCCGCGGGCAGCCCCTCGGCGGCGAGCGTCCACGCCTGTTCGGGATCGGTCATCGACAGCTTGACGCCGGCCGCCTCCGCCGCCGCGATCGCCTCGGCGACAGCCGCGAGCGACGTCGCCTTCAGCAGCGGCTCGTCGTAAAGCTGGCCGTAGGTGAGGCCGGTGACGCCGGTCAGCGCGCCGGTCGCGACGTTGACGAGCAGCTTGTCCCACATCGTGCCGACGATGTTGTCGCTGATCGTCGTCGCGAGGCCGGCGGTATCGAATGCGTCGGCGATCGCCCGTACGCGCGGCGTGATGCGGCCGTCGAGCTCGCCGATGTAAGTGGCCTTGCCGATGACGCCGGATTCGATATGGCCCGGCCCGCGAAGCACGCCACCGACGTAGGTCTTGCCCGCGAGTACGCGCTCGCGGCCGACGGCGTCGCTCAGGATGTCCTCGTGTCCGAGGCCGTTCTGCAGCGACAGCACGACGGTATCGGGCCCGACGAGCGACCGGGCGCCGCGGATGGCCGCGTCGGTGTGGAACGACTTGACCAGCACCACCACCAGGTCGGCCGCGCCGACTTCGGCAGCCTGCGTCGTCGCGTGAACGCGGACGTGCCGGGAGCCGCCGGCGTCGTCGACCCGCAGGCCGTCGCGCCGCATCGCGTCGACGTGCGCGGGCGAGCGGTCGATCAACCAGGTCTCGTGACCGCCTTCGGTGAGGGTGGCGCCGATCGCGCAACCCAGTGCGCCGGCTCCCAGAATCGCGATTTTCAATGCTGTCTCCTTGACGTATGGCCTCACGATAGAAGCCGGCGCTCATGTCGACAATGCAATGGATACAATGGCGTCATTGCCATGGACAATAACGCGCCGATGCCAGCCGATCTGCCGGACCTGAAACTGCTTCAGCTATTCGATCTCCTGTACGACGTGCGCAGCGTCACGCGCGTCGCCGAGCAGCTCGGCCAGAGCCAGCCGACCGTCAGCATCTGGCTCGGGCACTTGCGGGAGCACCTGCACGATCCGCTCTTCATTCGCACGCCCGGCGGCATGGCGCCGACGCCGCAAGCCGACGCGCTGATCGGGCCATGCCGGGAAATCCTCGAATCGCTGCGGCGCTTCACCGCGTGGGAAATCGCCTTCGATCCCGCGACCGCTCAGCGACGCTTTCGCATCTGCATGACCGATGCGAGTCACGTCACGCTGCTGCCGCGGCTGCTGGCCCATGTTCGCGCGCAGGCGCCCGGCGTCCGGCTGGAAGCCGCGCGGATCGACGGCAATACGGAGCGGGCGCTCGAATCGGGCGAAGCCGATCTCGCGATCGGCTACGTGCCGTGGCTCGGCGGCGGCATTTATCAGCAGAAGCTGTATGACCAGGACTGGATTTGTCTGGTGAATCGACATCACCCGAGGATTCGCGGCCGGCTCGGGGTAAAGCAATATCGTTCGGAAGGGCATGTCGCGATTACGGCCGGAACCGGCGCGCAGCTCCTCGAACAGGCGCTGCGGCAGGCGCGCATCGAGCGGGACGTGGTGCTGGAATTGCCGGGCTTTCTGGGCTTGGGCGCGATCGTCCAGACGACCGACCTGATCACGACGCTACCGCGTCATATCGGCGAGACGCTGGCCCAGGCCAACGATCTGGCGGTGCATGCATGCCCGATCCCGGTCGACGGGTTCGCGGTGCGGCAGCATTGGCACGCGCGCTATCACCACGAAGCCGGCAACCGGTGGCTGCGCGGCGTCGTGATTCGATTGTTCGGTGCTTCGCATTGACTGTGGCTTCGGCGTTCGCGATGGACGCCGGAGGCGGCGCGGCTTTCGGGCGCTTCCGATTCGACCGCGCCCGCGAGCCGATCATCGATAGACGATCTGCGCGGCGAGGTCGTGCTTGATCGACCTCGCCATGCGTCGGAATTCGGGGTACTCGTCCGGCTGCAGATACGGCCGCGGCGAATTCAGCTCGAGCGTCCGGGTCACGCTGACGGTGCTGCCTTCCATTGCATAGGAAGACGTATAAGTGCCGAACGACGAAGTCACCGTGACGGGCTTCGGAAGGCTCAGCACCTTCATCGAGGTCGGCAACTCCAGTTTCGTGATTTCGCTGAAACGCCCGGCTTTGAACAGGAGCGGGGTGTTGCGTTTGGTCGGTCCTGTCCAGTCAAAGGCACTGGCGACCGTGTCGAAGCCGCTCAGTCCTCTGGGGACACGCATCGCGCCGGGGCCGGGGAGCGGGGTGTAGTCCGGTAGTTCGAATACGCTGGAAAACGTAAACGCGGTTCGGAGATCGCCGATGTCGCCGTGACGGTAACGGCCGGTGCCCTCCGATCCGCTCGCGGTAAGGAATGCCTGCGCGAACACCGGTTCGGAACCTGCCGGCAACCGGGCGAACACGGAGCGGGCGATCCAGTCGTATTCGCCGCGGTTGTCGACTTTGCTGTTGCCGCGAACGGTACCGGACGGGTCGAGCGTGGTGCGCGTGGTGACCGTCACCGTGTCGGCGTCGGCGTGTGCAACGGGAAGGACGATCAAGCGAGACTCTGCATTGCCGATGCCCGTCAGCAACGCCTGCTTTCCTTGCTCGTTGAAAGGCAGCGTGCCGAACCGGGCCGTACCGGCGGTCGAGTCGAGGTAGACGTCGAATTCGGGAACGTAAGTGATCGCGTGATTGAATACGGCCAGCGGGCTCGCGACCGAAGGCAGCCAATAGCGACTGTCCGCATTCACGAGTACCGTGCCGCTCGAAATGCCTTTCGCTGCCAGCAGCGCCTGCAGCAGCGTCGTATGGTCCTTGCAGTCGCCGTAGCGTGCCTGCAGGACGTCCTGTGCGGTGTGCGGAACGACACCGCCGAAACCGAGGAACACGGCAACGTAGCGGATGTTTCGGCTCACCCATCGATAGAGGGCATCTGCTTGATCGCGCCGGTCGACGATTCCGTTCGTGACGAGATCGGCCAGCGCCTGCACGTCGGGCGTAACGGTCGCCTGCGCCTGCGCACGGGCGGCGTATGCCTGTCCGAGCGCCGCGTAGTCCGGAAACGTCGTGACCGCGAGCCGCGGGCTGCGGTCGTTGATACTCGGCGCATTCGCTTCGAGTGGCTGCACACGCGCATCCTTGATCGTCCAGCGCCAGATTTGCCGGCCGTCGACGTCGGCTGCCTCCCGTCCACCCTGCATGTCGACGACATCCGCATGCAGCGCGATCGACGCGGGCGCGTTGATCGTGATGCTGGCGCTCTGGATCGGCTTGTTGTTCGGAAACGTGTCGTCGGCGGAGAAATGCCCGGGAAACAGTGGCGTGACCTGCGTCTCGCGCGTGCGCATGGTCACGGTCGCGCCGGGCTCGACGCCGGGAAAGACGATCGTCTTGACGAGGTTGTCGTCGAAGCTGGGGGCATGGACGCTCGACGCACTTTGACGCGTGAAGATTGCATTGGCCGGAACGTCTATCCGCACGCCGTCGCGCGTGGTGGTGTAGGCCTCGAGCACTTCGAATTTCTGCAACTCGCGGCTATATCGATAGGAAACCTGACCATACGATCTGACGCCCTGGTCCGTCTCGATGCGGATCGATCTTGCTTGATCGTGGGTCGACGAGCCGTCGCGATTCACGGTGTAGACATTGTCGTCGGACAGGACGGTGAAGGCGGGGGAGGAATCGGCGGAATACGCGACTGTTGCATGCGTGACGATTGCCGCCACGGCGACGTGTGCCCGAATCATGCGGCCGATTGAAATGGATCGACGGTCTCGCGTAATCAGCATGTGGATAGCCCCCTCGAATTGTTGTTTTCCTCCGGCGAGGAGGACGCAAGAAACTACCACGACGACGAGGATGCCGCTACGGATCGCGGCGCGTATTCGGCATCGATTTGCCAGTCCTGCTTGCGTCGACAGGTTTTTGTCAGCTGATCGCCGGGTCTCTCGTAAACGATTCGCCTATTCGGCGCCGAACCGTTCGACCACGAATTCAGTAAAGCTACGAAGCTTCGGCGATTTCCGCCGCTCCTGCAGATAAAGCAGATTCATCGACCGTTCCGGCGCGGCGAAGTCCGGCATGATCTCGACGAGGCGCGCGTCGCGAAGGTCGTCGCGTATCAACATGGACGGAAGCATCGCGATACCCAGCCCTCTCAATGCCGCCCGGCGCAACGCGTCCGCACTGTCGATTTTCAGCCTGCCGTCCACGGCGATGCCGACCGGCCCGTCCGGACCCTCCAGCATCCATCGAGGTTGCGCCGCGTGCCATTCCGATCGGGGCGGATACGCATACGTCAGGCATTGATGCCCGGCAAGCGCCTGCGGCGTAGTCGGCGCACCGTGTTCGCGAACGTAAGCGGGCGACGCGCACAGCACCAACCGATAGGGCGCCAGCGGCCGCGCCACCGCATCCGGGTTGGCGAGCGCGCCGATGCGAATGGCTGCCTCGAAACCGTCGTCGAACAGATCGGCGAGCGAGTCGGTTGCGACGATATTGAGCTGGACCTCGGGGTAGCGCCGGTAATAGTCCGCGAGCGCGGGAACCAGGCACTCGTTCGTAAACACGACGGGCGCGGTCACGCGCAAACGCCCCCGCGGCTGCTGGAGGTGAGCGAGCGCAAGCTGTTCCGTGTCGTCGACCAGGCCGAGGACTTCGACGCATCGCTCGTAGTAAGCGTGGCCGAACGCGCTGATTTTCTGCTTACGGGTCGTGCGGTGCACGAGGACCGCACCCAGCCGATTTTCCAAAGCCTGAAGGTAGTTGCCGACCATGGTCGGCGACAGGTTGGACGCTTGCGCCGCTGCGGTCAGGCTACCCGTTTCCACGATACGGACGAATACGGTCATCGCCTTGAGGAGATCCATTGCGCAATGTTACTGGATTCTGTTTCAAGGCGACGCGCGTTTATCGGCCACCGGTTTGGAAATAGATTGCGATATCCGAACGAAAGGAGAACTGAAATGCCGTATGAACTCACGACGTTGGCGTGTCCGCTTACGGACCAGGACGGGGTGTCCGACCGTGCGCATCGCTGGGTGTCGGATGCCGACGCGCGAGGGCGCCTGCTGGGCGCATGGCGCACGGAAATCGGCGAGCTGTCGCGGATTGTCGTGCTGCGTGGCTTCGAGACGATGGATGAATTGCAGCATGAACGCAATCGGGCATTGCGCGCCGAGCAACCTTTCGGAATTGAAAGCGCGTCCGTTCGATTGGCGATGGAAAGCTATGCGCTGTTTCCTTTTCTGCCCGACGTCGAACCGGCGGCATTCGGCGGCTTCTACGAGATTCGCCGCTACTGGCTGAAAGCCGGCGGTATTGCGCCGACCATTTCCGCGTGGGAGCGTGCGATAGGTCCGGCCCACGCCTATACGTCGCATCTCGTTTGCAACCTGTACGCGCTAGATGGACCGCCGCGCATCACGCACATTTGGGGATTCTCGAGTCTGGAAGAACGCATGGCGTTGAGAAAGCGGCACTATGCGGCGGGTCTTTGGCCTCCGACCGGCGGTCCGGAGCAGATCGAAAGCGCGACGTCGACGATCGGCTTGCCGGAGGCGTGGTCGCCGCTGCATTGAATGCGCTGCCGGCGCAGACCAACGCCGGAGCATGCGGTGTCGCCAGCGGCACGTAAGCGACCCCCGGGCGTTGCGCCGTCGACGTGAAGCCGGGCACGATGGCGACGCCGCGTTACGCTGCCGCCAGCGACCCATGAGCGTGACCGCGCTTGAAGTGCGACACGCCTGCGTACGGGCTGCAACGCAGTCAGTGTGGAAGGTCCGGCGCGCGCGTCACGCTATTTCTCCGGCTGAAGGTTCAGGTCAGGAGCCGCAGTCGCCGCCCGCGTCGGCTGCACGACGGCTCGGCGCTCGGCCGCCGAACCCGCGTCGTCCGGCGAACCCTGCGCAGCCGGCAACGCAACGCGCACATAAAGAAACGCGCGCCGTTCGCGATCGGGCAGCACTTGCGGCCCATAGCTGATCCTGACCGCCCCGTCGTCGATCTCGCCGGCCTGCGCGAACCGCCACGCACGGGGATCGCTGTCGAGCAGGAATTCGGCGCGCGCATACGCGTGCGGCTCGAACAGCTCGGGAATCGTCACCGTCCGTCCATCGAGCTTGTCGAGCAACGCTTCGACCACGTTGAAGCCGTAGCCGTCGCGCACGATGTCGCAGATGAAGCTGCCCGCGATGCGCGGATTCAGTTCGATCACGTGCGGCACGCCGTCGTGCACGATGCAGTCGAGATGCACGGGCCCCCACGTGAGCCCGGCGGCGGCCGTCGCACGCGTGCCGACGTCGATCAGCGCGCGCAGCGTGTCGGCGTCGAGATCGAGTTCGGATGTATACCCGCGCTCGAGAAAACCGGCGCCGTGCCGTTTCAGCTTGCGCAGCGCGCCGACGTAGCGGCCGTCGAAATACTCGACGCAGTATTCGCTGCCCTCCAGGAATTCCTCGATGACGACGCGTTCGGTCGCAAGCGAAGCGTCATCGGCGTGCATGGCGGCGAGCGCGTCGAGCTGCGCGCGCACGGCGGCCACGTCCTCGCAGCGGCGCACGCCGTCGCTCGCGGAGCCTTCCGACGGTTTGACGACGACCGGAAAGCGCAATGGGGCAGCCGCGGCCGCGAGCGCCGCCGGCGCGGCCAGCGTGCCCGCGACGAACTGCGCGGCCGGGATCCCGTGCGCGGCGAGCAATGCCTTCTGGTTCGACTTCGATACCGCGTGCGCGACGTGGCGTGCATCGGGGCCGGGCAGCCCGAGCGCATCGGCGACCCATGCGGCGGTGCGTGCATAGGTGTCGTGCGCGGTCGTCACGCGCAGCGTGTCGAGTTCGTCCGCGAAGCGCGCGCGCAGCCAGCCGGCGAGCTGGTTGGCGTCGGGCGCGAGATTGACCGTCTCGACGCCGTCGGGAAACACGCCGTCGAGACGATGGCCGGGCGCGGTGACGACAGTCACGGCCGCCTGGCGTGCGAGGGCGGCGCGCACCAGCGCGACGCTGCTGCCGGTGGCGCGTGCGCCGATCACGATGAGTCGCTTCATGACGAATCCTTGATCGAGGGCGGAAGAGGGAAGCCGGCTAGCGGGGGCGCCGGCGCAGCCGCTGCGCTTCGAGGCGCGGCAGCAGATGCTGGACGACGCGCGGCAGCGTATAGATCGGCAACTGCGCGCACGCGAACACGAGCGCCATAGTCGGCGTCGCGGCCAGCCCGAGCGCGGCCCACATCAGCCCGACGTTGCGATTGGCGACGATCAGCGCGACGTTCAGGCGCGTGCGGACGTCGCCGGGCGTGAGCCCGTACGCGACGATCTGGAAACCCGCGTTGACGGCGAATGCGAGGGCGATCGCGGTCAGTGCGCGGTGCGGGGCGTCGATGATCGACTGCTGCATGCCGGCCATCGTGCCGAGCGCGAAGATCAGCAGCGCGGCGACGACGATCGCGTCGATCGGCGTCGCGTGGCGCGCGAGCCGCGCGCCGGCAAAGCGCCGCACGAGCAACGCGACGCCTTCGGCGCTGCCGATCAGCAGCGCGAGCCGCAGCGCGAGGCTCGACGGCGAGATCGACACCGCCGCATCGTGGCTGAACCAGGCCGTCAGCAACGGGGCGGTCAGCGGCACGAACACCATCGACGCGAGGGTCGCGACGAGCGCGACGCTGGCGTCGAGCGACAGCATGCGCGCGATCGTCGACGTGCCGCTCGACGGCGGCGCGCAGTACGCGATCACCAGCGCCACGACCCAGTCGTACGGCAGGCCGGCGAGCCGCGCGGCGATGCCGAGCGCGACCGGGCACGCGATCATCGTCATGGCGGGCAGCAGCAGCGACACGGCGGGACGCCGCGCCACCGCGCGCACGGCGCTCGGCTCGACGCGCAGCAGCGTGCCGAGCACGAACAGGAACACGGTCGCGGGCATCAGCGGCCGCGCGAGATCGGCCAGCGGCGGCACCAGCAGCCCGAGGCCGACGCCGCACGCGAGCACGGTGGGGCCGCGCCGCACCAGCGCGGCGATCAGTGCGCGCACGGGCGAACCTCGGGCCGGCGGCGAGCCGGAGTGAAGCCGAAGCGGGCGGCGGACGGCATGCGGATTCCTTGGAACGGGACAGCCTAGGCTAATCCGGATGATGAGCGAAGTAAAATGATATAAACTAAATCGGTAACAAGAGAAAGTGATATGAACATCCCTCTCCTCGAAACTTTCCGGGCCGTCGTGCAGGAAGGCAGCGCGTTGCGCGCGGCCGAACGGCTCGGCTGCACGCAATCGAACGTCACGGCGCGGCTGCGCCAGTTCGAAGAGTCGCTCGACGCGCCGCTGTTCGATCGACACGGCAAGCGGCTGGTGCTGAACGATGCCGGGCGCCGGCTGATTCCGTATTGCGACCGCATCCTGCGTCTCGTCGACGAAGCGACGCAGGTGGTGCGCGAAACGCCGGTAGCCCGCGGCTTGCGGCTGGGGTCGATGGAAAGCACGGCCGCCACGCGGCTGCCGGCGCTGGCCGCCGCGCTGAAGGAACGCGATCCGGCGCTCGGCCTCGCGGTGCAGATCGGCAGCGAGCCGGACCTGGCCGACGCGCTGTTGCGCGGCCGGATCGACGCGGCGCTCACCGCGCGCGCGGTCGTGCGGCCCGGGCTGCGTTACGAGCCCGCGTTCGCGGAAGACATGGTGCTGGTGAGCGCAGCGACCGTCACGCGCCGGCAACTGTTGGCCGACAACACGGTGCGCTTGCTCGCGTTTCACGACGGCTGCCCGTATCGCGCGGTCGCGGAGCACTGGCTGAAGGCGCGCGGCGTCGCGATCGAATCGGTGTCGTCGTTCGGCACGTTCGGCGCGATCCTCGGCTGCGTCGCGGCCGGGATGGGCGTCGCGATCCTGCCGAAGCGGATCACGGCCGAGCACGTGGCGCGCAAGGAGCTGCGCACGCATGCGTTCGACGATCTCGGCAGCGTGACGACCTACCTCGTCACGCCCGACGAAGCGCCTGCGCTGCCCGAACTCGACGCATTGCGCGCGGTGCTCGGCCGGCAGGCCGGTGCGCTGCTCGCGCGCTGATACGAGGATGCGCGGCCCTGGCGTGAACACACGCTAGGCCGACGCGACCGCGCCTTCGTCCGCGAAGAAGTCGGCCTCGATTTCGCGAATCCGCCGGCAATCCTCGAGTAGCCGCTCGAAGGTCGGGCTGTAGAGGCCGACCGTGCCGAGCGCCGTCTGCAGGTCGGTGGTCACGCGCAGGGAGTCGCCGACCTTGACCCACTGCTTGAGCCCGACGAACGACGGCAGCGCCTGGATCGCCTGCCACGTGAAATCCTGCCGCAGCACGCCGTTGCGCGACGATAGCAACAGCACGTGCCCGCAGTACCCGCGGAAATCCGTCGGCGCGGCGACGTCGCCGAACAGCCGCTCCGGATGCAGCACGGCTTCGACGGCGGCCGACACGTGATTCTCGCCGCTGACCGCGCTCGTCAGCCGCGGATCGAGGCTGCCGTGCAGCCGCGCGTTCAGCTCGACGATCGTCGGGCCGTCGGCCGTATCGAACAGCTCCAGATGGGTCGGCCCGAAGCGCACGTCCAGCGCGTCGAGCACGTCGGCCGCATAGTCGAGCAGCGGCGCGTAGCGCGGATCGGTGTGGTTCAGCACCAGCATCTTGTCGAGCCGCGGCGCGTGCGTGCGGTCGCGATGCACCTCCCACAGGCTGACCACGCGATGGCGGCCCTCGAACGACACCGAGTCGACGATGTATTCCTGCCCCTCGGAATAACTCTGGATCACGATGTCGTCGTTCGGCTGGTTGTACAGCGAACGGGTGGCCAGCACGTCGCGCGCGGCGGCCTCGACCTGCGCGAGCGTCCGGCAGATCTTCACGCCGGCCACGCCTGCGCTGCGCGCCGGCTTCACCACGAGCGGCAACGTGCCGTGCGCGCGCGCCCAGTCGAGCGCTTCGTCGACCGACGTGCTGTGAAAGTGCGCGGGCGCGCGCAGCCCGGCCTGACGAATGCGTTCGTTCATCGCGAACTTGTCGCGTCGCGCGGCGGAGGTCGCGAGCGGGTTGCGAAACGGCACGTCGAGCCGCTCGGCCAGCGTATCGGCCAGCTCGAGCGCCGCGTCGAGGCCGTGCAGCACCGCGCCGATGCGCAGGTCGCGCAGTTGCGCGAGCGTCGCGTCGATGTCGCCGCGATGCTGGACCTGCCGGATGTAGTCGGACGGCACGAACTGGTTTCGGTAGATTGCCGGCAGATCGGGATCGCTGATCACATGCGCGCAACGGATGCCGTATGCGCGAAACGCGGGGGCCAGGTAAGCGGCGGTCGACGCGCCGTCGACGATCAGGACGGTATCGATGAAGCGATGCTGCATGGATTCCTCGCTCGGATGGGGGATCGGGTGAAGGAGGCGGGGCGCCGGCGTGCTCAGGCCCGCGTGCCGGTATCGGCCGGGTCGCCGGGCCAGCGCACCGCCAGCACGACACAGGCCGCGACGAGCACGGCCGCCACGGCGAACGCGCGCGCCGCGCCGGTCGCGATGGCCGCGCCCTGGCCGGCGACCAGCGCGCCGAGTGTCGCGACGCCGATCGCGGCGCCCACCTGGCGTGCGGTATTGAGGATCGCGGACGCAGTGGCCGAGCGGCCGGCCTCGACACTGCCGAGCATCGTCGACGTCAGCGCGGGAATCGCGATGCCGCCGCCGATCGCCATCGCCGCGAGCCCCGGCGCCAGCAACGCGTACGGCGCGTGCGCGGCGAGCGTCCGCCACAGCCACACATAGCCGGCGAGCGACACGGCGAGACCGACGATGACGGTCGCGCGAAACCCGTAGCGGACCGCGAGCCGAGCGCTCGCGATGTTGGCGAGCATGATGATCGTGAGCGGCGCGAGCGCGAGCCCCGATTCGGTCGCCGTGAAGCCGCGCGCGTTCTGGAAATAGACACTCAGCGAGAAGATCAGCCCGTAGAACGCCGCATTCGTGACCGCGCCGATCGCGAGCACGCCCGGCACGCGCGGGATCCGGAGGAACGCGAGCGGCAGCATCGGCGCGCTCGCGCGCCGCTCGATCGCGACGAACGACGCGCCGAGCGCGACCGACGCGATCAGTGCGCCGGCCGCATACGGATCGCCGATCCCGTGCGCGCCGGCCCGGATGATGCCGCCCGTCAGCAGTCCGAGCACGAGCACCGCGACGATCTGGCCGGCCGGATCGAACAGCCGCGTGCGCGCGGCGGCCGAATCCTGCACGTGGCGCAGCGTGAGCCACAGCCCGAGCGCGCAGATCGGCAGGTTGATGAAGAAGATCGCGCGCCAGCCGAGCGAATCGATCAGCAGGCCGCCGAGCGTCGGTCCGGCCGCGCTGATCGCGCCGCCCGTCGCGCTCCACCATGCGACGGCTTTCACGCGCGCGGCGGCATCGCTGGCGCACGCATGCGTGATGAGCGCGAGCGACGTGGGCAGGATCATCGCGGCGCCGACGCCCTGCGCGATCCGCGCGGCAACCAGCGCCGCCAGCGACGGCGCGAGCGCGCAGCCGAGCGATGCGAGCAGGAACAGCGCAAGGCCGTACGCGAAGAGTCGACGGCTGCCGAAGCGGTCGGCCAGCGTGCCGGACGTCAGCAGCAGCGCGGCGAACGACAGCGTATAGGCATCGACGATCCACTGCAGCCCGTGGACGCTCGATCCGAACGCGTGGCCGAGGCTCGGGATCGCGACGTTGACGACGGTCACGTCGAGCTGGACGATCGCGAAGCCGAGGCTCGCGGCGGCGACGGTCGGGAAGAGGGCGCGCAGCGATGCGCGGGGCGATTCCGCGACGGCGATCGGCGCGCGCTCGACGCGGTCGAGCGCCGGGGCACGGTCGCTCATCGCGACTCCCGGCGCGTATGGGGTGTGTAGGGCGTATAGGGCGTGTGGGACGGCTGGCGGTATCGATTCATCGGGCACGTTTCCGTAAGGCGGACGAGGGATGCCGGCTGCCCGTCGGGCGCCGGCCGCTGCGTCGAATCCGACGGAAAAATAGCATCGACCCGTTAGCGAATACAAATAATAAGCAGCGATTTTTTAACAAGTATTCGTGTTAAGGGCGGCGCAAGCGAGGTGAACCGGTTCCGGCCGGATTGCTGAACTTATATCGATAATGTTCGTTTGCAATCGAATTAATATCATTTCGCAATGCAATGCGGGTCTCCTAGTCTTGTCGAGCGCTTCGCCCCGAGGACGGCGGAGCGCGGCGGCGATGCCACGCCGCTCTTCGAACCAGATCTTTATACGAGAGACTTATGACCTATCTCGCAGATGAACGCATCGCTTTGACGGCAGCGGAGTCCGCCCACATCCGCAAGACGCTCGGCGCGCTGGATTACGACCCGGCCGGCGGCGCAGGCTATATCAGCGCGGTCCGCAAGCTGGCCTACAACGCGTTTCCCGACCGGATCGTCGACGCATTCGATCGGGCGAAGGCGCCGACCGCGGACGCACACGGCTCGATCGAGATCGACAACCTGCCGATCGACGACGGCGTGAGCGGCAGCCCGCGATTCGAGGAAACCGGCCGCTCGTTCAAGGCCGGCGTGTTGAGCGAGAACGTGCTGGTCGCGTTGAGCACGCTGGCCGGCGAGCCGTACTCGATCGCGCACGAAGGCCGCGAGCTGGTGAACAACCTGACGCCGCACAAGGCGACCGCGCGCGACTATACGGGCCTCGGCTCCGAGGTCGAACTCGATTTCCATATCGAGAACGCCGCGCAGGCGCACATGCCGGAAGGCGACACGTCGCCATTCGCGCTGCTGCTGCTCGGCGTGCGCAGCGAGGCCGGCGGCGGCCCGTACACGCGGCTCGCCGATGCGCGCCGCGCGCTGCAATTGCTGTCGCCGGACGATATTGCGCAACTCTACGGCGAGCACTACATCATTCGCGTGCCGTACCGGTGGCGCGGCGCGACGCCGACGCCGCGCGACAACACCGATCTGAGCGCCGTGCTGTCGGGGCCGCTCGATGCGCCGCGCGTGACGGTCGCGTTCTATCCGGACATGGTGCTGGCGGTCAATGCGCGCGCGCAGGAAGCGCTGGCCAACCTGTATCGCGCGGTGCGCGAAGTGTCGTTCGGCGTGCAGGTGTCGCCCGGCAAGCTGGTGCTGATCAACAACCACTTCACGCTGCATTCGCGCGATCGCTTCGATCCGCAGTACGACGAGAACGATCGCGCGTTCCGCTGGGTGCAGCGCGTGTTCGTCGCGCGCAGCCTGTGGAATTTCCGCGCGTTCACGCCGCTGCAGGCGCGCGTGTTCGACCCGAAAGCGCTCTATGCGGGCGAATCGGTGCAGGCGAGGCAGCCGTCGCCGGCCGTGCAGGCCGCGCCGCCGCGCGCGGCCGCGGTCGAACTCGAAGCGACGCCTGCGTGAGCGACCCGGCGCGGCAGCGACCGGCGCCGAACGTTGCCGGCCCGCTGCCCGCGCGACGCGTTTCCGGCATCGTCGAATCAATACAGGATTCCACAAGACATGAGAAGAACCGCTTTTCCCGTTGCGCGCATCGCTCGCGTGCTGGCCGTCGCGCTGATTGCCGGGAGCGCCGTCGCCGCGCAGGCGGCGTCGTTCGACCTGAGTCCCGAGCAGCCGGCCCGGCAGCGCGGCGCCGTGAACCCGGCGGTCGAGCAGGCGCTGCCGGCCGGCTTCCGGTTTGCCGAAGCGAACACGCTGACGATCGGCATCGCGCCGAATCTGCCGCCGCTCAGCACCTATGCGACCGACGCACGCACGGTGGTCGGCTTCGATCCCGATCTCGCGCAACTGATCGCGGACAGTCTCGGCCGCAAGCTGAAGATCGTGCCGCTCGCGTGGGCCGATTGGCCGCTCGCGCTGCAGTCCGGCAAGGTCGACGCGGTGATCTCGAACGTGACGGTCACCGAGCAGCGCAAGAAGAAATTCGATTTCTCGACCTACCGGAAGGACCAGCTCGGCTTCTACGTGAAGACCGGCAGCAAGCTGGCGGCGATCCGCGAGCCGAAGGATGTCGCCGGGCTGCGTGTCGTGACCGATTCGGGCACGAACCAGGAAAAGATCCTGCTCGAATGGAACCGGCAGAACGTCGCGCACGGCCTCGCACCCGTCGAGATCCAGTATTACGCGGATGCGGCCGAGCGCTGGGTCGCGCTGCAGTCGGGCCGCGTCGACACGATCTTCAGCGTGAACTCGATGCTCGCGTACCAGGCGTCGCTGCGTGGCGATGCGAAGCTGATCGGCACCGTCAGCGGCGGCTGGCCGCGCACCGCGGACATCGCGATCACGACCCGCAAGGGCAGTGGCCTCGCCGAGCCGCTGACGCTCGCGATCAATGCGCTGATCGCCAACGGCAGCTACCGGAAGGCGCTCGATCACTGGCGGCTGGACGCCGAGGCGATCGACCGGTCGCAGACCAATCCGCCGGGGTTGCCGCGCACCTGAGCACGGCACGCGACGCCGCCCACGTCGACATCGTCGTAGTCGTTGTCGGCGCCGTCCTCCGCCCCGATCGCGTTGAAGCCGGTACGCGGCGGCAGCGTGAAATAGCCGTCGCGATCCGCTATGGCTTGACGCCGGGCTGTTTCGTGTCGGGCCGGCTGGCGGCGATCTCGATCGCCGTTTCCCAGCGGAAATAGCCCGATACGGCGCCGTCGCGATCGAGCACGGCGAAATCGGCCGTGCACGTGGTGGCGCCCGCGGCGAGCACCTCGCTGCGCCAGAAGTGGTCTTTCATCGGCCGGCACGACGGATGCAGCAGGTCGTCGCCGTCCGGCACCGGCATGGCGGCGTCGCGGATTTCCGCTTCGATCGGCGCGACGATGCCGGCGTCCTTCAGCGCGAACCGGACGAACAGCACGGTCACCTCCGCACGCAGCGCGAGCGCGGTTTCGCGCAGATGAAGCTGGTCGCCCGGTTGCAGGCCGGCGAAGAACTTGCTGTCGTTGTGACCGAGCCGACTGTCGCCGGGGCTTATCACGTAGATGTGCCGGCCGTCGATGACGGTTGGCGTATCGGCGTTCCGGCTCGCATCGGGGTGGGCCGACAGCAGCGTGACGGCGTCGACGATCGCGAGAACATCGCAACGAAGACCAGACATGAGCGCTTCCTCCGCAACAAGGGAATGACACGGGCGGCCGTGCGGCCACCCGCTTGCCGCGATCGACGATCAGTTGTGGATCGAAATGAACGGATCCCACTGATAGCAGCCCAGCGACTGACAGTTGCGATCGATGATCTGGAAGTAGAAGTGGTAGGTCACGCGGCCTTCCGACAGCGTTTCCGACGACCAGTAATAGTTGTCGACCTTCTGGCAGGTCGGCGTCGACGGCGAGCTCGGATTCGGAATCGGGATCGACGCGGTGGCCTTGCGCGGCGTCGGCGGCGAGATCAGGTCCTTGCCTTGATTCGCGATGAAGCCGTAGAAAATGACCTGTTTTTCGAAACCGAGCGACAGGCTCGTTTCGCGCCAGCGGATCAGGTCGCCCACCTGCGCTTTCAGGTCGAGCTCGCCGCCCGCCTGCCCGGAAACCACGTTGTCCTGGTTGGTGACCATGTACACGTGCTTCCAGTCGATCAGCGTCGGGTTTTTCGGATCCCGGCTGGGATTCGGATATTTCTGGAGAATGGTTTCGGTATCGAACGAAACGAGCACATCGGTAACGCGTGACATAGAAGCTCCCGTTTAAAGTAATGGAACTTATCGTTGCGAGAATTGCTTCGTGCGGCCGCCATCGCGTTGTGCTGCAAGGGTTTTCGCCGGTTTCGACGCATGCAGAAGCGACGGCGAATGCAGGTTATCCCGTTTGATTGAACATGGAAGCTGTAAAAGTAAACAGGTCGATAAAATGATTTATCGGGTTAATTTTGAAATCGGAATCAATCGAATCGATGCGTTACATAAATATAGCGACATTGAATCTGTTAATTGATTGTCCGATTATTGGCAGGAACGGGAAAAGGGCGCTTACCGGTACGTCCAGAGCCGGTGCAGCACGAACGTCGTCGGCGGGATCAGCAGCGCGATCGCGACGACGCCCATCGCGCGCGACGCACCCAGCGCCTCGGCGGCGCGCGCGAGCAGCATCGTTTCGACGAAGCCGGCGAGCGTAACCGCGAGAAAGCGCAGCGCGTTGCGGGCGTGCACCGTCGACGAGAAGCTCCACAGCGTATTCGCCAGATACGAGAACGCGGTCGCGCAGAGGAACGCGACCGCATTCGCGCTCACCGGCGTCGCATCGAGCAGCGCGAACAGCGCCGTCGCGACCAGCGTGTGGATCGCGGTCGAGCAGAGACCGGACACGCCGAAGCGCACGAGCCGCGTGCGCTCGGCCTGGAGCAGGCCGATCATGGCGCTTGCGCGTCAGCGTGCGCCGATGCGCGCCCTGGCCGGCTGCGTGCGCCGGCGGGGCGGCTGGCGGCGGGCGTCGCGCGCGACCGGCAGTTCGATCACCTTGCCGTGCGCCTGGTAGCGGCGGCGGATCAGGTAGACGGGCCGTTGCTTCGATTCGTCGTAGATTCGCCCGACGTATTCGCCGACGACGCCGATTCCGATCAGCTCGATGCCGCCGATGAACAGCGTGACCGAGATCAGCGATGCGTAGCCCAGCACCGGATTGCCGAACAGCAGCGTGCGCAGGATGATGAAGGTGCCGTACAGGAACGCGAGCGCCGCGATGCCGACGCCGATGTAGGTCCAACTGCGCAGCGGCACGGTGCTGAAGCTGGTGATGCCTTCCAGCGCGAAATTCCACAGCTTCCAGCCGGAAAACTTCGAGTGCCCGGCGCTGCGCGGATCGCGCTGGTACTCGACTATCACGGTCTTGTAGCCGACCCACGCGAACAGCCCTTTCATGAAGCGATGCCGCTCGGGAAGGTTGCGCAGCGCGTTCACGACCTTGCGGTCCATCAACCGGAAATCGCCGACGTTCTCCGGCAGCTTCACGTCCGACAGCAGGTTGTGAACGCGGTAGTAGATCGCGGCGGCCGTGCGCTTCGCGAACGAATCGCACGCGCGGTTGCTACGCTTGGCCGCGACGACCTCCGCGCCGTCGCGCCAGTGGTCGATCAGCACCGGAATCAGGCTCGGCGGATCCTGCAGGTCGGCGTCGAGCGGGATCACCGCGTCGCCGGCGGCTTCGTCGAGGCCGGCCGTCAGCGCGGCCTCCTTGCCGAAATTGCGGGTGAGATCGATGACGCGCACGCGCCGCTCGGCGGCGCCGATTCGCACCAGGCGCTCCAGCGTGTCGTCGCGGCTGCCGTCGTTCACGCAGACGATCTCGAAGCGGATCGCGTCGATCGCGCTCAACAACGGAATCACGACGTCGAAGAAGCGCTCGACGGCTTCGCCTTCGTTGTAGAACGGCACGACCAGCGAGACGAGCGGCGTGTAGATGGATTCCCGCATGATGATTCCCCTTGTGATGTCGCTTTACCGGCTGGCGCCGAACGTCGGGCGGCCGGTGCGGCGCATGCCGTGCGCCGGGCGGTGGTGCGGTCTGACCGGGTGCGCGAATGCGGTCTCGGTCGAGCTGTCGCGCGCATCGGGCATCGACGGCGCGTCGCGTCGTTCCCGGGCGATCCGGCCGACGAGCAGCGCGAGCGACGCGAGCGTCACGAGCGGCATGAACTGGAACGACAGATGCGGCACGATCGCGAGGCCCGCGAGCGGCATCGGCCACAGCAGCATCAGCCATTCGCGATCGAAGTGCCGCCAGCCGTGCGTCCATGCATAGCGCGCGTACCACGCGATCACGATGCCGTACCACGTCAGGTCGTAGTCGTACAGATAGGGGCTGACGAGCAGGCATGCGCATGCGAGGGTCGCGGCGCGCAGCGCGTACGAACAGGCGCCGCGCCACGCGTAGACGACGGCGATCGCGGCAGTCGCGGCCGACAGCAACTGCAGGCCGCGCGCGACGAGCGCGGGCCAGCCGGCCAGCGTCGCGAGCGCGAATGCGGTCGGCATGCGCGCGAGCTGCGCATGACCGGTGCCGACGATCGTGTAGACGTCGGCGATCGCGTGCATGAACGCGAGCCACGGGCCGACGCCGAACGCGAGCGTCGCAAGCAGGGCGCCGACGACGATCGTCGCGGCCCACGCGGCCAGCGCGCGCCATTGGCCGGCGCACAGCAGCGCGAGCGGGAACAGCACCGCGAGCTGCGGCTTCATCGTCAGCAAGCCGAAGCAGATGCCGGCCACGACCGGACGGCGGTTCAGCGCGAGCAGGCCGAGGGCGGCGAGCGTCGCCGTGAATAGGCTCGTCTGACCGACGATCACCGTGAGGAACGCGCCCGGGAACGCCAGTGTGCACAGCCACGCGGCATCGCGTTGGACGGTCGCGTGGATCGCCGCCGCGAACAGCGCGAGCGTGACGCCGAGCCACAGTACGAGCGCCAGCGTGTACGGCAACCAGCCGAGCGGCAGCACGAGCAGCAGCATCGTCGGCGGATAGAGCCACGGTTGCGTGCCGCCCGCGAGCGTCATCGTCGGTGTCGCCGACTGCTCGATCGCGAACAGCGTGGCGTAGTGCCACGCGTCGGCGCCGTGCCCGTGCGCGGCGAGCCACGCGGCGCTCCAGATCGGCGAGAAATCCGGCGACAGCGGTGCCGGTGCGCCGTGGTTCGACACGATCATGCGGACCAGGTAGATGCCGATGAACAGCAGCTCCGTCAGGAGCACCGCGGCCGCATAGAAGCGCACGCGGTCGCGATTGAGCCAGTGCGGGCGGCGGCGCGGGCCCGCGATCGGCAGTTCCGGATGCACGTCGATGGCGGAATGCGCATGGCGGGCGAACGAGGGCGCTTTCATGGCTTGCCTCGTGTCGCCAGTGCCGTGCGACGCAGGACGACCAACAGCACCGCGAGCAGCACGACCGGCCCGATTTGCGGCAGCTTCATCAACCGGTTGAACATCTCGAAGACCGGCAGCAGCCACGCGATCACGAGGATGCCCTGGTCGCCGGGCAGCCAGTCTTCGTCGAGACCGTGCGCGATCAGACAGAAGAGCGCGATGCCGAGCCAGGTGAGTTCGTAATGCCACAGATAAGGCGTCGTCAGAAGCGTGGCGACCGCCAGCACCGCGCCGCGCAGGCGCATGTCGTGCGTGCGACGCCATACGCTGGCGGCCGCGGCGATCGCGAGCAGCGCGACCGCCGCCTGCGCGGCCAGCGCGGCCGCGACCGATGCGCCCGCGAGCCGCAGTGCGGCGAACGGCGTCGGCGACGCGAGCCAGTACGACGCGAGCATGAAATGCTGCGCGCGTACCGTCGACATCGCCTGGCTCACCCCGTGCAGCGCGGCGGGGCCGGCCAGCACGACGCCGGCCGCGGCGAACAGCGCCGCGCTGATCGCCGCCGCCGCGAAGGTGCGCCACGCACGCGTCGCGATCAGCACGAACGGGAACACGACGGCGAGTTGCGGCTTGATCGCGAGCAGTCCGATCAGCACGCCCGCCACGACCGGACGCTTGCCGAGCAGATACAGCGCGAGCGCGGCGAGGCCGGCGGTCAGGATGCTGTTCTGGCCGAACAGCGCGGACACGCACGCCGCCGAATACGCGGCGACGACGAGCGCCGCGGCGCGCGGCACGGGAAGATGCGCGCGCAGCCCCGACAAGCGCAAGACGGCGAACGCGTAGCATAAAAGACTGCCCGCGAAAAAGAGGAAGTAAGCGGGCAGGAAAGGCACGAGGGCAACCGGCGCGACGAACAGCAGCATCGTCGGCGGATAGAGCCAGGGAAGCGGCCGGCTTTGCAGCGACGCACCGAAGTGCGCGAACTCGGCCTGCGCGAACGACGAAGGGTCGTAGGCCGATGCGGCATGGCCTTGCAACACGAGATGCGATGCGGTCCAGAAGACCGAGAAGTCGGTGCCGGGGCGCGCGGTGGCGTTCGACGTGAAGCCGTCGGTCACGACGCCCCAGACGATCACCAGCGCCACGAAGAGCATCAGCATGATGCAGCTGTACGGAATGATCCGGTCGGCCGTCAGCCATTGAGCACAGCGTATTGCGCGATCGCGCGTTCCACGATTGGCTGTGTACATGATGCCCCGTCTGTCGTGTGGCCGCGTGGTCTGTCGCGGCCGTTTGATGTTGTCGTGCCCTGCGGATCGATCGCTCTGAAACGGCGTTGTCCGGTGAATTCATTGTTGAAGAAAAAATCGCTCGATGCAAACCGCGCACGGCCGGCCGACATTGAATGTGTTCAGCGATGCGGTTGAAAACCGCCATTTCTGGTATGAGAAAACGCTGCCGCCGGAATTCGTGTTTCCGGCTTGAAACATTCCGCGATTTTTGCCGGCCGTGCATGCCGCCGGACCCGATCCGCACGCACGGCCCGCCGCGTTCGGGAAAATCCCGAGAAAATTTTTTGGGCCCTTTGTGCAGCGCGGCGACGGGGTTTCACGCCGACCGCATGCGCTCGAACCGCATATATCAAAGTTGAAACATTTAGGCGGCCGGACGTTTGGCGGGAGGGCGTGCGGATCGCTGGAACCCTTGCCGCGCCTCGATTCCGCCCGGGATGGTCCGCTCTTTGCGTAAGCGTTGGCACGGCAGTCGACGATGTGACGACCGGACGGTTCAGGCAGAAACGCCGCGCAGCCGGTTCGTGAATCACCTGCGGAAAAGACCGGCCGGAGCGCGTCGGGGAACACGCCGCTCCAGTTCGGTCACCCGCGGGAACCGTCGTCGAACGGCCCGAGAGACCCGGTTGCTTCAGGGCAATAAGAAATCGGCATGGCAGTACATGGGGAATAAAAATGAAAGACCACAGCGCATCGCGGTTCGCAAGCCGCGTTAAAGACACATTGCTGCTTTGCCGGGAGCTCGTCTCTCGTTCAATCGAATTCCATGCGTCGAACGGCCGTCGTGCCGCTCCGGTCGCTCGACCTGCCCGGTTCGTCCGGCCGGTCGAACCGTACACGCGTCTCTCGTGCTCCGTCTCGCCGGTACCCGTTCGCACGGACAGGGGCGGTCCGCCCCGTTTCCGCGACTGATCGTCGGCTTCCGATTTCCAGAGTAGTGCCGGTGGTGCCAGCCCCCGACGTCCTGACCGACGAAGGGTATTTCATAGTAGTCCGAAAGGAGAGTGCTCATGTCGAGAATCATCGAAAAGATCGCCTGGTTCGTCGACGATCAGGACGGTGTGACGGCCATCGAATACGGCCTGATCGCCGCCCTGATCGCGATCGGCATCGTCGCCGCGCTGACGACGGTCGGTACGGATCTGAAAACCGTCTTCAGCACGGTCGCAGACGATCTGGATTCGATCGTGGCAGCCATTTGACGAACGGTACGGCGAACGGCTCCTCCGAATTGTTCGTCGACACCACACGGCATCAACAACCTGCCTCGACGTATCGATGCCGGATCATTCGATCCTGCCGGCACGCGAGGGCTTTGAAAGTGACTACGCAAGGAGATCATCATGTCCAAGCTCATTCAGCAAGTCAGCCGTTTCGTACGCGACGAAGACGGCGTGACGGCCATCGAATACGGCCTGATCGCCGCCCTGATCGCCATCGGCATCATCGCCGCGCTGTCGACGGTCGGCAAGGACCTCAAGACCGTGTTCAGCACGATCGCCGACGACCTCGATTCGGCGGTCGCAGCCATCTGATGGAGCGTGCCGCGGGCGGCTCGGCTGGTGCAGCGCTCGAGCCGTCCCCGGCGATCCGATCAACCGGAAACTGGAGACCGTCATGCAAGCCGTCATGCGTGCCGCACGTGGCTGGATCGCCGACGAACGAGGCGCGACGTCGATCGAATATGCGTTGCTCGCGTCGATGTTCGCCATCGCGGTACTGGGCAGCGTCGTCACGCTGAAGGGCTCGCTCGGCGACGCGTACGAGATGATCGCCGCGGCCGTGACGGCCGTCGTGACCACCGCCGTGACCACCGCGCTGGCGATGGCTTCCTGATCCACCGATTCGATCCGCGAGGTTCGCCATGTTTCCCGTTGCACCGCCTTACCCGGTTCCGTTGTGCGTGACGCTGCTCGCGATCGCTGCGGCCAGCACCGACATCGCGACCCGGCGCATTCCGAACCGTCTCGTTCTGCTCGGCCTGGCCGGCGCGCTGGTTGCGCAGTGTCTGTTACACGGCGTGCCGGCGGGCGTGCTCGGCTGGCTCGTCGGCGCCGCGACCGGCTTCGGCCTGCTGCTGCCGTTCTACCTGTTGCGCGGGATGGCGGCGGGCGACGTGAAGCTGATGCTCGCGATCGGTGCGTGGGTCGGCGCGGAAATGACGTTTTACATCGTGCTGGCCACGTTCCTGGCCGGCGGGATCGGCGCCGTCGCCTACGCGCTGCTGCGCGGGCGGACGCGCCGGATGTGGGCGAACGTGCGCATGCTGATCGTGCGGCGCTCGCAAGCGGCGCACGCCGAGGCCGACGACGGCCCGGTCGAGATCGCGTCGGTCGGCACGCTGCCGTACGGCGTGGCGATCGCGGCCGGCACGCTGGGCATGCTGTTCGCGTCGTGCGCATAGCGCGGCGGATCCGTAACGAGGACGCAACGAGGACGCAACGATCATGAACACGAACCACACCGAACCGAGACGCGACGCGCAGGTGGCACGCCTGCCCGATCCGCCGCCGTCGCGGGAGGCCCATACGAAGCTGGGCGCGCAATTGCCGTCGGCGCCGCGCTCGCTCGCCGAAACGGGGCTCGGCATGGCGTTCGTCGCCGGCCTCGTGCTGAAGTCGACGCTGGTGCTCGGCCGCCCGTCGTACGGCGACCTCGTCGAGCGGCACTGCCTGCCGCTCGCGGTGCTCGACGACGTCTTTGCGTTCCTGGTGCGCGAGCATCTCGTCGAGCTGACCCATCGCGGCGCGACCGATCTCGACGTGACGTTCCGCCTGACCGATGCGGGCCGCGTGCTCGCACTCGAGGAACGGGAACGCAGCAGCTACAGCGGGCCGGCGCCGGTGACGCTCGACGCGTATCTCGCGAGCGTGGCCGCGCATTCGGTGCGCAAGCTGCACATCGGGCAGAGCGACGTGTGGGCGGCGTTCGAAGGCGTCGTGATCGACACGGCGGTGCTCGATGCGGCCGCCGCCGCGCTGAACGCGGGCCGGCCGCTGCTGATCTACGGCCCGGCCGGCAGCGGCAAGACCTTTCTCGCCGAGCGGCTCGGCGCGCTGATGCACGGCCGCGTGCCGGTGCCGCACGCGATCTGTGCGGCCGGCGAAGTGATCCAGGTCTACGACCCGCTCGTGCATGTCGACGCGCAAGCCGCGGGCGGCGGCCAGTCGGTCGATCGCCGCTGGCGCCTGTGCCGGCGGCCGGTCGTGATGTCGGGCGGCGAGCTGACGCTCGACGAGCTCGACCTGCGTCGCGACGAAGCGGCCGGCTTCTACCAGGCGCCGCCGCACATGAAGGCGAACATGGGCATGTACGTCGTCGACGATCTCGGCCGCCAGCGCGTCGAGCCGCGGGACCTGCTCAATCGCTGGCTGCGTCCGCTCGATCGCGGCGTCGATTTCATGACGCTCGAATCCGGCAACCGCTTCGTGCTGCCGTTCGACGTATGGCCGGTGTTCTCGAGCAACCTGGCGCCGGAGCAGTTCTGCGACGACGCGTTCATGCGCCGCCTCGGCTCGAAGCTGCACGTCGGCGCGATGTCGATCGACGACTACCGCGCGGTGTACGACGCGGCCTGCGCATCGCTCGGGCTCGTGTCGGCGAGCGATGCGTTCGACTTCCTGCTGCATCGGCTGCACCTGCCGACCGGCAAGGCGTTTCTCGCGTGCTTTCCGGCGGACCTGCTGCGTCTCGTGGCCGCCGGCGCGCGTTATCGCGGCGATCCGCCCGAGGTGACGCACGACGCGCTGTACGACGCGTGGGCGAGTTACTTCGGTGCGGCGCCCGAGCGGGACGGCAGCCATCCGCCGCCCGTCGAGCGCGGGGGCCGTACGTTCGTCACCGGTTGAGCGGTTTCTTTCACGATTCGTCGAGGAGCATTGCCATGAAAAACAGTCGAGCGCTCATGATGCTGATCGTCGCGATGATCGCGGGCCTTGCCGCGGTCGTGTTCGCGTCCCACTGGCTGGTACAGACGTCCACGAGCTCGGTCACGTCCGTTGCGGTCGCCAGCACCGATCTGAACCTGGGCGAGCCGCTCGGGCCGAACCAGATCCACATGGTGAGCTGGCCGTCGGGCAGCGTGCCGACCGGCGCGTTCACCGATACGAAGGCGCTCGAAGGGCGCGTCGTGCGCACCAGCCTCGCGCGCGGCGAGCCGGTGATCGAGTCGAAGCTCGCGCCGGTCGGCACGAAGGGCGGGCTGTCCGCGGTGATCGCCGACGGCAGCCGCGCGATCACGGTGCGCGTGAACGACGTGGTCGGCGTCGCCGGCTTCGCGCTGCCGGGCAACTACGTCGACGTGATCGTCAACACGCAGGAACAGCAGGGCAAGACCGACGGGCAGAGCATCTCCAAGATCGTGCTCGAGCACATTCTCGTGCTCGCCGTCGCGCAGCAGGTGAGTCGCGACGACACGGCGCCGAAGGTGGTCAACGCGGTGACGCTGGAAGTCACGCCCGAGCAGGCCGAACGGCTCGACGTCGCACGCAGCGTCGGCACGCTGTCGCTCGTGTTGCGCAATCAGGTCGACCAGAAGACGCTGAACACGGACGGCGCGACCAAGCTGACGCTGCTCGGCAAGGCGCCCGCACCCGAAGCGCAGCCGGCGCCCGTTCGCGCGCGGCCGGTCCGCGTGCACGTCGCGTCGCATGCGGCGCCGGAAGCGCGGCGCGATTGCGTCGGCGTGCTGACCGGCGTGAAAGGCAGCGTCGAATGTTTCTGAAGTCATCCATATAGACAGACCAGCAGATCGGCCGCCGGCAACGCGCGGCGGCCTTGGAAGTCGATAACCGGCACGGCGCCGGTCTCTCGGGGGATCAGACGAAATGAAGATCAAACCGCAACGCACAGGTACCGGCCCGCTACGCACACGCGTCGCACGGGGTACGACGATGGCCGCGATCCTTTGTTCGGGATGGCTGACCGTGTATGGCGCACTCGCACAGGAAGGCGTCGAATCGGCGGTGCTGACGAAGGGCGGCGCCAGCGCGCCGGCCGCGGTCGGCAAGGGGCCGATGCAGATGACGATCAGCATGGCGCCGATGCCGGCCGCCGCGCCCGCCGCGTCGGCGGGGCCGCTGCGCGGGCCGAACTGCGTCGGCGCCGTGCGCGAATCGACCAGCGTCGCCGTGCCGCTCGGCAAGTCGCTGCTGGTGCCGATGCCCGAGCCGGTCCGCAACCGGACGATCGGCAATCCGGCCGTCGCGCAGGCGACGATGGTGTCGCCGCAGACGCTGTACATCCTCGGGCTCGCGGTCGGCACGACCAACATGATCGTGCAGGGCAGGAGCGGCGCATGCCGCGTGATCGACGTCGCGGTCGGCGCGGACGCCGGCGGCCTGCAGGCGTCGCTGCTGCAACTGATGCCGAACGAGCGCGACATTCATGTGTCGACCGCGGCCGGCACGATCGTGCTCGCCGGCACGGTGTCGAGCTCGCAGGCCGCGCAGCAGGCCGTGCAGATCGCCCACGCGTACGGCGACAGCGCGGGCGATGCGGCGGGCGGCGGCAAGCAGGGCGGCGGCGTGCTCAACATGCTGAACGTCACGTCGCCGCAGCAGGTCATGCTCGAGGTGAAGGTGGCCGAGGTGTCGAAGACGCTGATCAACCAGATGGGCAGCGCGTTCAACATCCAGGGCGGGTTCGGTTCGTGGAGCGGCGCGCTGGTCAGCAACCTGCTCGCGGGCGTCGCGAGCGGCGCCGTGTTCAACAAGGCGAACAACAAGCCGTTCAGCATCGCGGCCGACGCGCAGAACACCGACAACCTCGTCAAGATCCTCGCGGAGCCGAACCTCGTGACGATCAGCGGCCAGGAAGCGACGTTCCTCGCGGGCGGCAGGATCTTCATTCCGATCCCGCAGAGCGGCAGCAACGGCGTCTCGTCGATCACGCTGCAGGAAGAGGAATTCGGCGTGGCGCTGAAGTTCACGCCGACGGTGCTGGCCAACGGCCGGATCAGCCTGAAGGTCGCACCGGAAGTGTCGGAGCTGTCGCAGACGGGCGTCACGCTGAGCGCGTCCAACATCGGCGGCACGTCGATCCTGCCGCTGATCACGACGCGGCGCGCGTCGACGACGGTGCAGATGAGCGACGGCGAATCGTTCGCGATCGGCGGGCTGATCAAGGACAACGCGACCGGCGCGCTGAAGGCGATCCCGGGCGTCGGCGAAGTGCCGGTGCTCGGCGCGCTGTTCCGCAGCACGTCGTTCCAGCAGGATCGCACCGAGCTGATCTTCCTGATCACGCCGCACCTGGTGAAGCCGCTGCAGACCGCGGACGTCGCGCTGCCGACCGACAGCTTCTCGAAGCCGAACGAAGCCGACGTGTATGCGACCGGCAACATGGAAGGCCGCGGCGGCGTGCGCAAGGCAGGCGCCCAGCCGAAGCAACCCGCGAACGGCGCGGCCGCCGCCCCGCAGACCCCGGCCCAGGCGCCGGCGCCCGCTCCGGCGCCGCAATCGGAAGCACCGGTCGCACCGGCCGCGCTGCCCGCGCCGCGCACGCCGCAAGACGCCGACGTGCAGCCGCCGGTACCGGCCGAGCCGCCGAAGGCGCCGGCGCCGGTCGCGGCCGCCGCGCCGCAGTCCGACCCGGCCACCGCGGCGCGTGTCGCGCGCATCGAAGCCGCCGCCGCGCGCCTCGCGGCAGCGGCCCCCGAACCGTCGGCCCAGCCGGCGGCGCGACCGAAGCACCGCATCGCGGCGGCGCCCAACGCGCAGATCGCGCGCGCCGCCGCGGAACCCCAGTCCACCGATCGTTGAAGCCATCCAAGGGGAAGCTCATGAAATCCGCCTACCTCGTATGCGTGCGCCGTGCGGCGCTTGCCGTCCCGCTCGCGTTCGCGCTTGCCGGCTGCATGTCGTCGACCCCGGTGTGGGACAGCCGCTTTGGCGACTCGGTCCGCACCGTGATGCAGGCCCAGATCATCGATCCGCATGCCGGCGAACATCCGGCGTCGGCGTCGGGGATCGACGGCGCCGCCGCCGCGGCCGCGCTCGACAACTACGACAAGTCGTTCAAGCAGACCCTGCCGCCCGCCAATGCGTTCGTGATCGGCATCGGCAAGTCCACCCAGTAACGACGGCACGCTCAGGGAGAACGCCATGAACAGCGCAGCCCGCTATCCGAAAGTCGCGCGTCGCAACCTGCACCGCCAGCGCGGCGCCGTCGCGATCATCGTCGGCCTTTCGCTGGCGGTGATGATCGGATTCGTCGGGCTCGCGCTGGATCTCGGCAAGCTGTACGTCACGCGCAGCGAACTGCAGAACAGCGCCGATGCCTGTGCGCTGTCCGCCGCGCGCGACCTGACTTCGGCGATCAGCCTGTCGGTGGCCGAAGCCGACGGCATCGCGGCCGGCCACCTGAATTTCGTGTTTTTCCAGAAGAAGTCGGTGCAGATGTCGACGAACGCGAACGTCACGTTCAGCGATTCGCTGAGCAATCCGTTCCAGGCCAAGAACGCGGTCACGACGCCGTCGAACATCAAGTATGTGCAGTGCACCGCGACGCTGAGCAACATCGCCCACTGGTTCATCGAAGTGCTGAACGTGCTGCCGGGCACGAAGCTCGCGAATGCGGCGGAAGTGTCGGCGAGCGCGATCGCGACCGTCGGCGGCGGGCAGACGACCTGTGCGATTCCCGTGTTCGTGTGCCGTGGCCCGTCCGATCCGGCCTACAAGGTCGGCGACTGGATCTCGTCGCCGTCCGGGTCGTCATCGACCTACGGGCCCGGCAATTTCGGCTGGGCGGCGCTCGACGGGACGACGAGCGAGACGACGCTCGCGAGCGAGCTGTCGGGCAATACCTGCAACATCACGAGCCCGCCGGACCTGAGCACCACCGGCCTGAAGTCGGCGTCGCAGCGTGCGTGGAATACGCGCTTCGGCATCTATACGAACGGCGCGAACGGCTCGAGCGGCCAGCCGGACTTCACCGGCTACGCGTATGTCGGGCCGAACTACGGGCCGCCGGGAACGGCGGGCATCAAGGGTGACGCGTACACGCAGTTCGTGGCCGACCGCGCGAGCTTCAAGTCGTACCAGGGCGACGGCGCACCGCCGTCGGGCAGCGGCATTGCGACCAACGGCACGGCGACGGCGAGCAACTACACGACGTACGGCAGCGACCGGCGCCTCGCGCTCGCGCCGGAAGGCGACTGTTCGACGCTGAAGGGCAACAGCGGCAAGGTCCACGTCACGCAATGGGATTGCGTGCTGATGCTCGATCCGCTTCCGTTCAGCGCCGGCAGCGGCACGGTCGTCGCGCACCTCGAATACCTCGGCTCGTCGGTCTCCGGCAACAACCCGTGCGCGACGCACGGCTTGCCGGGCAGCGGCAGCGCGTCGGGCACCCAGGTGCCGATGCTCGTTCAATAGCGGAGAGACGGTCATGAAGAAGCTGCCGATTCGTCGTTCGCGCACCCGGGGCGCCGTCGCCGTCGAGTTCGCGCTCGTGCTGATGCCGATGATCCTGCTGGCGACCGGCGTGGCCGAGTTCGGCCGGGCGATCTACCAGTACGAGACGCTGACCAAGGCGACCCGCGATGCGGCGCGCTACCTGTCGGTCTGGTTGCCGACCGACAGCGCGTATCCGGTGTCGCAGGCGCAGTGTCTGGTCGTGTACGGCAGCACGACGTGCGGCACGTCGGGCACCGAGCTGGTGCCGGGGCTCACGACGTCGATGGTCACGATCTGCGACGCCCAGCGCACGACCGGCTGCAGCGATGCGTCCGACCCGGCGCAGTTCGCGAACCTGCCGACCTACGATGCGGACAACAACACGGCAAGCGGGACGGCCACGGGCGCGATCAACGTCGTCGAGGTGAAGATCAGCGGCTACAAGTACCAGCCGATTCCCGCGTATCCGGCGCTGCCGTCGATCACCTTCGGCAACATCGTCACCGTGATGAGGCAGGTGTCATGAACGCGCGCCAATTTCCGCGGTCGCGCCGGCGCGCGCAGCGCGGCGCGGCGATCGTCGAATTCGCCCTCATCGCGATGGTGCTGATCGTGCTGCTGATCGGCATCTTCGAATTCGGCCGCGTGCTGTTCTACTGGAACACCGCGAGCGAAGCCGTGCGCCTCGGCGCACGCACGGCGGTGGTCTGCGACGTGAACGCCGCGGGCGTCGTGAAGCGCGTGCGATCGCTGCTGCCGCTGCTGTCGAACGCGAACGTGTCGGTCAACTACACGCCTTCGAGTTGCGACATCAACACGTGCTCGTTCGTGACGGTGAGCGTCACGAACGTCACCGTCAAGACCATGATTCCGTTCGTGAACATCACGGTCACGATGCCGCCGTTCACGACGACGCTGCCGCGCGAAAGCCTGAACTCCGCGACGGGCGGCTCCGCCTGCAACTGATCGAACACACGAGGCACACGACATGATCAATATCCTCGTCGCTTCCGACGATACCGCGCGGCTTTCGCAGATCGCGCGGCTCGTGGCCGATAGCGGACGCTATCGCACGACGCGCGCCACCGGCCGCCCGTCGCAGATCGAACATCGCACCGACGGGCTCGACGCGTTCGACGTCTTGCTGATCGACGGCACGTCGCTCGAGCCGTTCGAGCTGTCGGCGATCGAGCGCATCTGCCGCGCGCACGCGAGCCTGACCTGCATCCTCGTGACGGCCGACGCATCGCCGCACGTGCTGCTCGACGCGATGCGCGCCGGCGCGCGCGACGTGCTGCAGTGGCCGCTCGATGTGCAGGCGCTCGGCAACGCGCTCGAACGGGCGGCCGCGCAAAGCACGCGGCGCGATACCGACGACACGCGGATCGTGTCGTTCATGTCGTGCAAGGGCGGGGCCGGCACGAGCTTCGCGGCCGGCAACGTCGCGTTCGAGATCGCCGAGGGCTTCAAGCGCCGCGTGCTGCTGATCGACGTGAACCAGCAGTTCGCCGACGCGGCGTTCCTCGTCAGCGACGAAACCCCGCCGTCGTCGCTGCCGCAGCTGTGCGCGCAGATCGAGCGGCTCGACAGCGCGTTTCTCGACGCGAGCGTCGCGCACGTGACGGAAAATTTTCACGTGCTGGCCGGCGCCGGCGACCCGGTCAAGGCCGCCGAGGTGCGCGAGGACGCGCTCGAATGGATTCTCGGCGTCGCCGCGCCGCGCTACGACTTCGTGATCTTCGACGTCGGCGTCGGCATCGACCCGCTGTCGATGGTCGCGCTCGATCGCAGCGACCAGATCCAGATCGTGCTGCAGCCCGCGATGCCGCACGTGCGCGCCGGCCGCCGGCTGCTGGAGATCCTCGTGTCGCTCGGCTATTCGACCGACCAGTTGCGGCTGATCGTGAACCGCGCGACGCGCGCGAGCGAGCGGACCCGCACCGCGCTCGAGGAAGTGCTCGGCCTGCATGCGGCCTGCACGATTCCCGACGACGCCGACACCGTGCTCGAAGCGATCAACCAGGGCCACCCGGTGTCGCGGCTCGCGCGCGGCTCGGCGGTCGTGCGCGCGTTGCAGGGCTATGCGAAGCAACTCGTCGACGGCGAAGTGCGCGCGGGACGCAGCGCGATGCGCACCGAACCGTTGATGTCCCGGCTGTTCGGCCGCAAGGCCACGCCGAAGCTCAAGTCGATGTAATTCTTTCGGGGAACCGTCATGTCATTGCGCGAACAGATGTCCTTGCACCGGGCCCAGCCGATGGCGGCGGGCGGCGAGCCGGCCGGCCCGGTCCATTCGTCGGTGCGCGACGCATACCAGAAGCTGCGCCGCGAAATTCACCTGGCCGTGCTCGAGCGCGTGGAGCTCGAGCGCCTGTCGCGACTGCATCAGGACCAGGTCCGCATGGAAATCGGCGCGCTGATCGCGCGCATCCTCGACGAGGAACGGCTGCCCGCGAACGACATCGAGCGGCGGCAGCTCGCGATCGACGTGTACGACGAGATGTTCGGCTTCGGCCCGCTCGAAGCGCTGCTGCGCGACCCCGGCATTTCCGACATCCTCGTGAACACCTGCCGGCAAGTCTACGTCGAGCGCTGCGGGCAGCTCGAACTGACCGACGTGACGTTCTACGACGACGCGCACCTGATGAAGGTGATCGAGAAGATCGTGTCGCGCGTCGGCCGCCGTATCGACGAATCGAGCCCGATGGTCGACGCGCGGCTGCCGGACGGCTCGCGCGTGAACGCGATCATTCCGCCGTCCGCGATCGACGGGCCGCTGATGTCGATCCGGCGCTTCGCGGTCAACCCGCTGAAGATGGACGACCTGGTGCGCTTCCACAGCCTGACGCCGCCGATGGCCGAGCTGCTCGACGCGCTGGCGCGCGCGAAGGTGAACGTGCTGGTGTCGGGCGGCACCGGCAGCGGCAAGACGACGCTGCTCAACATCCTGTCCGGCTTCATTCCGCGCAACGAGCGGATCGTGACGATCGAGGACGCCGCCGAGCTGCAACTGCAGCAGCCGCACGTGCTGCGGCTCGAAACACGGCCGCCGAACATCGAAGGCAAGGGCGAGATCACGCAGCGCACGCTGGTGCGCAACGCGCTGCGGATGCGCCCGGACCGGATCATCCTCGGCGAAGTGCGCGGCGCCGAAGCGCTCGACATGCTCAACGCGATGAACACCGGCCACGAAGGCTCGCTCGCGACGATCCACGCGAACACGCCGCGCGATGCGCTGACGCGGCTCGAGAACATGGTCAGCGTGTCCGGCCTGACGCTGCCGCCGAAGACGATGCGCCAGCAGATCGCATCGGCGATCTCGGTGGTCGTGCAGGCGGCGCGGCTCACGGACGGCAAGCGCAAGATCGTCAGCATCCAGGAACTGACCGGGATGGAAGGCGACATCATCAACATGCAGGAGATCTTCACGTTCAAGCGCACGGGCGTGGACCGCGACGGGTCGGTGCGCGGCCACTTCTGCGCGACCGGCGTGCGGCCGAAGTTCGTCGAGCGGCTGCAGGCGTTCGGCATCGACTTGCCGGATTCGCTGTACGACCCGTCCGTGCGTTACGAGACGGACTGACGCCAGGGCGCCGTGCGCTGCCGGGGAGGCCTCATGAATGCGATCTTTTACGGTTTTGTGATTCTCACCTTCGTCGCGGTCGTGCTGTCGATCGAAGGCGTCTATCAATGGTGGAACGCGCGGCACGGCGCCGCCGCGCGCCGGATCGAATCGCGCATCCGCGCGATGTCGGCCGGCGGCAACGTCCAGCAGGAGCGGCTGTCGATCCTGAAGAAGCGGATGCTCGACGAGTCGAAACCGTTCGACCGGCTGCTGCTGCGCGTGCCGCGCGTGCACGCGCTCGATCTCGTGATCCAGCAGTCGGGCCTCGACTGGACGCTGCCGAAGCTGATCACGCTCGGTGCGACGTTCGCGGCGCTCGCGTGGTTCGTGGCGAGCTTCGCGCGGTTGCCGCAACTCGCCGCGGTGCCGATCGCGCTGTTCGCCGGGTGGATGCCGATGATGTACGTGCTGCGCTGCCGCGCGCGCCGGTTGCGCAAGCTCGAGCGGCAGTTGCCGGAGATCTGCGACATGATCGCGCGCGCGCTGCGCTCCGGGCATTCGTTCACGAGCACGCTCGGGATGGTCGGCGACGAGTTTTCCGAGCCGATGGGCGGCGAATTCCGCGTCACGTTCGACGAGGTCAACTACGGCGTGTCGCTGCACGACGCGCTGATGAATCTCGCGACGCGCGTACCGGTGCAGGACCTGCGCTACTTCGTGATCGCGGTGCTGATCCAGCGCGAGACGGGCGGCAACCTGGCCGAGCTGCTCGACAGCATCGCCGGGCTGATCCGCGAGCGCTTCAAGCTGTTCGACAAGGTGCGCGTGCTGTCGGCGGAAGGGCGGCTGTCGGCGTGGATTCTCGGGCTCCTGCCGTTCGGCACCGCGGCGGTGATGGCGCTGCTGAACCGCGAGTTCCTGTCGGTGCTCTGGGAGGATCCGGCCGGGATCCGGATGGTCGGCACGATGCTGGTGTCGATGCTGTTCGGCCTGTTCTGGATCCGCCGTATCGTCCGTATTCGCGTCTGACGCGCGAGCCGAATAACGAACCGTTGCGAGGCTGTCATGCAAAACCTGAGCGTGGTCCAGGCCGTGATGCTGGGCGGCTTGTTCATCGTCGTGGCCGGCGGCGTGCTCGTCGCGATGCTGCTGTTCGCGCCGCGCGGCATCCAGCGGCGGATCCAGCAGGCCGGCGGGGCCGGGGCGGGCGCCGTCGCCGGCCCGGGCCAGGGCGACGACATGGCGTCGCGCTGGGTCGCGAAGCTGGTCGAGCTGTCCACCCCGATCTCGAAGCTGTCGGTGCCGAAGGAGGGCTGGGAGAATTCGCCGCTGCGCATCCGGCTGATGAACGCCGGCTGGCGCAACCAGAGCGCGGCCGCGCTGTATTTCACCGCGAAGACGATGCTCGCGCTCGGCCTGCCGTGCGCGGCGCTGCTGGCGCTGATCACGACGCCGCTCGGCGACGAGCGTGCGCTGCTGTCGGTGATCCTCGTGGCGCTCGCCGGCATCGGCTACTACATCCCGAACGTCGTGCTGTCGCAACGGGTCAAGGTGCGCCAGCAGAAGATCTTCGAGGATTTCCCGGATGCGCTCGACCTGCTGACGGTGTGCGTCGAGGCGGGGCTCGGGCTCGACGCGGCACTGATGAAGGTGAGCGAGGAACTGCGGTTTCGCAGCGAGGTGGTCGCGAGCGAGCTCGACCTGCTGCTGCTCGAGATGCGCTCCGGCTTCACGAAGGAGACGGCGCTGCGCAATCTCGCGCTGCGCACCGGCGTGGAGGACATCGAATCGTTCTGCGCGATGCTGATCCAGGCCGACCGGTTCGGCACGAGCATCGGCGAATCGCTGCGCGTGCTGTCGGACATGCTGCGCACGCGGCGCCGGATGCGCGCGGAGGAACGCGCGGCGAAGATCGCGCTGAAGCTGCTGTTCCCGCTGATTTTCTGCATCTTCCCCGCGCTGATGATGGTGCTGCTCGGCCCGGCGATGATTCACGTCTATCGCGTGCTGCTGCCGACGTTCGTCGGCATCGCGCAGTGAGCGGCGGGGCGCGGCGGCTTTACCTGCATCGATCGCGATCGTGCGTGCCGGCCCCGGGCGATCCGGCGGCCGGCACGGCAACAGGCTTCATGGAGGCTTCCTCCCCAGGCGGCGCCGCGAGACAGGTCGACCATAGCGGCGTCGAGGCATCCTGGACCCATGGTCGGCCATGGAACAAGCCGTAGTCCACCGCCTTCGCGGCTGCCCCCTACTGCTAACCGCTTGAAGCGGCGGCGCCCCGTATCGGGACGGCCGGCGCGCGGCGCATCACCGAAAACGACTGCCGGTATCGATCGCGCGCCGGATCGTCTACGTCACACCGTGCCTTTCTTCAGATCCTCGATGCACGGAATCCCGGCGCGCCGTTTCGGCCGCAGGAATTTCGGCACGGCGGGTGCCTGGCCGACGCCTGCGTGACTTTGGTCGCTCCTGGGCTTCAACGCGGCCCGCTTGACCTTGTGCGGAATCCGGCAACCGCCGGCCGGCAGGTCGCCGTACGGATCCTCGTCGGCCGCCGCTGCGGGCGCCGCCGGCATCGCGGGCGCGGCCGATGCGACCAGCATCGGCGCGAACGGCAACGCACGCATCCGTTCGCCGGTCAGCACGAACGCACCGTTGGCCACCGCCGGCGCGATCGGCGGCACGCCGGCGTCGCTCAACCCGGTCGGCTGGGCGTCCGACGGCACGAAGAAGACGTCCACCGGCGGCGCTTCCTGCATGCGCACGGGCGGATAGTCGGCGAAACCGGCGTTGCGCACCGCGCCATGGTCGACGTCGATCGCGAAGCCCGGCTTCGTCGTCGCGAGACCGAACAGCGCGCCGCCCTGGATCTGCGCTTCCGCACCGGTCGGGTTGACGATGCGGCCCGCATACACGCCTGCCGTCACGCGATGCACGCGCGGCTGCTGCGCCTCGATCGACACCTCCGTCACGTACGCGACGACCGAGCCGGCCGTTTCGTGCATCGCGACGCCCCACGCGTGCCCGGCCGGCAGCGTGCGCGTGCCGTAGCCGGACTTGTCGACGGCCAGCGCGAGCGCCTGGCGATGCGGCGCGTGCTCGGGGCCGGTCAGCCGCGCCATCCGGTACGCGACCGGGTCCTGGCGCGCCGCGTGCGCGAGCTCGTCGACCAGCGTTTCCATCACGAACGCCGTATGCGTATGGCCGCCCGAGCGCCACGACTGGACCGGCACGTCGACGTCGGTCTGATGGACCGATACCTGCATCGGGAAGCCGTACGGGCTGTTCGCGACGCCGTCGGTCAGGCTGGGATCGGTGCCGCGCCTGAGCATCGCCGTGCGCTCGAGCGGCGAGCCCTTCAGCACCGACTGGCCGACGACGACGTGCTGCCAGTCGCGCACGGCGCCGCTGCCGTCGACGCCGATGTCGACGCGATGCAGCACCATCGGGCGGTAATAGCCGCCGCGCAGATCGTCCTCGCGCGTCCAGATCGTCTTGACCGGGCCGAGATGGCCGGCCGCGAGATACGCGGACGACACGCGCGCGGCCTCGACCACGTAGTCCGACGTGGGCGTCGAGCGCCGGCCGTAGTCGCCGCCCGTCGTCAGCGTAAAGATCTGGACTTTCTCCGGCGCGACGCCGAGCGCCTTCGCGACGGCCGCGCGGTCGGCGGTCTGCAGCGACGAGCCGCCCCAGATCTTGATCCCGCACGCGCAGCTCGCCGGCCCGACGTCGACCGTGCAACTGAGCGGTTCCATCGCCGCGTGCGCCAGATACGGAAATTCGTAGTCCTTCTGGATCCGCGTCGCCGCCGGCGGCGCGCTGCCGGCGTCGGCCGTGCGCACCACGGTCCCCGCCGTGCCGGCGAGCTGCTTGTACGCCTGCATCTGGTCGGCGGACGTGACGGTCGAGCCGGCGTCCTTCCACGTAACCTTCAGCGCATCGCGGCCGAGCTTGGCCGGCCAGTAGCCGTTCGCGATCACGGCCACGCCGGTGCCGCCGCGATCGGTCGGGATCTCGACGACCTCGACCACGCCCTTGACGGCCCGGGCCGCCGCCGCGTCGTAGCTCGCGACCTTGCCGCCGAAGCGCGGCGGGCGCGCGACCACGGCCACCATCGTGTCCGGCAGGCGCCAGTCCATCCCGTACTTGAGCGTGCCGTCGAGCATCGCGCGCGCGTCGACGCGCGGTGTCGGCTTGCCGATGAGGCGGAACTGATCCGGCGACTTCAACGGCACCCGCTGCGGGACCGGCATCGCCATCGCGGCCGGCGCGAGCTCGCCGTAGGTCGCGCGGTAGCTGCCGGACGTCACGACGCCATTCGCGGTCCGGCACGTGGCGGGATCGACGTTCCAGCGCTGCGCGGCCGCGGCGACGAGCATCGCGCGGGCGGTCGCGCCGAGTTCGCGGTATTGCGCGAACGAGTGATTGACCGACGTCGAGCCGGCCGTCATCTGGATGCCCGTCACCGGATCCTTGTACGGCTCGCCGGCCGGCGCGAGCACGGTGCGCACGTTGCGCCAGTCGGCGTCGAGCTCGTCGGCCAGCGCCATCGGCAGCGCGGTGCTGACGCCCTGGCCGGATTCCGTGCGGTTGACGGCGACGGTCACGGTGTTGTCGGGCGCAATGATCAGGAATGCTTGCGGTGGCGAAGCCGGCGAGGTCTTGCCCGCTTGCGCCGCGGCGCGCGTCGGCGCGATGCCGAGCGCGAGGCAGCCGCTCGCCGCCATCGTCAGCTTCAGGAAGCCGCGCCGACCGAGCATCGGAGCATCGGCTCCGGTGGCGGGCGGCGCGTCGCGATGGGCGGTGTCGGCGCTTGCCGGGCGCCCGAAAGTGCGGATACGCATGGTCACAGTCTCCGGGCAGGCTCAGGCAAGCGCGTGAGCCGCATCGTGAATCGCGGCGCGGATGCGCTGGTAGGTCGCGCAACGGCACAGGTTGCCGGCCATCGCGCGATCGATGTCGGCATCGGTCGGCGCCTTGTTGCCGCGCAGCAGGCCGGCCGCACTCATCATCTGGCCGCTCTGGCAGTAGCCGCACTGCGCGACGTCGTGCCGGATCCATGCGTCGAGGACGGCCTTGCCGACCGCATCGTCGGCGAGATGTTCGGACGTCGTGATGCGCGCGCTGCCGACCGCCGACAGCGCGAGCGTGCAGCTTCGGGCCGGGCGGCCGTCGACGTGAACGGTGCAGGCGCCGCAGTCGCCGGTGCCGCATCCGAACTTGGTGCCGGTCAGCCCGAGGTTGTCGCGCAGCACCCAGAGCACCGGTGTCGACGGATCGGCGTCGATCTCGGCCGGCCGGTTGTTGATGTTCAACGTCACCATCGTGAAGTTCTCCGTTGGATACCTCGTTATCGCCCGCGAGACGGAAAGGCAATGCAGCGAATCTGAACCAATTAAAGCAGATTCGCTAAAAAACCTGCACCGGGGAATTTGATTTTTTTGCCTTTCTTAATGATTTTCGTGATTTATTTAAAGAGAATCATTTTCATCTGAGGCGCGAATGATTTAATGCGAATGAAAGAATATTGAGTTTTGCCAAAAAAATACCCGGCCGATGGAAAACGTTTGCGACTCGGGCCTATATTTGACTCGCGATCACGCCGGGAGACAGGCGGATCGGGCGGCAGGCACTGACGAACCGGTATGCGGGGCAACAGGCGCGCGGTTATCCGACGGGAGCGGGCGGCGTTTGATTGTGGGGCGGGAGGCCCCGTACGGGCGGGGTTTCGGCATGGATGCGTTGTTGGCCTGGATGGACGGATAGGCGATGAGCTGTGCTCGTCGAGGCAACGTTTCCGGTGTCGTTAAAACAACTGTTATTGATTAGTGGAAAATTTACCGGGTGACGAAGGGGGTTAAAAGTAAAATATGCCGATTCAATAATTCTCGTCGATTCGTTCTTGTTTGTTTTTAATCCAGCCAGCCGCTTTGGATTGGTGATGGGACGGTATTTTCCGAAAAACGTCGAATAACGCATTCCGGTATTTATCCCCGGCATTTTGAATGCGCCGGCGAATGCCCGGTGTCGTCGATTCTCTTATGGGAAGGTGTGATTATGCGTATGCGCATGGGCTCGAACAAAAAGCGCGCGGAAGCACGTCCGAAATTCCTCGTCCCGACCGGCATGCTGGTCGCGCTGGTCGGCGCCGGGATCGTCCCCGCCGACGCCCTGGCTGCCTGCACCGGAACGACGACCGTCAGTTGTACCGGAGCCAGCACGTCCTATTCGAACGGCACGAACAATCTGAACCTGACCGTCCAGCCGGGCGCGACCATTTCCGTGGTGCCGTTGTTCGGCGGCACCGCGCTGTCGCTGACGGGCAGCGGCGTCACACTGACCAACAACGGCCGGATCGACCCCGCGTTGTCCGGGCTGAGCGTCGTGTCGAGCGGCACGGTGGTCGGCAATAGCGCGTCGGCGAGCACCGTCAACGTCACGAACACCAGCACGGGCGTGATGATGGGGTCGACGAGCTCGCTGGTCAACGGGCCGGCTTTGACGGTCAACAACGGCATCGGCGGCACGACGAACATCACGAACGCCGGCACGATCGGTACGACCGGCCTGCTCGGCTTCGGCGCGGGGCCGACCGCGCAGGTCGTGACCACGTCGGGCGGCGCGCAGACCAACTTCACCAACGCGAGCGGCGGCACGATCAACGGTTCGGTGGCGCTCGCGCCCAGCGGCACGCCGGGCGCAGGGAACACGTTCACGAACGCCGGCACCGTCACGGGCAACGTGTCGCTGGGCGCGGCCCTCGGCACGTCGAACACGTTCAACGCGCTGACCGGGTCGTCGGTCGGGCTCGGCGTCGACGCCGGGCTGGGCGGCAACAACACGCTCAACCTGCAGCTGAACACGGCCGCCGGCGGCGCGGCGAACGGCGCCATCGCGGTCGATACGTACGGCAATTTCAACAACCTCGCCGTGCAGGGCGGCACGTGGGACATCACCGGCGCATCGACCGCGACGAACGCGTCGCTGACCGGCGGCACCGCGATCGTCCACGGCGCCGGCGCGCTGGGCACCGGCACGATCGTCGGCGGCGGCGGCACGCTCGAGGCCGGCACGGCCGGCGTGAACCTGCTCAACAACGTGACGCTGACCGGCGGCCTGACGGTGGACGGCGCGACCGGGCTCGGGTTGTCGGGTGCGATCGGCGGCGCCGGTGCGCTGAACGTGAGCGGCACCGGCACGCTGGCGCTGAACGGCGCCAATTCGTTCACGGGCGGAACGAATCTGACGGGCGGCGGCGGGCTCCTCGTCGGCACCGCGACGGCGCTCGGCGGCGGCGCGCTGAACGTGACGGGCACGGGCGGCACGCTCGGTACGAGCGTCGGCGGCACGGTGCTCGGCAACGCGGTGAACATCGACACCGGCGTCACCCTGGGTCTGAACGGCTCGGCCAATCTCGGGCTGGGCGGCGTGATCGCCGGCAACGGCGGGCTGGCGCAAACCGGCTCGGGCACGACCACGCTGCTCGGCCTGAACACGTTTACCGGCGGCACGACGTTGAGCGGCGGCGGGCTCGTCGCCGGCACGGGCGCGGCACTCGGGACGGGGGCGCTGCACGTGAGCGGCACGGGCGGCTCGCTGGCGACGAACGTCGGCGGCACGCTGCTCGGCAATACGGTGAATCTCGATGCAGGCGCGACGCTGGGCCTGAACGGCGCGGCCGGCCTGAGCCTCGGCGGCACGATCGCCGGCAGCGGCGGCCTCGCGCAAAGCGGCACCGGCACGACGACGCTGCTCGGCGCGAACACGTTTTCGGGCGGCACCGCACTGAGCGGCGGCGGGTTGATCGCCGGCAACGGCGCGGCATTGGGCACGGGCGCGCTGAACGTATCTGGCACGGGCGGCACGCTCGCGACGAACGTCGGCGGCACCGTGCTCGGCAATGCCGTCAACCTGGGCGCGGGCGCGACGCTCGGCCTGAACGGCGCGGCCGACCTGAGCCTGGGCGGTGCGATCGGCGGGAGCGGCAGCCTCGCGCAATCCGGCGCCGGCACGACGACGCTGCTCGGCGCGAACACGTTCTCGGGCGGCACGGCGCTGAGCGGCGGCGGGCTGATCGCCGGCAACGGCGCGGCGCTCGGTACGGGTGCGCTGAACGTGTCCGGCACGGGCGGCACGCTCGCGACGAACGTCGGCGGCACCGTGCTCGGCAATGCGGTCAACCTGGGCGCGGGTGCCACGCTCGGCCTGAACGGCGCGGCCGATCTCGGCCTGAGCGGCGCGATCTCGGGCGCGGGCGGCCTGGCGCTCGGCGGCACCGGCGCCACGACGCTGTCCGGTGCGAACACGTTCACGGGCGGCGCGAGCCTGACGGGCGGCGGCAGCCTGATCGTCGGCGGCAACTCGGCGCTCGGCGTGGGCGGCGCGTTGAACGTGAGCGGTCTCGGCGGTTCGCTGAGCGCCGATCTGGCGGCTGGCGCGGCGCTCGCGAACGGCATCAACCTGAACGGCGCGTCGCTGACGCTGAACGGCGCGAACGACCTCGGCCTGAGCGGCGCGATCGGCGGCACCGGCGGTCTCGTGCTGAGCGGCACGGGGACGACGACGCTGTCCGGCGCGAACACCTTCGGCGGCGGCACGACGCTGAGCGCCGGCACGCTGCTCGCCGGCAGCAATACGGCGCTGGGCAGCGGCGCGCTGAACGTCGCCGGCACGGGCGGCGCGCTCGGCGCGAGCGTGAGCGGCACGACGCTGGGCAATGCGGTGAACCTCGGCGCGGGCGCGACGCTCGCGTTGACCGGCGCGAACGATCTCGGCCTGAACGGCGTGATCGCCGGTACCGGCGGCCTCGCGCAAATCGGTTCGGGCATCACGACGTTGACCGGCGCGAACACGTTCTCGGGCGGCACGACGCTCGCCGGTGGCGGAATCCTCGCCGGCAACGGCGCCGCGCTGGGCACGGGCGCGCTGAACGTGACCGGCGCGGGCGGCTCGCTCGGCACGACCGTCGGCGGCACGGTGCTCGGCAATGCGATCCAGCTCGGCGCGGGCGCGGCACTGACCGTTGGCGGTGCGAACGATCTCGGGCTGGGCGGGATCATTTCCGGCGCGGGCGGCCTGACCGTGAGCGGCCCGGGCACGACGACGCTCACCGCGGCCGAGACGTTTACCGGCGGCACCACGATCGGCAGCGGCACGCTCGCGATCGGCGCGGGCGGCAGCCTCGCCGCGTCGAGCCCCGTCAACCTGACGGGCACCGGCGCGCAGTTCAACATCGCCGGTGCGACCACGCCGCAGTCGATCGGCACGCTGTCGGGCGTCGCGGGTTCGACGATCGATCTCGGTTCGAACAACCTGACGCTGGCAGGCAGCGGTAGCGGCGTCTTCGCCGGCAACATCGGCGGTGCGGGCGGGCTCACGCTGTCCGGCACCGGCTCGCAGGCGCTGACCGGCAACAACACGTACGCGGGCGGCACGGCGCTGACGGGCGGCAGCCTGCTCGTCGGCAGCGGCGCGGCGCTCGGCGTCGGCGCGCTCGACGTCAACGGCTCGGCGTCGCTCGGCGCGAGCGTGCCGGGCGTGACGCTCGGCAACGCGGTCAATCTCGGGGCCGGCGTCACGCTGGGGCTGAACGGCGCGAACGATCTGGGCCTGAGCGGCACGATCGCCGGCAACGGCAGCCTCGCGCAAACCGGCACCGGCACGACGACGCTGCTCGGCGCGAACACGTTCTCGGGCGGCACGACGCTCGCCGGCGGCGGACTGATCGCGGGCAACGGCGCGGCGCTCGGCACCGGTGCGCTGAACGTCGGCGGCGCGGGCGGCACGCTTGCCGCGAACGTCGCCGGCACCTTGCTCGGCAACGCGGTGAACCTCGGCGCCGGCGCGACGCTCGGCCTGAACGGCGCGGCCGATCTGAGCCTCGGCGGCGTGATTGCCGGCGACGGCGGGCTTGCGCAAACCGGCAGCGGTACGACGACGCTGCTCGGCGCGAACACGTTCACGGGCGGTACGACGCTGAGTGGCGGCGGCCTTATCGCGGGCAACGGTAGCGCACTCGGCAGCGGCGCGCTGAATGTCAGCGGTGCGGGCGGCTCGCTCGGCACGAGCGTCGGCGGCACGGTACTCGGCAATGCGGTGAACCTGGGCGCGGGCGCGACGCTGACGGTCGGCGGCGCGAACAACCTGGGCCTGGGCGGCGCGATTTCGGGCGGCGGCAACCTCGCGGTGAACGGCCCGTCGATCACGACGCTCACGGGGGCGGGCAGCTACACCGGCAACACGACGATCGGCAACGGCAGCACGCTCGCGGTGGGCGCGGGCGGCAGCCTGTCCGGCGGCAGCTTGTTCGATCTGGCAGGCGCGGGCGCGACGCTCGACCTGAGCGCGGCGACGTCGCCGCAGGCGACGGGCGGGTTGGCCGGCGTCGCGGGCGCGACGGTGAACCTCGGCGGCAACACGCTGACGCTCGGCGGAGCCGGCAACAACACCTTCGGCGGCACGATCGGCGGGGCGGGCGGGCTGACGCTGTCCGGCACCGGGACCGAGACGCTGACCGGCGCGAACACGTACACGGGCGGCACGACGATCAACAGCGGCACGCTGGCGATCGGCGCGGGCGGCAGCCTGGCCGCGGGCGGCGCCGTGAATCTGGGCGGCGCCGGCGCGACGTTCGACCTGAGCGGGGCAGCACTGCCGCAGGCGATCGGCACGCTGTCGGGCGTGGCCGGTTCGACGGTGAACCTCGGCGGCAACGGCCTGACGCTCGGCGGGTCGGGCAGCGGCACGTTCGGCGGGACGCTCGCGGGAGCGGGCGGGAGCCTGACGCTGTCGGGCACGGGCACCGAAACGCTGAACGGCACGAACACATACACGGGCGGCACGAACCTGACCGGCGGCGGCACGCTGCTCGCCGGCAACGGCTCGGCGCTCGGCACTGGCGCACTGAACACGAGCGGCGCAGGCGGCACGCTGGCCGCGAGCGTCGCCGGCACGACGCTCGGCAACGCGGTGAACCTCGGCGCCGGTTCGACACTGACGCTCGGCGGCACGAACGATCTCGGCCTCGGCGGCATCATCGCCGGCGGCGGCAGTCTCGCGCAAACCGGCAGCGGAACGACCGCACTCACCGGCGCGAACACGTTCACGGGCGGCACGACGCTGAGCGCCGGCGGCCTGTCGGTCGGCAACGACACGGCGCTCGGCACGGGCACACTCGGCGTCACCGGCAGCGGCGGCACGCTCAGCGCGAGCACGGCCAACCTGCTGCTGGCGAACGCCGTCGATCTGGGCGCCGGCTCGACGCTGAATCTCGGCGGCGCGTTCGACTTCGGCCTGAACGGCATGATTTCCGGCGCGGGCGGCGTGGTGCAGTCCGGCTCGGGCACGACCACGCTCGGCGGCGCGAACACCTACAGCGGCGGGACGACGTTGAGCAGCGGCGGACTGAGCGTGGGCAGCAACACGGCGCTCGGTTCCGGCGCATTGAACGTGACCGGCAACGGCACGCTGAACGCGAGCGTGAGCGGCACGACGCTCGGCAACGCGGTCACGCTCGGCGCGGGCGCGACGCTCGGCCTGAACGGCGCGAACGATCTCGGCCTGAGCGGCACGATTTCCGGCAGCGGCGGCCTTGCGCAGACCGGCGCGGGCACCACGACGCTCACCGGCACGAACACGTACACGGGCGGCACCACGCTCGCCGGCGGCGGGCTCATTGCCGGCAACGGCAGCGCACTGGGTTCCGGCGCGCTCAACGTGACGGGCGCGGGCGGCTCGCTCGGCACGAGCGTCGGCGGCACGACGCTCGGCAATGCGGTCAATCTCGGCGCAGGATCGACGCTGACGGTTGGCGGTGCGAACGATCTCGGGCTGGGCGGCGGGATCTCGGGCAGCGGCGGCCTGTCGGTCAGCGGCCCGTCGACGACCACGCTCACGGGCGTGAACACCTATACCGGCAACACGACGATCGGCGGCGGCAGCACGCTGGCGGTCGGCGCGGGCGGCAGCCTGTCGTCGGGCAGCGCGCTCGATCTCGCCGGTACGGGCGCGACGCTCGACATCAGCGCGGCAACCACGCCGCAGACGAGCGGCATGCTGTCCGGCGTCGCGGGTACGAACGTGAACCTCGGCGGCAACACGCTGACGCTGGCCGGTACCGGCAACGGCAGCTATGCGGGGACGATCGGCGGCACCGGCGGGCTGACGATGGCCGGCACGGGGACGGAAACGCTGACGGGCACCAACACGTACACGGGCGCGACGACGATCAACAGCGGCACGCTGGCGATCGGCGCGGGCGGCAGCCTGTCGGCGAGCAGCCCGGTGAATCTCGCCGGCGCGGGCGCGACCTTCGACGTCAGCGGCGCGACCACGCCGCAGACGACGGGCACGCTGTCGGGCGTGGCCGGTTCGACGGTGAACCTCGGCGGCAACAACCTGACGCTCGGCGGGTCGGGCAGCGGCACGTACGACGGCACGATCGCGGGGGCTGGTGGCAGCCTCACGTTGTCGGGCACGGGTACCGAAACGCTGACCGGCAACAACACGTACACGGGCGGCACGAACCTGACCGGCGGCGGCACGCTGATCGCGGGCAGCGGTTCGGCGCTCGGCACGGGCGCGCTGAACACGAGCGGCGCGGGCGGCACGCTCGGCACGACCGTCGCAGGCACGACGCTGACCAATGCGATCAATCTCGGTTCGGGCTCGACGCTGACGGTCGGCGGTGCGAACAATCTCGGCCTCGGCGGTGCGATCTCGGGCAGCGGCAATCTGGCGGTGACCGGCCCGTCGACGACGACGCTGACCGGCGCCGGCACGTACACCGGCAACACGACGATCGGCGGCGGCAGCACGCTGGCGGTCGGGGCGGGCGGCAGCCTGTCGTCGGGCAGCGCGATCGATCTGACCGGTGCGGGCTCGACGCTGGACGTGAGCGCGGCCACGTCGCCGCAGACCACGGGCGCGCTGTCCGGCGCAGCGGGTTCGGCGGTGAACCTTGGCGGCAACACGCTGACACTCGGCGGGTCGGGCAACGGCACGTTCGGCGGTACGGTCGGCGGCACGGGCGGCTTGACGCTGTCGGGCACCGGCACGGAAACGCTGACTGGCAACAACACGTACACGGGCGCGACGACGATCAACAGCGGCACGCTGGCGATCGGCGCGGGCGGCAGCCTGTCGTCGAGCAGCCCGGTGAATCTGGCCGGTGCGGGCGCAACGTTCGACGTCAGCGGCGCGACCACGCCGCAGACGACGGGCACGCTGTCGGGCGTGGCCGGTTCGACGGTGAACCTGGGCGGCAACAACCTGACGCTGGGCGGCACGGGCAACGGCACGTACGGCGGCACGATCGCCGGCGCGGGCGGCAGCCTGACGCTGTCGGGCACGGGTACCGAAACGCTGACCGGCAACAACACGTACACGGGCGGCACGACCCTGAGCGGCGGCGGCACGTTGATCGCGGGCAGCGGCTCGGCGCTCGGCACGGGTGCGCTGAACACGAGCGGCGCAGGCGGCACGCTGGCCGCGAGCACGCCGGGCACGACGCTCGGCAACGCGGTGAACCTCGGCGCGGGTTCGACGCTGACGGTCGGGGGTACGAACGATCTCGGCCTCGGCGGCGCGATCTCGGGCAGCGGCAACCTCGCAGTGAATGGTCCGTCGACGACGACGCTGTCGGGCGCGAACACCTACACGGGCAGCACGACGATCGGCGGCGGCAGCACGCTGGCGGTCGGCGCGGGCGGCAGCCTGTCGTCGGGCAGCGCGATCGACCTGTCCGGCACCGGCGCCACGCTCGACCTGAGCGCGGCCACGTCGCCGCAGACGAGCGGCGCGCTGTCCGGCGGCACGGGCACGAACGTCAACCTGGGCGGCAATACGCTGACGCTCGGCGGTTCGGGTAGCGGCACCTATGCGGGCGTGATTGGCGGCACGGGCGGGTTGACGCTGTCGGGCACCGGCACCGAAACGCTGACGGGCACCAACACGTACACCGGCGCGACGACGATCAACAGCGGCACGCTCGCGATCAGCGGCAACGGCAGCCTCTCGTCAAGCAGCCCGGTCAGCCTGACGGCGTCCGGCGCGACGCTCGACCTGAGCGGCGCGTCGTCGCCGCAATCGACGGGCGCGATCTCGGGCGTGGCGGGCTCGACCGTGAACCTGGGCAACAACAACCTGACGCTCGGCGGCTCGGCCAGCGGCACCTACGCGGGCAACATCGCCGGCACGGGCGGCGTGACGATGTCGGGCACCGGCACCGAAACGCTGACCGGCAGCAATACGTACACCGGCGCGACGACGATCAACAGCGGCACGCTGGCGATCGGCGCGGGCGGCAGCCTGTCGGGGACGACGCCGGTGAGCCTGACGGGTGCGGGCGCAACCTTCGACCTGAGCGGCGCGACCACGCCGCAGACGACGGGTACGCTGTCGGGCGTCGCCGGTTCGACGGTGAATCTCGGCGGCAACAACCTGACGCTCGGCGGCACGGGCAGCGGCACGTATGACGGCACGATTGCCGGGGCAGGCGGCAGCCTGACGCTGGGCGGCACGGGCACCGAAACGTTGAACGGCACGAACACGTACACGGGCGGCACGAGCCTGACCGGCGGCGGCACGTTGATCGCGGGCAACGGCTCGGCGCTCGGCACGGGTGCGTTGAACACGAGCGGCGCGGGCGGCACGCTCGGCACGAGCGTGGCCGGCACGACGCTCGGCAACGCGGTGAACCTCGGGGCAGGCTCGACGCTGACGGTCGGCGGCGCGAACAACCTGGGCCTCGGCGGCGCGATCTCGGGCAGCGGCAACCTCGCGGTGAGCGGCCCGTCGACGACGACGCTGACCGGCGCGAGCTCGTACACCGGCAACACGACGATCGGCAACGGCAGCACGCTGGCGGTCGGCGCGGGCGGTAGCCTGTCGTCGGGCAGCGCGGTCGATCTGGCCGGCGCCGGCGCCACGCTCGATCTGAGCGCGGCCACGTCGCCGCAGTCGACGGGCGCATTGGCAGGCGTCGCCGGTTCGACGGTGAACCTCGGCGGCAACGCGCTGACGCTCGGCGGGTCGGGCAGCGGCACGTTCGGCGGCACGATCGCCGGCACGGGCGGCAGCCTGACGCTCGCGGGCACCGGTACCGAAACGCTCACCGGCAACAACACCTACACGGGCGGCACGACGTTGAGCGGCGGCGGCACGCTGCTCGCCGGCAACGGCTCGGCGCTCGGCACGGGCACGGTGAACACCAGCGGCGCAGGCGGCACGCTCGGCACGAGCGTGGCCGGCACGACGCTGACCAACGCGATCAACCTGGGCTCGGGCTCGACGCTGACGGTCGGCGGCGCGAACAACCTGGGCCTCGGCGGCGCGATCTCGGGCAGCGGCAACCTCGCAGTGAGCGGCCCGTCGACGACGACCCTCAGCGGCATCGGCACGTACACGGGCAACACGACGATCGGCGGCGGCAGCACGCTCGCAGTCGGTGCGGGCGGCAGCCTGTCGGCGGGCAGCGCGGTCGATCTGTCGGGTACAGGGGCCACGCTCGACCTGAGTGCCGCGACGACGCCGCAGACCACGGGCGCGCTGTCCGGCGCAGCGGGTTCGGCGGTGAACCTCGGCGGCAACACGCTGACGCTCGGCGGGTCGGGCAACGGCACGTTCGGCGGCACGGTCGGCGGCACGGGCGGGTTGACGCTGTCGGGCACGGGCACCGAAACGCTGACCGGCGCGAACACGTACACCGGCGCGACGACGATCAACAGCGGCACGCTGGCGATCGGCGCGGGCGGCAGCCTGTCCGGCAGCAGCCCGGTCAACCTGGCCGGTGCGGGCGCAACGTTCGACGTGAGCGCGGCGACGACGCCGCAAACGACGAACGCGCTGTCGGGCGTCGCGGGTTCGACGGTGAACCTCGGCGGCAACAACCTGACGCTCGGCGGCACGGGCAGCAGCACGTACGGCGGCACGATCGCCGGCGCGGGCGGCAGCCTGACGCTGTCGGGCCCGGGTACCGAAACGCTGACCGGCAACAACACGTACACGGGCGGCACGAACCTGACGGGCGGCGGCACCCTGGTCGCGGGCAACAACACGGCGCTCGGCACCGGCGCGCTGAACACCGGCGGCGCAGGCGGCACGCTGGCCGCGGGCACGCCGGGTACGACGCTGACCAACGCGGTGAACCTCGGTACGGGCTCGACGCTGACGGTGGGCGGTGCGAACAGCCTCGGTCTGAGCGGCCCGATCTCGGGCAGCGGCACGCTCGCGCTCAGCGGCCCCGCGACGACGACGCTTTCCGGCGCCAACACGTACACCGGCGGCACCAGCGTCACGGGCGGCGGCACGCTCGTCGCCGGCACGCCGACCGCACTCGGCAGCGGCACGCTGAGTGTCGGCGGCAACGGCGGCACGCTCGGGACCAGCGTGCCCGGCACGACGCTCGGCAACGCCGTGAACCTCGGCACGGGTTCGACGCTGACGGTGGGCGGCGCCAACAACCTCGGCCTGAGCGGCCCGATCTCGGGCGGCGGCAACCTGGCGGTGAGCGGCCCGTCGACGACGACCCTCAGCGGCGCGAACACGTACACGGGCGGCACGGCGATCGGCAACGGCAGCACGCTGGCGGTCGGCGGCAACGGCAGCCTGTCGGCCGGCAGCGCGCTGACGCTGGCCGGCAACGGCGCGACGCTCGACGTCAGCGGCACGACGACGCCGCAGACGGCCAGCGCGCTGTCGGGCGCGGCGGGTTCGACCGTGAATCTCGGCGGCAACACGCTGACCGTGGCCGGCCCGACGGGCGGTTCGTTCGGCGGCACGATCGCGGGTACCGGCGGCTTCGCGGTGCAGGGCGGCGGCACGCAGACGCTGACCGGCGCCAACACGTACACCGGCGGCACGACGATCGGCAGCGGCAGCATGCTCGCGCTTGCCGGCGCAGGCAGCCTTGCGCCGACGAGCCCGGTGACGCTCGCCGGCAGCGGCGCGACGCTGGACCTCACGGGTTCGGCCGCACCGCAATCGATCGGCACGCTGTCGGGCACGACGGGTTCGAACGTGAACCTCGGCGCGACGCCGCTGACCGTCAATACCGCCGGCACCAGCTCGTTCGCGGGCACGCTGTCGGGTACCGGCCCGCTGACGCTGGCCGGCACGGGCGCACAGGTGCTGAGCGGGACCAGCACGCTGTCCGGGCCGACCACCGTGACGGGCGGCACGCTCGCGGTCACCGGTTCGCTGGCCAACTCGCCGGTGACCGTCGGCAACGGTGCGACCGTCACCGGGACGGGCACGATCGGCGGCCTGGTCGTGTCGGGCGGCGGTACCGCATCGGTCCTCCAGCTCGGGCAGCCGCTGAAGGTCGCGGGCAACGCGACCTTCCAGCCGGGTTCGACGCTGCAGGTCGGCGCCACGCCGCAACAGAGCGGCGCCCTCGACGTGACCGGCTCCGCCACGCTCAACGGCGGGTCGGTACAGGTCGTCGCGGCGACCGGGCAATACCAGCCGGGCAAGCTCTACACGATCGTGAATGCCGGCGCGGGCGTGCAAGGGCAGTTCAGCGCGGTGAACTCGACGTATGCGTTCCTCACGCCGACGCTCACGTACAACCCGGCGCAGGTGCTGATGTCGCTGGCGCCGAACGGCACGCCGTTCTCGTCGGTCGCGACGACGCCCGACGGGCAAGCGGTGGCGGGCGCGGTCGGCACGCTCGGCGCGGGCAACCCGCTGTTCGACACGGTGCTGACGACGGATGCGCCGACCGCGAACCGCGCGTTCACGCAACTGGCCGGCGACCTGTATCCGAGTACGCGCAGCGTGCTGTTGTCGGATAGCCGCTACGTGCGCGACGCGGTGCTCGATCGTGCACGGCTCGGTTCGCAGCCGGGCGGGGCGCTCTGCGGTTGCGAGGCGCCGGTGTCGGCGGACGATCACTCGGCGGCGCTCGACCGGCGCATGGCCGCGGAGAACGGCTGCACGCCGGCCAAGTCGTTCAAGCCCGCGGTGTGGGGCCGGCTGTACGGTTCGCATAGCCGGTTCGACGGCGACGGCGTCGCTTCGATCGATCGCAACCTGTACGGCTTCGTCGTCGGTACGGACGCGGAAGTCAGCAGCCACTGGCGCGTCGGTATCGCGGGCGGCGCGTCGCGCAGCCAGCTCAATACCGACCAGAACGAGTCGGCGAAGGTCAACGGCGAGACGATCGCGCTGTACGCCAGCGGCCGATACGACGCGTGGAACGTGCGCGGTGGCGTGTCGCAGTCGTGGTACCGCGTGCATAGCGAGCGCAATCCGTCGTTCGGCAGCTTCTCCGATCACGACACCGCGAGCTACGACGCGAACGCGACGCAGGTGTTCACGGAGATCGGCTACTCGACGGCCATTCGCAACGTCGCGCTCGAGCCGTTCGTCGGGCTCGGGTACGCGAGCCTGCACACCGACGGCTTCAAGGAGAACGGCGGCGCGGCTGCCCTGCAGGGCGATTCCGACACGACGGGCCTCGGCTTCTCGACCCTCGGCGTGCGGGCCTCGACCGACGTCGCGGTCACGACGAAGGGCAAGGTCACGGCGTTCGGCACGGTCGGCTGGCGGCACGCGTTCGGCAATACGCAGCCGGCGTCGAGGCTGTCGTTCGCGAGCGGCGGTTCGCCGTTCAGCGTGGTCGGTGTGCCGGTCGCGCGTGACGCCGCGGTGCTCGAGGTCGGTGTCGACGCGGCCGTCACGAAGAACCTGTCGCTCGGGTTGTCCTACAGCGGCCAGATCGGCGGCAGCATCAGCGACCACGCGCTGTACGGCAATCTGCTGTGGAAGTTCTAAAGGGAGGCGGGGGCCGCTCGCGACGGAAGGTATCGTCGTGAGCGGTCAATCGTCGATCGATGGTTCGATGATGTTCGGTTGTCAGGTTCGCATTGCATATGTTTCGTGATGCGAATCAATTTTCATGAAGTGCGTCGCTTGATGTCTGGTGTCCCGTTGCATCGGCCTGTTTAAACCTGTTTCAACGCTTTGCCGTATCGGGCAATTCGCGAACGATTCGCGCCGCCTTCGCAGCGGCAGGGTCCACGCGTCATCGCTCGAGCCGTTCCGCGGTTGTCCAACCGAAATGAGGTTATTCATGAAAACGAAAACGAACGTGAAATTGACAGGCATCGCCTTGTCGGTCGCGGCTTTGTTCAGCCTGGCCGCCTCGGCGTCCCAGGCGGGGGTACTGGCTTCCCCGGTGGGAAGTGTCAGCAAATCCGACGGCCTCATCGTCGCAGGCGGGTCCCCCGCGCCCGGGGAACTCGTCGGCACCGTGACGGGATGGGGGAACGGGGTGGTGACGGTCGGCAGCCCGAATGCGGGCGGTATCTCGATCGGGCTGGCCGGGACGGGGACGGGAAGCGCGACCATCGATATCGGTAGCGGATTGCTCGAGCCGGTCGCAGGTGTGGCCGGTACGGTGACGGGGGCGTTGGGGGGTGTCGGTGGTGGCGGCGGTGGTGGTGGCGGCGGTGGGGCAGGTGGTCTCGGTGGTGTGGTCGGCACGGTAACCGGCGCACTGGGTGGCATCGGCGGTGGCGGGACTGGTGGTCTCGGCGGCGTTGTCGGGACAGTGGGCAATGCAGCAAGCGGCGCGGTCGGTACGGTGACGGGTGCTTTGGGTGGTGTCGGCGATCCGGCTGGCGGTCTTGGTGGTGTGGTCGGTACGGTAACCGGTGCACTGGGTGGTGTCGGCGGTGGCGGGACGGGTGGTCTCGGTGGTGTTGTTGGCACGGTAGCGAATACGGCCACGGGTGCAGTCGGGACGCTGACTGGCGCGTTGGGTGGTATTGGCGGCGGGACCGGTGGTCTGGGCGGCGTTGTTGGAACTGTGGGCAACGCGGCAAGCGGCGCAGTCGGTACGGTGACGGGCGCTGTGGGTGGAGTGGGTGATCCGACCGGTGGGCTTGGTGGTGTGGTCGGTACGGTAACCGGCGCACTGGGTGGCATCGGTGGTGGCGGGACTGGCGGTCTCGGTGGTGTTGTCGGGACAGTGGGCAACGCAGCAAGCGGCGCAGTCGGTACGGTGACGGGCGCCTTGGGCGGTGTCGGCGATCCGACCGGCGGGCTTGGTGGTGTGGTTGGCACGGTAACCGGTGCACTGGGTGGCCTCGGCGGCGGGACTGGTGGTCTCGGTGGCGTCGTCGGGACAGTGGGCAACGCAGCAAGCGGCGCAGTCGGTACGGTGACGGGCGCTTTGGGTGGAGTGGGTGATCCGACCGGTGGGCTTGGTGGCGTGGTTGGCACGGTAACCGGCGCGCTGGGTGGCCTCGGCGGCGGGACTGGTGGACTCGGTGGCGTTGTCGGGACAGTGGGCAACGCAGCAAGCGGCGCGGTCGGTACGGTGACGGGTGCCTTGGGTGGTGTCGGCGATCCGACCGGCGGGCTTGGTGGCGTGGTTGGCACGGTAACCGGTGCATTGGGTGGCATCGGCGGTGGCGGGACGGGTGGACTCGGTGGCGTTGTCGGAACGGTGGGTAACGCGGCAAGCGGCGCAGTCGGAACGCTGACTGGCGCGTTGGGCGGTGTTGGCGGCGGGACCGGTGGTCTCGGTGGCGTTGTTGGAACGGTGGGCAACGCGGCAAGCGGCGCGGTCGGTACGGTGACGGGCGCCTTGGGCGGTGTCGGCGATCCGACTGGTGGGCTTGGTGGTGTGGTCGGTACGGTAACCGGTGCACTGGGCGGCATCGGTGGCGGCGGAACTGGTGGTCTCGGCGGCGTTGTCGGCACGGTAGCGAACACGGCCACGGGTGCAGTCGGGACGTTGACTGGCGCGCTGGGCGGTGTTGGCGGCGGGACTGGTGGACTCGGTGGCGTTGTCGGGACAGTGGGCAACGCAGCAAGCGGCGCGGTCGGTACGGTGAC
>NZ_LOYP01000004.1:0-331286 GCF_001526365.1 Burkholderia sp. MSMB1835
GCTGTACTGATTGCATTGACCTGCGTTGCGCTGACCGCTTGCGGCGGCGACGACAATTCCTCGCCCGCGGCGTCCGGGGGGGCGGGGACGAGCAACAACGGTGGCGGTGGAACGGGTTCAGGCGGGACGGGTTCAGGCGGCACGGGTTCAGGCGGCACGGGAAGCGGCGGGTCAGGCGGCAGCACGGTGACGCTGCGCTACGAGACGAAGCCTATCGCATCGGACAAGGCGAGTTTCGTGACGCTCGTCAACGGCGAAGGTGCAAAGGGCTATCGCTATCTGGGCGACTACTTTTACTCGGCCGACAATGCGACGGTTTCGATCTTCGTGAACGACGGGACGGCGCCGACCTATACATATCAGCTTCAGGACGCACCGTCCGATGTCGCGAGCTTCGTTACTCAAGCCAACGCGCAGGGCGCGAGCGGTTACCGTTACGACGGCCCGCTATCGTACGGCTACCTCTATCGGAAGGACGGCGGCTCGTCGTCCACCTATTCGTACGTGAGTGCGGCGTTGCCGACCAGCCAAGCCGCGTTTCTTGCGCAGGCAAATGGCCAGGGGCAGTCGGGTTACTGGTTCGTCAGTCCGATGATGGTGGCATCGGGCTCCGGCAATCTGTATATGAAGGACAACGCGTCGAGCGCCACTTACACCTACGAAGCGCTGCCGCAAGCGTCGAATGTGGCTGATCTGGTTGCGCAGGCCAACAGCGAGGGGGCGAAGGGCTTTCGTGCAAAGGGGGCAAACATGTTCGGGAGCGATGTCGCATGGGTCTATGTGAAGGACCAGACGCAGTCGCCCACTTTCGCTTATCAGTCGACCGCAATCCAGACGGCCGGTGCTGCCTTTGTTCAGCAGTCGAATAACCTGGCGGCTCAGGGATACGCGTATCTCAGCGACATCGTGACGGGAGGCGGCAGCGCGTCGTTCTATTTCAAACCGACCAACTGCACGGGCTTCCTGTGCACGACGCTGAATCCGCTCACGCAGAACTGAGCGGGCGCGTCCGGGGCGGCTGCATCGCACGGCGCGTTCCGTCGAACATGCCCCGCGCGCATTGAATCGCGTGCCTCAGGTGCGCCACATCCGTGGCCGCATCTTTTGTCGCCGGCTGGCCGGCGACATTTCATTTCGTACGTGCGTCGGTCGGGCACGCCGGAAACGCCGCGCGCGCAGTCTCGACCGGCGCCGTCAACCGTTGCGGAAGATCTCGTTGTACGCGCTCAACGCCGGCGCCCCGCCAAGATGCGCGTACAGCACCTTCGACCCCGGCTCGAATTCCCCGCGCCGCACCTTGTCGATCATCCCGTGCATCGATTTCCCTTCATAGACGGGATCGGTCAACATCCCTTCCAGTCGGGCGCACAGGCGAATCGCTTCCAGCGTGCCGTCGCTCGGCAAGCCGTACTCGGGTCCGCCGTACCGCGTATCGAGCACGACATCCCGTTCGACGATATCGCGGCCGAGCCCGACCAGTTCGGCCGTATGCCGCGCGATGCGCGTGATCTGTTCGCGCGTCTGCTCCGGCTTCGCCGACGCATCGATACCGATCACACGATCCGCGCGCCCGTCGGCCGCGAAGCCGACGACCATGCCGGCCTGCGTGCTGCCCGTCACCGAGCAGACGACGACGTAATCGAACTTGAACCCGAGTGCCGCTTCTTGCGCACGCACCTCCTCGGCGAAGCCGACGAATCCGAGCCCGCCGAGCGGATGCTCGGAGCAGCCGGCCGGAATCGGATACGGCTTGCCGCCCGCCTGCCGCACGCTCTCCATCGCTTCTTCCCAACTGCGGCGAATGCCGATGTCGAAGCCGTCGGACACGAGCCGCACGTCGGCGCCCATCATCCGGGACAACTGGATGTTGCCGACCCGGTCGTATACCGGATCTTCGTAGTTGACCCAGTGTTCCTGCACGAGCACGCACTTCATCCCGAGATGCGCGGCGACGGCCGCCACCTGGCGCGTCTGGTTCGACTGCACGCCGCCGATCGACACGAGCGTATCGGCGCCCTGCGCGAGCGCGTCGGGAACGAGATATTCGAGCTTGCGGGTCTTGTTGCCGCCGAACGCGAGACCGCTGTTGCAGTCCTCGCGCTTCGCATACAGCTCGACCTTGCCGCCGAGGTGCGCGCTCAGGCGCTCGAGTGGCTGGATGGGTGTCGGGCCGAACGTCAGCGGATAGCGGGGGAAGCGTTGCAGGTTCATCGGCGGGGCTCCGGAAAGGGGGAACAAGACGGGAAAGCGGATCGTTCGGGCGCTGCCGGCAGGCCGGGCTCCGATGCAAAAAATGATAGGCACAAGCGCGGGAAATGAGCTTGCGAAATGAATTGTGTCGACCTACGTTATCGACGATATGAATGCAGCTTGAGCAATTTCGATTCGTCGAAATGGGAGTTGACGCAATGAAATTAGATGGCGGCAGTGCATCGCGAGCCGACGCCGCACCGACGCTCGACCGTATCGACCGCGCGATCCTGCGGCAACTTCAGCAGGATGCGTCGATCTCGAACGTGAGCCTCGCGGCGAAAGTGAAGTTGAGCGCGCCGGCGTGCCTGCGGCGCGTCGAGCGGCTCAAGGAAATGGGGCTGATCCGCGGCATCGTCGCGTTGCTCGAACCGAAGCCGCTCGGCGCCGGGATGCTGGTCGTGATCGGCTTCGTACTCGATCGCTCGACGCCGGAAGCGTTCGCCGCGTTCGAGAAGGCGGCGCAGAAAGTGTCGGGGTGTGTCGAATGCCACGTCGTGACGGGAGAATTCGACTACTTCATGCTGGTGCGCACACGCGACAACGACAGCTTCAACCGGCTGCATGCCGAGCAGTTGCTTTACTTGCCGGGCGTGCGGCAGGTGCGCTCGTTCATGGTGCTCAAGGAAATCCTGTCGACGCATGCGTTGCCGCTGTAGCGCGGCAGGACGGCGGGTTGCGCGTCGGTCGTCCGTGCGGAACGAATCGCGATTGCACCGTTCATACGCGGGTTCGCATCCTTGACTATCATGCGCCGATGCAGGGCAGATGCTGCATGTCGCGACAACCCAACCGTGAGGGCATCATGGCAAGACAGACGATGGCGGAATATCTGGCGAAGACGCTTGCAGCTGCGGGCGTCGAGCGCATCTGGGGCGTGACGGGCGACAGCCTGAACGGCCTGTCGTTCAGCTTGAGCCAGATCGGCTCGATCCGCTGGATGCACACGCGGCACGAGGAGAGTGCGGCGTTCGCGGCCGGCGCCGATGCGGCCTCCACCAGGCGGCTCGCGGTGTGCGCGGGCAGTTGCGGCCCCGGCAACCTGCACCTGATCAACGGGTTGTACGACTGCCACCGCAACCACCAGCCCGTGCTCGCGATCGCCGCGCACATTCCGTCCACGGAGATCGGCCTCGGCTACTTCCAGGAAACCCATCCGCAGGAGCTGTTCCGCGAGTGCAGCCACTTCGCCGAACTCGTGACGAACGCGTCGCAGTTCCCGCGCGTGCTGGCGCGCGCGATGCGCACCGCGATCGACGAGCGCGGCGTGGCGGTGATCGTGCTGCCGGGCGATATCGCGCTCGGCGACGGTCCGGACGAAGCGCCGGCGTGGAGCGAAGCGGCGCCGCCGTCGATCCTGCCGGCCGATGCCGATCTCGACCGGCTTGCGGCGCTGCTCAACGGGTCCGACGCGGTCACGCTGCTGTGCGGCAGCGGCACGCAGGGCGCGCACGACGAAGTGGTCGCGCTGGCCGATACGCTCGGCGCGCCGGTCGTGCACGCGCTGCGCGGCAAGCAATTCGTCGAATGGGACAACCCGTTCGACGTCGGAATGACCGGGCTGATCGGTTTCAGCTCCGGCTATCACGCGATGGAATCGTGCGACACGCTGCTGATGCTCGGCACGGATTTCCCGTACCGGCCGTTTTATCCGACCCATGCGAAGATCGCGCAGATCGACTGGAAGGGCTCGCAGCTCGGCCATCGCGCACCGCTCGCGCTCGGGCTCGTCGGCACCGTGAAGGAAACGATCGCGGCGTTGTTGCCGCGGCTCACGCGCAAGACGCAGCGGCGTTTCCTCGAGAATGCGCTGAAGCATTACGCGGCCGCGCGCAAGGGGCTCGACGATCTCGCGGTGGCCGAGCCGCCGGGCCGCGCGATCCATCCGCAGTACCTGACGAAGATCGTCGACGAGGTCGCGGCCGACGACGCGATCTTCACGGCCGACGTCGGCACGCCGACACTCTGGGCCGCGCGCTACCTGACGATGAACGGCAAGCGGCAACTGCACGGCTCGTTCAACCACGGGTCGATGGCGAATGCGATGCCGCAGGCGCTCGGCGCGCAGGGCGCGCATCCGGGGCGGCAGGTCGTGTCGCTGTCGGGCGACGGCGGGCTGTCGATGCTGCTCGGCGATTTGCTGAGCGCACGCCAGTTGAAGCTGCCGATCAAGGTCGTCGTGTACAACAACAGCCTGCTCGGCTTCGTGTCGATGGAGCTGAAGGCGGCCGGCTATCTCGACACGAACGTCGACCTGAGCCCGACCGACTTCGCGGCGATCGCGAAGGGCGCCGGTATTTTCAGCGTGCGCGTCGAGCATTCGGAGAACGTCGAGCACGCGTTGCGCACGGCGTTCGAGCATGACGGGCCGGCCGTGGTCGACGTCGTCACGTCGAAGTACGAGCTCGCGATGCCGCCGAAGATCGAGCTCGCGCATGCGAAGGGCTTCAGCCTGTTCATGTTGCGCGCGATCCTCAGTGGGCGCGGCGACGAGATCGTCGAGCTGGCGCGAACGAATTTGCGGTGAGAGGGCGGCGCAAGCGGGACGGGCGCGCGCCGCCGATCCGGCACGAATTGATCGGGTAAATCAGGGACAATCTTCACGTCGCCTTAAGTTTGCTTTTCCTAAAATCGATTGGATCGCTGCGCCCTGCGGCGGATCGATTCGTTCCAGGAGGATGCGCATGCTCAAGCCCCGTGTCGCCGCAGCCCTGTTCCATGAAGTCGTCGACATGTCGAAGTCGACGGCGCAACCGCTCGAGGCGCGCCAATGACGTGGCCGAACGCGTGGCGTGTCTCGGCGCTGTTCGTGCGCGAGTGGGTCGATCGTCCGGCCTTGGTGGGCGCGTTGTGCCCCAGTTCGCGGCACCTGGCGCGCGAGATGGCCGATGCAGTGCCGGACGGCGACGGGCTGGTCGTCGAACTCGGCGGCGGCACCGGCGCGATCACCGCGGCGTTGCTCCAGCGCGGCGTCGCGCCACAGCGCCTCGTCGTGGTCGAACGCTCGCCCGCGTTCGTGCAGCACCTGCGACGACGTTTTCCGGGCATCTCGATCGTTTTGGGCGATGCGCGGCAGCTCGAGCGGTTGCTGCCGTCCGATGCTCGCGTCGATGCGATCGTCTCATGCCTGCCGCTGCGCACGCTGCCGCGTGAAGACGTGGCGGTGATCGTTGATCAATGCCGTCGTGTGCTGTGGGCCGACGGTGTGATGATTCAGTTCACGTACGATTTGCGGCCGCCTGGCCGTCATCCGCTCGGCGATTCGGCATTCGTTGCCTGCAATAGCCGGATCGTCTGGGCAAATTTTCCGCCTGCGCGCATCGTGACCGTGCGCAATGCGGCTACCGAAACATCGACACTCGTCGAGTATTGACTCGTGATGTCGTGCATTGGGCCGTGCGCGGTCAAATCCGGCGTCGAATTAAATGTTTTCTGAATTGACCGGACTGCCTCGATTCGAATCGTCAAAGCCAATTTTCAATTGTTGACAGTGATGGATGAGTCTTGTGAGAGAATTCAGTACGCATGGCGTAAGGTTTTGACGCGATATTCTCCATATGTACTCGCGGTTAAAAAGGGGCGGGGTCGCTCGGGATTTTCGGCGCCCCATGACATTCGACTGACGAACGGGGCGATAAATGTCTGGCGTGCTGGACGAGCTTCTGCGAGGCTACAGCGACCTGCGCCGCTATCTTTCCAGGCGGCTGAGCAGCGACGACGCTGCCGATCTTGCGCAGGCTTCGTTCGAGGTGGCGCTTCGCTACGCTCAGCAGAACGAAGTGCGGTCGCCGGCTGCGCTGATGTTCCATGTTTCGAATAATTTGCAGATCGATGCGGCGCGACGCCGCCGATTTTTCCCCCAGCAATTGTGCGAAGACGTCGGCGACGAAGGCATTGACCGGCTCGTGCGTTCCGATGTGACGCCGGAGCGCGAATGCATCGCGCGCGAGTCTCTCGATCAGGTGACGCGGGCGCTGGACGGGTTGCCGCCCCGCTGCCGCGAAGCCTTCGTGCTTTGCAAGCTGCATGGCCTTTCGTACGAAGAGGCAGCGCAGGAAATGGACATCAGTCCGACCGTCATCAAGAAGTACCTGGTTCAGGCAATGAAAGCGTGTCGGGACGCTGTGCTATAACTGCGCAATCGCGCGCATTGCACGGGGCCGCCGTTGACAGTCGACATGCCACTTACCCAGGCCGAGATAGACAAAGCCGATGACTTGCTCGTTTCGCTGACGTTCGGTAGCGACGCGGAGAAGTCGCGCGCGCAAATCGAGCTTGAATCGTGGGCGGGCAATCATCCGGAACGGCGCCAGTACCTGGCCGATCATCATGCGGCGGAGCGCGTCGTCGACGCGTTGAGCGACGACCTCGGCCGACGGTACAAGCGGCACGTCGGTCCCGCCGTCCACCCTCCTGCCCGTGCCGAAGAGCGAATCTCCCAGCCCGTGCCGAGCGGCCGGCGCACGGGCGTTCGCGTAGCGACCTATGGCGCCGCGCTCGCATTGTTCGGCGCAATTTCGACGCTCTGGATCGTCAACCCGATCCTGACGAGCCAGCACCTGCGAACCTCGATCGGCGAGCACGTCGATGTCGCACTCGCCGACGGCAGTCACGTTACGCTCAATACCGATACGGAAGTGATCTTCGTGAACCGGCTCCGCTCGCGCGATGCGACGGTTCAACGGGGCGAGGCGCTGTTTTCGGTTGCCCATAGCCTGGTGCGGTCGTTCGACGTGTCGGTGGGCACGGCCAACGTCCGGGATATCGGCACGCGCTTCACGGTGCGGAAAATGACCGATGGCGTGGACGTTGCGGTGCTGGAAGGCCGGGTCGAGCTGACCGCGTCCGCCGGCGCCGCGCCGGTGCCGTTGCAGGCTGGTCAGGCCGCACGCGCCGATCGCGTGGGGAACGTCGAACTGCAGGACCAGCAGCAGTTCGATGCGATGGTCGGCTGGAAGGACAACCGTCTGCAATTCAACGGGACGCCGTTGCGGGACGTCGTCCACGAAGTGCAGCGCTATCGCAAGCAGCCGATCGTGCTCGCCGATGCACGGGTGGGCGACTATCGCGTGACGGGCGGGTTTTCCAGTGCGGACCCCGACTTGCTGTTGAAGACGTTGTCGAGCGTCGTGCCGGTGACCGTCGACATTCAGCCGGCCGGTACGGCCGTGATTGCGTCGCGTCGTTGATACGCTCGGCGGCCTGCGTCGTCTGATCGCCCGGGTGCGGACTGCCGCTATCGAAGGCGGCTGTGGGTAAAAATAATGGCAGGCTGCCGACTGGTCCCTTCCTGCGTCTCGTTCGCCTCGTCGACAAAGACGGGCGTGGCGCGTGTGTCGCGTCGATCAGGTGCAAAGGGACGAAGTGGGGCGGGCGAGCATGGGAAAAACAGGAGCGGGTAACAGGATGGGGGTACGGGCGCGCGTCGCTGCCGCACTGTGGATACTGTTCAGTTCGCCGCTCCATGCTCAATCGGCCGTCGACCTGCCCGCCCAGCCGCTGAGCAGTGCACTGGTCCGTCTGGCGAGCGCCATGGGCGTCAACATTCTCGCGCCCGACCAGCTCGTTGCGGGCCGGCAAGCGCCGGCCGTATCGGGGCAAATGTCCTTGCGCGACGCGCTCGATCGCCTGTTGGCCGGCACCGGACTGAAAGCCGTGGCACGCGGCGACAAGACTTATGTGATCGAGGCGTCGTCTTCGGCGCCGCAATCGGCGCTGCCGGAGTCGACCGATTCCGTGTTGCCGGCGATCGAGGTCAATGCGAGCGCGATTTCCGACGCGCCGGGCTTCGTGAGCGAATCGTCGAGCGCGGCGACTCGCACCGACACCCCCATCGCGCTGCTTCCGCAGTCGATTCAGATTCTGAACCGGAAGTTGCTCGAGAGTCAGGGTACGCAGTCGGTATCCGATGCGCTCGCTTATCTCGGCGGCGTGACGACGAGCAATTACGGCGGCGTCCAGGCCCAGGCGACCGTCCGCGGATTCAATGCGCCGGTGACGGTCAACGGTCTGCCGACGGCGCTCGGGCTGGGTTCGCAGGTCGCCGGCGCGTTGAGCATCCCGATCGACGGCATCGAGAAGGTCGAGGTGCTCAGGGGCGCGGACTCCATTCTGGCCGGCGCGATGGATCCGGGCGGGATCGTCAACGTCGTCACCAAGCAGCCGACCGGGAAGTCGGTGCGCGAGGTGACGATGCAGGTCGGCTCGTTCGGGGACTGGAAGCAGGCGATCGACCTGGGTGGCCCGTTCGGCGGCGACAAGCGCCTGACTTATCGTTTTGTCCTGTCGGCCGAGAGAACCGGCGAGAGCGCGTATGGATACGATGGCGCCAAATCCCTCTACGTGGCACCGTCGGTGAGCTGGAAATCGGCGGGCGCATCGATCGTCATCGGCTACCGTCATCAGGTGCAGGACGTGCCGCTCAATGCGACGACGCTGTTCGGCCCTGACGGGTCTCCGGCGAAAGTGTCCTTGCCGACGGCCCAGCCTGGCGGGACGCTCGTCCAGTCGGACGACGTCGACGTCGATTTCAGGCATCGATTCAACGAGGTCTACTCGATCGAAAGTCGCACCGTTTATTCGCGCTATATCGAGAAATATTCGAATACCGGATACTGGCCGGCATCTTTTGCTTCGACGCCCGACTCGGCCTATTTCAATGCACTGGCCGGCGACCACCATGTATTCAATGTATTGACCGACAACAACCTGAATGCCCGATTCTCGACCGGCCCCGTCAAGCACGTGGTACTCGCCGGGTTCCAGTATTCGGTGAACTGGGAAAGTTCAAGTGCCCCCGCCGGTGACGGCAGTTTTCCCGCGGCGCCATTTCCGAGCCCGGTATTGCCTCCCTATAACGGGTCGTTCGTCTACAACGATCCCGGGAAAAATTACTTCAGCAACACGTATCTGCAAGATCAATTGTCGTGGGGGCGGCTGCATGTGACGGCGAGCGTCGCCTATGGGAAGTCGCAGACGCCCGCAGCGGCATCCCAGCATGCGTGGTTGCCCAATTTCGGCGTGCTTTACGAGCTGACGGACACCTTGTCTGTCTACGCGAGCTCGATGCGCAGCTTCTATCCGCGACACGGTTATGCGTTGACGACGGGCGGGACGCCGCCGCCGTATTCGGGACGTTCCGTCGAGGCGGGCCTGAAGCTGAATCTGCTCGACGATCGCCTGGCGTTGACCGCGGACGTGTTTCGAACCGAGTCGGCAACCGTCGTTCAGCAAATTCCGGGTACCGGCTTCGTCGATCTGCAAAGTGGACAGGTGACCCGCGGTGTCGAGGCCGGCGCAACGGGGCGGTTGTTGCCCGGCCTCAACCTCAATGCGAGCTACGCCTACAATGCCGTGCAAAGCGGCCCGGGTCTGCCGCGTCACGCGGGTTCGTTGTGGCTGACCTACGACCTTCAGGGCGAACGGTTGAAGGGCTGGGGCGGGGGCATCGGCGTGCTCGCGCGTACCGAAACATTCGTCCGGGAAGGCAGTGGCAATCGCTTGCCGGGGCAGGCTCAAACCGACTTCGGCATCTGGTATCGGGCGAAGCACTGGTCCACCACGCTCAGCGTCAAGAACGTATTCGATCGCGTGCTCTACCAGTCCGGTGCAACGACCAATCAAGCGTTTCTGCAGCCGGGCAGGCTGGTCTATCTGACGGCACGCCGCGACATCTAGGCTCGGCGCCTTCCGTACCGGCAACCGGCCGCAACGGTATCGTGCCGCGCGGCATCGATGCCGAATGCCCACCGGGAGCAGCAGTCTCGGCTCGGACCGAGGAAGACGGCAGTCATGAAAATATAAAAGCACAATCACTGTCGGGGGATCGATAGAGATTTTTGCAACAAATCGACTGGTCCGTTTTCCTGCGTCGTTCGCCTTTGCATACAGAGACGACGAAACGACTTCGTATGGCAATCGATAGTTGGCTCGTCACGCCGGCTGGGCGTTCGTACGGCATCAGCGTATGTCCGATCGCGAGCGGAGCGTCCCCGTCGGCGAACTCGGCAAGGCAGTGAGGTGGCGTTGGCATCGATTCGAAGCGTGAAGCTCCATGTCGATCGATATGGATTCCTGATTGTATGGGGCGGCGATGACACGTCGGTGATTCGGATCGTCATTCTGTCAAGGATTTAGTCAAACACTGAAGTCCGGAGCAGAGGCATAGGGTCGGGCGTGCGATGGATAAATTCACCAGATATATACAGAGGAAATGTGAGCTGGAGGCGCAGATCGCCAGGGACCGTGCGCTGGTCCGCGACGAGATTCTCATTGAAATCATGCTTGCGATCGAAGAATTCAACTTCGAATCGAACGAGCTTTTTCCTGGCGGAAAGAAGCGAAAAATCAAGCCGAAATACTTCGATCCACAAAGCGGGGCGGTGTGGAGTGGACGAGGGCGCGAGCCGCTCTGGTTGAAAGGCAAGAACAGGCGAGATTTCGAGCTCGAATCGACGGAGGGGGCGTGGAACGGCGTAGCGGGAGGCGGTTGCGAATAATGCCGCCGCAGTTCCCGGTGCATCGAGACGTCGAGGTTCATACAGCTTTGGCCGTGTCCGGTAATCCTCGTGACCGGACACTTTGCGCATCATCACCCCGCATGCGCACTTTTTATTCTGAAAGACGGAGATGGGTGGCGGACGCTATTGAGGAATGAGACGTGAGTACATTTCGGGAAGTCAGAATCCAGGCGTTGCAACAGGCATTGATGGACGAAGCACGAGGATTTTGGATCGACAACGAAGTGGCGGAAAGCGTGATCGCCAAACTCGACAACGTGACGCTGGCTGCAAAGATATCGATCGTCAATCGGAGATCGATATTCATGGAGAGAGACGAATTGCCGAATCGATCTGGTCTGAATGGCGACGCGTCGAACTCGTCGTCGTGACACGAAACTGATTATTTCAAGGAGGTGGACGGATTTCATTGATGGTTTTTTCCGGATGAACAAATTTGATCGACATGTGGAAGGTTGAAATGAAACTCAACAAGAAATTCACCCTGTTTGCGGCCATTTCGCTGCTCGCAAGCGCATCGACGGCTTTCGCCGCATCTTCGGGGACGCCGGTTGCATCGTCGGCAACGGGCACGCTCGCCGTGACCGGGGCGCTCGTTCCCGGGACCTGCAGCGTCACCTTGCAAGGCGGCGGCAAAGCCGATTTCGGCACCATCAGCAGCACGTCGCTGAATGCTTCGTCGACGACCGGTACCGCACTGCCGACGTCGGCTGCGATTCCGATGACCGTGTCCTGTACGGCGCCCACGCAGATCGCATTCCGGGTCTTGGACAATCGCGCTGCCAGCCTGGCAAGCATTACGTCTGGCAGCAATGTGACGTTGCAACTGAACAGCGGCACTGTTGCGAAATGCGCGTCCTCGTGCGCGCGCTATCTGGCCTACGGTCTCGGTACGGTCAGCGGCACGACCACTGCCGTGGGCGTGTACTCGATCACCGCGGACACGTTTGCAGTCGATGGAACCGCGGGTGCGGCTGCGGCGACCTACGGCGCCGACAGCAAGGGCAACTTCGGTCCTTACTCGGCAGCGACCACCGTTCAGGCGTATTCGCAACCGAGCGGGTACTGGACCTGGGTTTCGAGCGTGAGCGCGACTGCACCGACGATGGGTCAGGTGTTTACGGCCAATCTGTATGTCACGCCGACGATCAACAACATCAGCGCCCTTCCGTTGAACACGAATATCCCGCTCGACGGCAACGCGACCGTCACGATTTTCTATATCTGATGTTCGGGCGTGACACATTAGCTTGAGGACGACATGAAAAAACGAATCATCGAAGCGGCGCTTGCTGGCGCCGCACTGAGCCTGGCCAGCGCATCGTTTGCCGGTTCGCCCGTTCCCGGCCCGACCGCGACGCTGACGGTGACGGGCACGATCACGCCGCCGTCGTGCACGCTGTCGCTCGGCGCGAACGGCACGGCGGCATTCGGCACGACGCCGCTGAGCAGCATCTCCAACAATGCGACCGGCACCGTGCTGACGAACCCGCAGACGGTTCCGCTGACGATCACCTGTACCGGCAATACGCAGGTCGCATTCGGCGTCAAGGACAACCGCGCAACCAGCGTGGTGAGCGGGCTGACGGCCAACTGGGCGTCGGGCATCGCCGCGGGTACGACGAGCGCAACGAACTCGTTCGGTCTCGGCCAGGCGAGCTCGAGGAACATCGGCGCGTACACGCTGACGGCCAATACGTTCGCCGTGGACGGTACGACCAAGACGCCCGCTACGATCACCAAGGCGAACGAGACGCTGGCGCCGGCGGCATCGACGTCGGCGGGCCTGGTCGTGAACCCGAGCGACGCCACCAACCTGCTCACGTGGGCGGACAGCACGTCGTCGACGGCGGCATCGACCGGTTCGGCGTTCACTGCAAACATCGTCGTTACGCCGACGGTGAACCAGTCGAGCGCACTGCCGACGAGCGGCAACATCACGTTCGACGGTAGCGCGACGTTCACGGTGTATTACCTGTAAGGGCTTCGAGGCGCCGTCTCGCCGGCGCCTCGTCTTCAAGATGTGTTTTCTCGTGCTTATCATGAAAAACAGGATTACTAATAAATATGGCATGCCGATTCTCGCCAGCCTCGCGCTGTTAAGCACGACAAGCCATGCAGACAACCTCAAGCTCGAGTCCTCGGTGGTACTGGTCGATGCAGGAAAGGGGGAGGCGTCGCTTGGCGTGCTCAACAACGACAAAGGCCCGTTGCTGATGGTGACGCGCCTGGAGAAGATCCCGGAAGAACCGGTGCAGCGTCTGACCGTCACCCCGCCGGTCGCACGGGTCGAGCCGGGCGATACGCAGGTCGTCCGGTTCTTTCTGGCCAGCCAGGATGACATCAAGGTCGAGCACCTCGAGCGCGTGAGCTTCGAGGGCGTGCCGCCCAAGGACGACAACTCCGTCCACATCGCGATCAGGCAGAACATTCCCGTGATCATCCGGCCCAAAAATCTGGCCCGGAATGACGAGCCGTGGAAGCTGCTGACATGGTCGCGCACCGCATCCGGATTTTCGGTGAAGAATCCCGGCCCGTACGTCGTGCGCATGGCGCAAGCCGCGACGCTTCTGCCAAGCAAGACCGCGGTTGCATTGCCCCGGACCTACATCCTGCCGGGAGAGACGCTCGATATCAAGACGAAAGCGCCGAGCGCGTCGGATACGGACATCGAAATCAGTCCGGCTTCGCTATACGGCTACATCGTCGGCAAGTATCCGGCGAAGATCGGTCCGTCCGCGTCCGGCGCGCCGACCGCGTCGACGGGCGCGAACTCCGCCATGGCCACGAGCACTCCTCAATAACAAACCGGCGGCCCATCACCTCCATGCAATACCCAGAATGCTTCCCGAAGCGGACGCTGACGCGCTGCATCCTGCTCGGACTCGGTGCGATGTCCGCGGCGCATGCGGCCGACACGAAATTCGACGTGGACACGCTCAAGTCGATGGGTATCTCGCCGGCCGTGGCGGACTACTACAGCGCCGAGCCGCGGTTTCCGTCCGGCGCGAACGCGGTCGTACTGATCGTCAACGGGATGAGGATGGCGACGACAACGGTGCAGTTCGATCAGAACGGCGTACCGTGCCTGACGCACGAAGTGCTCGATCGCGCCAACGTCGAGTGGCCAGGACGCGAAGCGGCGACGGCCTGTGTGAACCTCAAATCGGTATATCCGGATGCGGTCGCGACGCCGAAGCCGTCGCAGAACACGCTCGAATTGCTCGTGCCGCCGGAAGCGGTGCGCTCGCGGGACCCCGCGCCCGTCTACGGGCAAGGCGGCCGGGGCGCGATGCTGAACTACAACCTGTTCACGGTTCGCACGCAGGCACCCGGCTCGCATACCAACACGTATTACGCAGACACGACGTTCGGTTTCAACGCGGGCGACTGGCTGTTTCGAAGCCACGAAATCTACTCGGGGCAGGACGGCAAGAGTCAGTTCCAGCATCAGGAAGCCTATATCCAGCGCACGTTCACGCAATACAAGTCGACGTTTCAGGCAGGCCAACTGAGTCTGCGCAGCAATCTGTTTTCCGCGCCGCTGTTTACCGGCGTGCAGTTTTTCCCCGAAATGCAGCTCGGCGAAGACAGCAGCACGAGCGTCTCGGGCATCGCGCAGACGCCATCGAGGGTCGAGGTGCGGCAAGCCGGGGTGCTGATCTATTCGACGCTGGTTCCGTCCGGGCCGTTTACGCTGAACCGGCTGCCGCTGATCAACGGCAGTTCGGACCTGCAGGTCACCGTGATCGAGGCCAACGGTTCTCGGCACGGGTTCATGGTGCCTGCCGCGTCTTTCGCCAACAATTTCGTCTCGCCGGAGAAGGGCGTGTCGTTCGCGGTGGGCAAGCCGCGAACGATTGGCGGCGACGTCTCCTATCTGCGGAGCAACTGGTTCGTGACTGCGACGGACGTGATGCCGCTGCCGCACATCCACGCGAACCTGACCACGGGCCTGCTGGTGGGGCAAGATTATCGGTCGATCGGGCTGGCGGTGGACGGTTCGCCGACGCGGCGCGTTCGCGCGTACGTGCGCTCGGTATTCGCGGACGACGCGCGCATCGACCACAAGGGCTTCAAGGGACAGTCGGGGATCAGCGCGATCCTGACCGACGCGATGGCGCTCAGCGCATCGGTGACGCATCAGACTCGCGGTTACCGCGAACTGGCCGATTCGCCGAGCTATCTCGACCTGTACTACGCGAACACGAAAGACACGTTCAATGCCACGGTGTCCTATTCGACGCGGAATTTCGGTGGATTCAGCGCTGGCTACACGCGCATTGCCAGTTTCGACGGTTCGAACAGCAACCGCGCGCTGCTCAGCTGGAACAAGAATTTCAAGAAAGTGTCGGTGTCGGTGAGCGCGGATATCGGTTCCGGGCGCGGCATGTCGAACCTGTACTACGCGAACATCAGCTTCCCGATCGGCGACAACGCCGGATACGTGTCGGCCAACGCGTTCCGCACCGGCGACCAGACGCAGGCGGGCGTCACCTACGACCAGCAGGTCAACGACTACTTCGGCTACAACGTGGCTGCGGCGACGCAGGCACCTGGCGGGCATCAGAACTACAGCGCAAGCGTTCGCGTGCTGCCCAAGTACACGCAGTTCGGCGCAACGGCCACTGCGACAAGCGACAGCGCGCAGTCCTATTCGGCAAGCCTGACCGGCGGCATTGCGTTCGACGGCATGCATCCGCTGTTCTCGCCCTATGCGATCGGCGATACCTATGCGGTCATGCAGGCAGGCGACCTGTCGGGTGCGCGCATCGTCACGCCGGCGGGCCCGGTATGGACGGACTATTCGGGGCGCGCCGTCGCGCCCAACCTGACGCCGTATCGCAACAGCCGTCTCGAGCTTGGCGTCGACGGGCTGCCGCGAAACGTGGAGGTGAAGGACGCCGTCAACGTGCTCGACGCGGGGCGCGGTTCGATCGGCCGTGTGGCGTTCAAGGCGGTACGCATCCGTCGTCTTCTGCTGACGGTGCGCGATGCCCAAGGCAAGTCGCTCGAAGGGGCGAGCGTGCTGGCGCCGGACGGGCGGTTCCTGACGATCGTCGGCCCCGAAAGCAAATTGTTCGTCGACGCCGACCAATTCGCAAGCGGCGCGCTTCAGGTCAAGCCCGAAACCGGGCCGGCGTGCTTCATTCACTTCAAGCCGAATGCGCATCCGGTTGACGACGCGATCTACGAGACCGCGTCGACCGTCTGCGCGGGGAACTGATTCATGTCGAATCTATCGAGTACGAGCCGAACGCTGGTCGCGACAGTGATCGCGTGTTGCATGACGCCGGCGCACGCCGGCTTGCCGTTGCCGGGCCAGCCGTTCAATCAGGGTATGCCCGTCGTGCCGGGTCAGGCGCTCTCGCCAGGTCACGTTATGGCGCCGGGCAGGAATATCACGTCATTCAACAAGGGGCCGCTCGGGCGTATCGGGCAAGCGATCGGTACGCCGGGGAACGCATTGTCCGAATGTGTGCTGACGCTGAGCAGCGCGAAGATCGATTTCGGGCGCTACAACAGCGGAGCAGCGGCAAATGCGGCACCCGGCACGCAGATTCCGATCGGCACCCGGGGGACGAATCTGCAGGTTGCCTGCCCGCAGCCCGGGTATGTCGCGATCACGTTGCACGGGCAGACGCGTCCGGACGGGGCTCGATATGCGTTCGGGCAGTCGGGGGACGTGACCGTTACCGCACGTTCGGCACAAGCCGACGGGCGGACGATTCGCGTCGGGCTGGTCGACACGCCCGGACAGGTTCCGCAGACCTGGCAGGACGAAGTGAAGTGGCTGCCGGGGAAGACGCTGGTGCTGGGCGAGCCGAACGTTGCGCCGTTCAGCCAGGCGAGCGTTCAGCTGACCGTCGACGCGAATCTCGACTCGGCCAAGGCGCATCCGACCGGTGCGCTGTCGCTGACGAATTCGCTTCAATTCAGTCTGTTCCGCTGGGAAAAGTAGCGACGCAACGGCGAGGCAGATTTCGACGGACGGCAACGGATGCATCGAGCGTATTGGGAGAACCGCTATGAAGCCATGTGTCGATGCCTGTCAGCCGGACTGGAACTGCATCCCCGAGGTAATGATCGATCGGAATCCTGGAGAAAATCGGTGACCAATACGCATCGCTATTCGACGGCGATCATGTCGGACGGACAACGCATCCTCGACGTCATCGAGCCGGGCCGAGCTTGCGAGCCGGCCGGATTGGCCGGTCAACTCGGCATGAGAACCTCGGCGGTTCGGGCGTGGTTGGAACACTGGGTCGCTGCCGGCAAGCTCGAACAAGGCATGTTTCAGAATGCCGACGGCGGCCGCAGGGTGTGCTTCTTTCTTCCTTCGGGCGACACGCCGTTGTGCGCTCACGACGAAGCGCGGCGTGTGGTCGAGGTGCGTGCGCACGACGTACTCGAGGCGATGAAGCCGGGTGTCGGCCATCGTGTCCGGGAAATCGCGACGCGGCACGTGCTGCCGCTACACCGGGCGACGGCGCTGCTCTCCCTGTTGCTCCGGGACGGGCGGGTGATCAGGAAAACGGAGGGCGGAACTCACCGCCGACACGACCTGTACTACGTCGCGGGCACCGAGCCCGATTCCGTCACGCGGAGCGCGGCAACGCCTGCACCGACACATGCGCACGCGACGGCACCGTTGTCCACTCAACCTGCGTACGACGCCGAATATGCCCGCGCGCTGCGATCGCTGCGCGACATCTGCATTGCGAGCCGTGGCCGATCGTAGCCGGTTCGTCGAGAGACGAATGCAATCATTCATGTGAACACGCCTGTCGCGAGGAAACGAATGAGCCGAATTCAACAGCGCCACGGAAGACGTATGGGCGAGCATCTGTTCAATCGCTGGATCGCTGCGGGGCTCTTCAACGGCGATATCGAGAAAGCAGGCGGAAGTACGGCCGACGAACGAAGCCTGATGTGCGACAGGCTGGCCAGCCGGCTGGCCGTCGCGTTTCTCAAGGGCGAGGTCACCTGTGACGCCGGACTTCGTGCGATGGGCAATCTGATCGTCGTTTCGAATACGCACTTGTCTCCGTTTTGTTGGGCGGTTTTCGAGGCATTTGCCGCCGGGATTTATGGTGCGGATGAAATCTCGATATATCTCGATCCGGTTATGACGTTCACGATCCCGCAGATGAAGCAGGCACTTGAGCGCCGCGAGAATGGGCGCGAAACCGGTGCGCGGGCTTCCGGTTAGCGGGCGGGCCAGATCGAATTCCGCCGGGAGAGGTATTTTCCGGCATTGATGGTCGTCGATGTGTTTCGCAATGCTTATTTTGTAGTGGTGTGTTTGATGTTCGTTGTTTTTTAAACATGAAGATCAGGATGGCTATGAAAAAATATGCGCAAATCAAATCGCGATCGGATGATTCAATTTCGAACGGTCGCGCATGGCGTTTGCCGGCCGCGCTGGTGTTGAGCGCCGTGCTGTCGAGCGCATGCGGTGGCGACGACGGTCCGTCGGCCTCGTCGGCCGCGCCGGTCGAAACGCCGACCAACACGCCGACGCTCGCGGCCGACAAGCCGTACTTCGATCCGGTCGCCTACGGCAATCGAGCCGACGATTCGATCACCGATGCCAACGAAGACGGCGCGATAACCCATCACGTCGTGACACTCAACGGGACGCCAATCCAATACACTGCGACGGCCGGCCATCTCGTGACGATCGATCCCCATAGCTCGCAGCCAGACGCGAAAATCTTCTACGTCGCATACACCGCCGACGGCAAGGATGCGAACACGCGTCCAGTCACGTTCTTCTATAACGGCGGGCCGGGTTCCGCCGCGGTCTGGTTGTTGCTCGGCTCCTATGCGCCGAAGCGAATCAAGACCTCGATGCCCGACTACACGCCGCCGGCGCCATACACGATCGAGACAAATCCCGACAGCTTGCTCGACAAGACCGATCTCGTGTTCATCAATCCGGTGGGCACCGGCTATTCGACGGCGATCGCACCGGCGAAGAACAGGAACTTCTGGGGTGTCGATCAGGATGCGTCTTCGCTGAAGCAGTTCATCAAGCGCTACCTGACCGCGAACCAGCGCTGGAACTCGCCGAAATTTCTTTATGGCGAGTCGTACGGTACACCGCGTACCGCCGTGCTTGCGAATGCGCTGCACAGCGACGGCGTCGATCTGAACGGGATCGTGCTGCAATCGTCGATTCTCGATTTCCGCCACAGCGACGATCCGGTCGGCCTGCTACCGACTTACGTCGCCGATGCGTGGTATCACAAGAAGTTCACCGCGCCGACCCAGGCGACGACGCTTGCCGGCGTGATGTCGGAGGCCGCGCAGTTCGCGTCGGGCGACTTCGCGACGCTGGCGAAAGACGCGATCGCCGCGAATGTGGCGGCGACGGCAACACGCTACGACCCGATCCTGTCTGCCGGTATCGATGCGGCTTTCGCGGCGGCGGGCAGCCCATCGTCGATGAAATGGACGGACATCATCGCGTACTTCGAGACGCAACCCAACGCAAGCGTGCTGCTCCAGAAAACGCAGGCGTATTTCGATGCTGCCGACGCGGTGTCCAATCTCCCGGCGCCGAGCGATGCTGCCGTGCAACGCGTTGCGCAGTACATCGGCATCGACGAGACGCGGGTGCGGGAGGCGAAACTGCTCGTCGATACCGACACGTTCCAGCGCAACCTCGTGCCGGGACGCAGCGTCGGTGCATATGATGGCCGCGTGACGACCACCAACCTGGGGGTGGCGGCCGACGTCAGCCTGATCAACAACGACGCATTCGATCGCGCAACGAACGGCGTATACATCGCTGCCTGGAACGTCTATTTGAATCAGGAGCTGAAATACACGTCGAACTCCGCGTTCACCGGCATCACCGACGTGTCGTGGGACTGGACGCACAAGGACCCGACCGGCAAGACGTCGCAAGGTCGCGGCAATCTGAACACGGTCACCGATCTGGCCGCGATCATGGGGATCAATCCGGACCTGAAGGTGTTCCAGGCGAGCGGCTATTTCGACGACGTGACGCCGTGGTACCAGACCCGGATCGACTTGCAGAACATGCAGATCGACCCCGCGCTGCGCAAGAACCTGCAGATCAACGAGTATCCGTCCGGGCACATGATTTATCTCGATCCCGAATCGCGCACCGCGTTGCGCGGCGACCTGCTGAAATTCTTCCAGGCGGTCGGTTCGGATCGGGCGGCGATGACGCGCATCCTGCGGTTGCAGAAGGCAGGTCGCGGGATCTGACGCGCGTCGGAACGGACGGCGGCACGACGACGCCTCCGGTTCGATCCCGGACCGGCAAACTGCGCAGCCCCTTCGAGACGCGCCCGGATCGTTGCGTCGGCGAGTCCCGCGACGCGTCGTCGCGAACGGATCGCCGGCAAATCGCGATGAAGTCGGGGCGATTCGCGCAAGGAACGCGTCGATCATCTGGCGTGATCGACGCGTCGTCAGCGGCGCTTGCGGTCCGGTCGGCCGGTATCGTGTTGGCGACACGGCCGAGCCGTGGCCGGGTTCTTCGTTGCGCGGCGCCGCACGCGGACAGCTAGACTCGCGTGCTGCTCGCCATCTGCACGGCAGGCCGCGACGCGACGCGCTTGATGAAGCGATCGAGCGGCGCCGCATAGCCGCGCGCGATGACTGCACTGAAACCTGCCGAAAGCACCAGATACGCGGCGAGCAGCGCGAGCTTGCCGTCGCCGTGCGTGGCGGACGGCGCCCAGAACGTGCGCAGCATGCCGAGCACGATCAGATGGAACAGATACAGCTCGTAGCTGAGCCGGCCGCTCCAGCGCAGCGGCGCGAGCATGCGGCCGCGACCGGGCGTGCGTTCCGCATGCGCGCCGATCAATAGCACGGCCGTGCCGAGCGCCATCGCGGAGACGCCGAACACATGGCTTTCGACGATCGGCCACGCGAGATAGAGCGCTGTCATCGCCGTTGCCGCGAGCCATTGCACGGGCGCCGCCGCGAGCACCTGCCAGCGCGCGCGTTCGGCCAGCAGCGCGGTGCAGCAGCCGATCGCGATGCCGTCGAAGCAGGCGAAGTACGCGTACAGGAAGCCGCCTTCGTCGCCCGAATGCGTGTAGCGGTACACGGGGCCGACCGCGGCGACCAGCAGCCAGAACGCGAACAGCAACGCGTCGCGGCGCAGTGCGATGCACAGCAGCGGGAACGACAGGTAGAACACTTCCTCGACCGACAGCGACCACAGTACGCCAAGCGCGTAGTTGACCCATCCGTACGTGCCGATCAGCACGTTCATCCAGAACGTGAGCGACGCCAGGTTCACGAGCCAGTACGACACGGCGACGCCCTGCGGCGCATGGTTCGCGAAGATCGGCACGCCGGCCGCGGCCAGTCCGTTGACGAGCGCGAGCAGCAGAAGCAGGCACGGGACGATCCGCGCGATGCGCGACACGTAGAACGCGCGCACGTCGAGCGTGCCGAGGCTGCCCCAGCGGCGGCGCGTGTTCGACGTGATCAGGTAGCCCGAGATCGCGAAGAACATCGTCACGCCGTAATTGCCGTTGCGCACGATCGCATGGACCGTGTCCCAGCCGAGCACGCGTGCGAGCGCGGTGTCGCGCAGCGGATACGCGATGTTGAAGTGATGCAGCAGGACGAGCAGGATCGATACGCCGCGCAGCAGGTCGATGCGGGCGTTGCGCGGGGCGGCGCTCATTGTGGCCGGGCCGGTTCGGCGAGCGCCGGCAGCGTCGCGAGAAACGTGTCGCGCGAGCGCAGGCCGGCATTCGGCGTGTGCGCCTGCTCATCCTGGATCAGGTTCGCGAACACGAGCGTACGCGCCCCCTTCGTTGCCCAGCCGACGAACCAGCCGTACGCGTGCGCGGCGTCGTACGCGAGGCCCGGCGATCCGGTCCCCGTCTTGCCGTGCACGGTCCAGCCGCCCGGCTGCGCGTCGAGCAGCGTGATGCGCTCGGTCATGTCGTACGCGTGCGCGCTGACGGGCAGCGTGCGGCGGACGATCTTGCGCATGAACGCGACCTGTTCGAGCGGCGAGATCCGTAGCGACGAGTTGACCCACGCGCCCATCACGCCGGGGAGTTCGCCCTGCCTGCTGGTGACGTCGGCATTGCCGTAGCCGAACGCGGTCGTGTACTGCTGGAAGCGCGCCTGCCCGAGCGCCTGCGTGACCTGCTCCGAATACCAGAAGATCGACAGCTTTATCCAGCGCGCCGGATCGGTCGGCTCGCGCCACGGCGCACCGCCCCAGTCGGGGTAGCCGGCGTGGAAGTCGAGCGTGGGCGTGTGCTCGTCCTTCAGCACGCCGGCGTCGAAGCCCATCAGGCCGATTGCGACCTTGAACGTCGATGCGGGCGTCACGCGGGTCGTGCAATCGCCCTGCTGCACGAGCACGTTGCCGGTGGCGGCGTCGGCGACGACGGTGCAGACGGGATGGGCGCGAGCGGACGCGGCGGCGACGAGGCCGGCGAAGGCGAGCAGCGCATGACGCCAGTGCTTCAAGTGCATCTCCTTGAAAAGCATGCGGAAGGTGTGCGGGGCGGGCGGGGAGCGGAAGGCCGTGCGCAATCGAAGCGACGGCCGGCATTCGATGACGAGGTCGATCGCCGCCGTCGGGATAGCTCACAGTGTATCGGCGGATCGCGGGCTGTCGACCTGTCATGGTTGACGGGGCACGCGTGCGACCTTCGCCGGTTCCGGCGGTTCATGTCGTTCGCGCACCCGTTGCCGGGCCGATGAAAAAACCCGCCGGCAGACCTGTGCCTGCGGGCGGGCGAAGACACCTCGCGCCGACCGGCGCGGGTATCGCGTGAAGAACGGAGAACGGGCTGGCGTCAGAACTTGTGGCGCAGCGCGAGCCGTACGGCCACCTGGTTCGACGTCGACGACGGCGCATCCGTGCCGGGGATGAATGCGTTGTCGAGGATCGAGTTCGTCCGGTCGCCGGCGATGTGCTGGTACGCGGCCTGCACGTACACGTCGGTGCGCTTCGACAGGTTGTAGTCGGCCATTAGCCCGACCGAATGGATCTTCGGCTTCGCGTCGCCGCTCGATGCGTCGTACTTCTCGAGCGACAGCACGTACTGCGCGCCGACCATGAACGCCGGCGTGATCTGGTACGAGCCGTTCACCTCGAAGTTCTGGTACTTGATCGCGCTGACCGTCGCTCCCGGCGCGATGATCGCGCCCGGCGTGCCCAGGTAGCCGTTGCCGGTCGGGTTCTTGTAGTTCGAGTTCGTGTACGCGAAGCCGACGGTCGCCGGCCCGAACGTATAGTTGATGCCCGCGCCGAACACGCGCATGCGCTCGGCGATGTAGCTCGCGTCGTTCGCGGTGATCGCGCCGGCCGAGCCGTTGCCCGGATGGTTCGCCTGCAGGTACGCGGCGCCGATCAGCAGCCCGCTGTTCTGGTACTGCGCGCCGAAGCTGTACGCGCGGTTGTCGGAGAAACCGGTGCTGTTGCTGAAGCTGTATGCGCCGCCGAACTGGAAGCCGCCGAAACTCGGGCTCGCGTATTTCACCGTGTTGTCGAGGCGGAACGAGTTGTCGGTGTTGTCGTTGTCGAACGGGTGCGCGAGCAGGTAGCCGCCCCAGTTGCCGTTGGCGGTGGTCGGCGCGAGATAGTCGACGACGGAATCGTACTGGCGGCCGAACGTCAGCGTGCCGTACTGCGCCTGGCTCAGGCCGACGTAAGCCTGGCGGCCGAACATGCGGCCGCCCTGGCCGAGCCGGCCGCTGTTCACGTCGAAGCCGTTTTCGAGCTGGAAGATCGCCTTCATGCCGCCGCCGAGATCCTCGCTGCCCTTCAGGCCCCAGCGGCTGCCCTGCGCGTAGCCGCTGGCCATTTCGTAGACGTGGCCGGTGCCGACGTTGTTCGTGTAGTTCAGGCCTTCGTCGATCACGCCGTACAGCGTGACGCTACTTTGCGCGAACGCGGGCACGGCGAAGGTTGCCGTTACGGCGAGCGCCGTCAGGGTCTTTTTCATTGATGAGATCTCCGGGATATCCAGCTCATATCGGTTGTCGTGAGCGCGTCCGGCGAGGCGCGCCCCGTCATCCGGGGCGATCCGGCGCAGCGCGTGCGGCGCCGGATCGCGCAACGCGCGGCGGCGCGGCACCCGGCAACGTCGGGTCGTGTCTCCTCCGATGACACCGCGCATTCTTCCGAAGCCGAAACGGAATCGAAAGCGAGTAATTTCGATGGATGGGATCGGGTTCGCCAATGGGGGCGCGACGGGCGGTTTCGACAGCGGAAACCGGCGGCTCGGCGTCGCGGTGCGAGGTCGCCCGGGCAACGGGCGAGCGGCGCGCAATGCCGCCCGCGCCGGGCCGTGGCCGCACGACCGGAAAACGGCCGGGAGGCCCGCCGCACGGGCCTCGCGGCGCGTCGGGCGATCGATTGACGCAGCCGATTGCAATGATCGGAATTACTCGTTTCCCTAAACAAATTGGCGGTTCGACCATGCAGGCTGACCGGGCGTGGATGCATTCGCGATGCGCCGGTCGCCGCGCCTGCCGCGACGCACAAACAACAGATTCGATTTGGAGACGACCCACCATGCAGATTCGACGACTGAAAACGGCCCTTCTCGCCGCCGCGGCGATCCTGTCCGCGCCCGCGGCCCACGCGGCCGGCGGCGCGTGCACCGACGGCAAGACGGTCCATTTCGCGAGCATCACGTGGGAGAGCGGGGCGTTCGCGACCGAGGTGCTGCGGCAGATCATGGAGAAGGGCTACGGCTGCAAGACGGACGTCGTGCCGGGCAGCACGGCCGCCACCGAAACGGCGCTCGCACGCAACGACCTGCAGATCTGGGCCGAGCAGTGGACGGGCCGCAGCGAGATCACCGCGAAGGCGGTCGCGTCGGGCGCCGTGAAGCTGATCGGCGACACGCTGCCGGGCGGCACGACGGAAGGCTGGTTCGTGCCCGACTACGTGGTGAAGGGCGATCCGGCGCGCCACATCAAGCCGGTCGCGCCGGGGCTCGTGTCGGTCGACGATCTGCCGAAGTACAAGCAGGTGTTCGCCGACGAGGAGGAGCCGGACAAGGGCCGTTTCCTGAATTGCCCGACCGGCTGGGACTGCGAGCGCGTGAACACGCGCCTGCTGCGTGTGCTGAAGCTCGACCAGTCCTATACGAACTTCCATCCGGGCACGGGCGCGGCGCTGGACGCGGCGATCGCGTCCGCGTACCAGCGCGGCGCGCCGATCGTGTTCTATTACTGGGGCCCGGCCGCGCTGATGGCGAAGTACAAGTTCACCGCGCTGAAGATGCCGGCCTATAACGAAGCATGCTGGAAGACGTTGCGCGACGAGAGCAGCACGCATCAGTGCGCGTCGTCGTACATGGTGTCGCGGCTGACGGTCGGCGTGTCGAAGCCGTTCGCCGATGCGAACCCCGATCTCGTCGGCGTATTCGGCAAGGTGCGTTTTCCGATGGACTTCCTGAACCAGACGATCCTCGAGATGACGACGAAGAAGATCGACGGCGCGGCGATGGCCACGCAGTTCCTGAAGACCCGCCCGGACATGTGGAAGCAGTGGGTGCCGGCCGACGTCGCGCAGAAGATCGCCGGCAGCCTGAAGGGCGCGTAACCTGCGCGCGGCGGCGGGCTCGCGCCTGCCGCCGCCGTCATGCGCCTTCGCGGCGCGACGGAGAATCAACATGGACGGTTTCTTTCTGCACCTGTCGATCGCCGACTGGGTCAACGGCGCGCTCGAGACGTTCGTCGCGCAATACGGCGACGGCTTCCATCGTTTCAGCGCGCTGGTCCTGCGCTACCTGCTCGTGCCGCTCGAAGGCGCGCTGCGCGCGGCGCCGCCGTGGCTCGTGCTGCTGGTCGTCGGCGCGATCGCGTGGAACGCGACGCGCCGCATCGGGCTCGGCGCGCTCTTCATGCTGCTGCTCTATGCGATCGGCTGCTTCGGCCTGTGGGACAAACTGATGCAGACGCTCGCGCTGATGCTCGTCGCGACGGTGCTGTCGGTCGCGGTCGGCGTGCCGCTCGGCATTCTCGCGTCGCGCAGCGCCTGGCTGCGCAGGATGCTGTTGCCGGTGCTCGACGTGATGCAGACGCTGCCGAGCTTCGTGTACCTGATTCCGGTGCTGATGCTGTTCGGGCTCGGCAAGGTGCCCGCGATCCTCGCGACGATCATCTACGCGCTGCCGCCGCTGATTCGCCTGACCGATCTCGGCATCCGCCAGGTCGATCCGGACGTGACGGAAGCCGCGCGCGCGTTCGGCACCACGCGCTGGCAACTGCTCGTCAACGTGCAGTTGCCGCTGGCGCGGCCGAGCATCATGGCCGGCATCAACCAGACGACGATGATGGCGCTGTCGATGGTCGTGATCGCGTCGATGATCGGCTCGCGCGGGCTCGGCGAGGACGTGCTCGCGGGCATCCAGACGCTCGACGTCGGCAAGGGCACGCAGGCCGGTCTCGCGATCGTGATTCTCGCGATCGTGATCGACCGGATCAGCCAGGGCTTCGGCCAGGAGCGGCGCGCCCGGCGGCGGCTCGCGCAGCAGCGCCGGCAGCGGGGCGCGTCGCGGGTGCCGTACCGGCTGCCGGGCAAGGCGGCATCGTCGGCGGGCGTCGATTCGAATCAGGCGACGCAATCGTCGCGCGCATAGGAACGGAGGCAAACATGGCGACCATCGACGTCAAACACGTGTACAAGCTGTTCGGGCCGCAGGCCGCGCATGCACGCGTGCTCGACCTGCTGCGGGCCGGCAAGCGCAAGGCCGACGTGCTGGCCGAAACGGGCTGCAACGTCGGGCTCAACGACGTGAGCCTCGGCATCGCGTCGGGCGAGATCTTCGTGATCATGGGGCTGTCGGGTTCCGGGAAATCGACGCTCGTGCGGCACTTCAACCGGCTGATCGAGCCGACCGCCGGCGAGATCGTGATCGACGGCCGCGACGTGATCAAGCTCGATGCGCACGGGCTGCGCGAGTTGCGCCGCTACAAGGTCAGCATGGTGTTCCAGAACTTCGGGCTGCTGCCGCACCAGACGGTGCTCGACAACGCCGCGTATGCGCTGCGCACGCGCGGCGAGAAGCGACACGACGCGGCCGATGCGGCGCGCAACTGGCTGACGAAGGTCGGGCTCGACGGCTACGGCGACCATTACCCGGACGAGCTGTCGGGCGGAATGCGCCAGCGCGTCGGGCTGGCGCGCGCGCTGGCGGCCGACACCGACGTGCTGCTGATGGACGAGGCGTTTTCCGCGCTCGATCCGCTGATCCGCACCGAGATGCAGGATCAGTTGCTCGAACTGCAGGCGACGCTCGCGAAGACCATCGTGTTCATCACGCACGATCTCGACGAGGCGTTGCGCATCGGCGACCGGATCGCGATCCTGCGCGACGGCACGCTCGTGCAGGTCGGAACGCCGGACGACATCCTGTCGCGGCCGGCGGACGACTATGTGAGACGGTTCGTGGAGAAGCGCACGAGCGTGGCTTGAGCGGCCGGATCGCTGCGTGAATGAAAAACGGCGCATCGCGATGAGCGGTGCGCCGTTTTTTACAGGGTTGGGCGACGGGATTCGTGCGACGAGCGGCGCTTCCCGCCAGTTGCCGATGCAGCGAACTCGTCGGCACGTGTCTTCACGCCACGCCCGCCTACTTGCTGCCGAGCACACAGGCAAGCGGATGCGACGCCGTGCCGTTGCGCTGCACGGCGACGGACCCGAAGCCCGCGCCGCTCATCAGCCGCGCGAGCTTGTCGGGCCGATGGGCATCGTAGGGCGCGCGGTCGAGGTCGCGAACGGTGATCGCGACGATCCCGCCGCGCCGGACGACGCGCCGCAATTCGCGCAGGCCGTGTGCGGGCGCGGGCCAGAAGTAGATGCAGTTGATCGAGAACGCCTTGTCGAACGCGTCGTCCGGGAACGGCAGCGCGTCGACGGAGCCGAGCGCGAGGTTCACGCGTCCTTGTTCGATGGGTACGCGGTTCAAGCGTTTCGCGGCGGCCAGCATGGTCAGCGAGTGATCGACGCCGGCGACGTGGCAGGACGGCGCCGCTTCGGTCGCGAGCCGGATCGCGTCGCCGGGGCCGAACCCGACTTCGAGTACCCGGTCGCTGTCGCCGATCGCCAGCAGCGACAGGGTCCACACGTTGTCCAGCCGGTTGTGCCGGCGCATGATGCGGCCGGCGATGCGCCCGGCGAGGCCGCGCGGCCGGCCGGGTTGCCCGAGATGAGTCGCCATGATGTGCTCTCCTTTCCGGCCCGGGCGAGCAAGCGGCGTGCCGCCGGCAGGGCCGCGGCGGCGGCCGGGGAGAGCAGGGAGCCGCGCGGGCCCCGTTCGCCGGCTCAGGGCGCGACGGTTTCCCGTTCGCCTTCGCGCGCGCCGGTCGTCTCGCCGCGCCGCGCGTCGGCCAGAATCAGGTCGGCCCCTTTCTCCGCGACCATCATCGTCGGCGCGTTGATGTTGCCCGACGTGATGTTCGGAAACACCGACGCATCGACGATCCGCAGCGCCTGCAGCCCGTGCACGCGCAGCGACGCATCGACGACGGACGTCGCCGCATCGGGACCCATCGCGCACGAGCCGCACAGGTGGTAGATCGAACCCGATTGCTCGCGGAAGTATTGCAGCATCGCCTCATCGGAATCGACTTGCGGGCCCGGCGAAATTTCCTCGACGGTCATCGATTTCAACGCCGGCGCGCGCATCAGCGCACGGATCAGCTTGCTGCCCTGCACGGCTTCGTCGAGATCCTTCTGCGTGGTCAGCGCGTTGATGTGGATCCTCGCGGCATCCTCCGCGCGGTTCGACGCGATCTCGATCGTGCCGCGGCTCGTCGGCCGGCACGGGTTGAACGCGATCAGGAAGCCCGAATACGGCTCGGGCTTGATGCTTGCGCGCTCGCTCTTCGGGATCCGGTACGACAGCGGGTTGAAGTAGAGCTGCAGGTTCGGTTCGTGCGCGTCGTCCGACCCGCGAAAGAAGCCGCCGGCCTGGTTCACGCTCATCGCGAGCGGGCCGCGCTTCGTCAGCAGGTAGCGCAGCCCGATCTTCATCTTGCCGAGCAGCGTGCCCATCTCGTCGTTCAGCGTCGGCCGGTTCGCCTTGAAGTAGAAGCTCACGCACAGGTGATCCTGCAGGTTGCGGCCGACGGCCGGCAGCGCATGCACGAGCGGCACGCGCCGGCGCGCGAGCAGCGCCGGATCGCCGACGCCCGACAGTTGCAGCAGCTTCGGCGTATCGACCGCGCCGGCGGCGAGAATCACCTCGCGCGCGGCGACGAGCGTTTCGTCGCCGTGCGCGCCGGCGACGACCACGCCGGTCGCACGCGTGCCGTCGAACGTCACGCGCCGCACGAGCACGCCGGCACGCAGCGTGAGGTTCGCACGACCGAGCGCGGGCCGCAGGTACGCGAAGCTGCTCGAACAGCGTTCGCCGTGCTTCGTGTTCAGGTCGTAGATGCCCGCGCCTTCGAACTGCGCGCCGTTGAAATCGTCGGTGCGCGGCAGGTTCAACTGCCCGCAGCCCTTCAGGAACTCGTGGACGATCGGATGCACGTCGGCCTTCATCGACGTGACGTGGATCGGCCCGGTCGCGCCGTGATGCTGCGGATCGGTCGTGCCGGCCGCGTGGGTTTCGAGCTTGCGGAAGTACGGCAGCACGTCGTCGTACGCCCAGCCCGGATTGCCGGCCGTCGCCCAGTCGTCGTAGTCGCTGCGCTGGCCGCGCACGTAGACCATCGCGTTGATCGAGCCCGACCCGCCGACCACCTTGCCGCGCGGGCAGTACAGCTTGCGCTCGGCGAGTTGCGCTTCGGGCTCGCTGTAGTACATCCAGTTGTAGCGGCGGTTGTAGTAGGTCTTCGTGAAGCCGACCGGTACCTTGAACCAGAACGACGCGTCGCGCTCGCCCGCTTCGAGCAGCAGCACCGAGTGCCGGCCCGATTCGCTCAGGCGATTCGCGAGGATGCAGCCGGCCGAGCCCGCGCCGACGATGATGTAGTCGTAGGTCATGTCGCTTCCTTTGCGCTCAGCCCTTCGCCGGGGCGAGGTCCTTCACGTCGACGGGCTTCTCGCCCATCTGCAGGTGCAGTCGCTCGCCCGTGTACGGCGTGTGGCGCTTCACGACGTCCATGTTCAGTTCGATGCCGAGGCCCGGCTCGTTCGACGGAACGATGTAGCCGTCTTCCCAGCGGATCGGCGTCTTCACGACTTCCGAATGGAAGCCGCCCCACGTCATGATGCTTTCCTGGATCAGGAAGTTCGGCGTGCAGGTCGCGAGCTGGATGCTGGCGGCAGCGCCCACCGGCCCGTTGTACAGGTGCGGCGCGATCTGCGCGTAGTGCACTTCCGCGAGCGTCGCGATCTTCTTCGCTTCGAGCAGGCCGCCCACGCGCGCGACGTTCAGTTGCAGGATCGATGCGCCGCCCGCCTGCAGCAGCTTGTGGAATTCGTACTTGGTCGTCAGGCGCTCGCCGGTCGCGATCGGAATCGACGTGTGCTTCGCGACTTCCGCGATCGCTTCTTCCTGCCCGGGCGGCACCGGTTCCTCGAACCACAGCGGGTCGTACTTTTCGAGCCGCTTCGCGAGCCGGATCGCCGACGACGGCACCATCTGCCCGTGCGTGCCGAACAGCAGGTCGGCCTTGCTGCCGACGGCTTCGCGCACGCGCCGGCAGAACAGTTCGCAGCGGTCGAGGACTTCGAGCGACAGCTGGTGGCCGGAATAGGCGGTGTACGGGCCGGCCGGATCGAACTTGACGGCCGTGAAGCCGAGCTTCACGTTCTCGGCCGCGCATTCGGCGGCCAGGTCGGGATCGTCGTAGTCGTATTCGCCGCGCGCGTTCTTCGGATACAGATACGTGTACGAGCGCAGCCGCTCGTGGATCCTGCCGCCGAGCAGTTCGTACACGGGCTTGCCGGCCGCCTTGCCGACGATGTCCCAGCACGCCATTTCGAGGCCGCTGACCACGCCCATCATCGTCAGGTCCGGCCGCTGCGTGAAGCCGCTCGAATACGCCTGGCGGAACAGCCGCTCGACGTGGTGCGGGTCGTGGTTCAGCAGGTAGCGGTCGAACACGTCGTCGATGATCGGGCCCATCGCCTTCGGGTGGAACGTCGCCGAATAGATCTCGCCGACGCCTTCGATGCCGTCGTCGGTCTTCAGTTTCACGAAGATCCAGTACATGCCGCCGATGTGCGGCGGCGGCACGGCGACGATATGGGTTTCGAGCGAAACGATCTTCATGCGGACTCCTGGATGCGGTTGAGGCGGGTTTTGAGGAACGCGGCGGCGCCCGCTCCGCAGAGCGCCACGGCCGCGATATAGCCGAAATAGAGCTGGTAGCCGTGCGCGCCCGGCCAGGTCTGCGTCACGTAGCCGTTGATCAGCGGCACGAACACGTCGGGCGAATAGCCGAGCACCGAGATCAGGCCGATCGCGAGGCCCGCGCAGTGCGTCGGCACCTTGCAGTCGTCGAGCAGCGACCAGTACAGGCCGCGGATCGCGTAAGTGAGGATGCCGATGAACAGCACGAGCACGACGAGCATCGCCTGCGGGCTGTGCGCGGGCGCCGCGATCAGTCCGACCAGCGACAGCGCGGCGAGCACGAGCGCCCAGAACAGCACGGACACTTTCGACACGCGGTCGCCGAGGAAGCCGCCGCCGATGCCGCCGACGGGGCGCATCCACAGCTTGAGCGTCGTGATGAAGCCGGCCGCCGTCGCGCTGAGCCCGAAATTGCCTTCGTGCAGGTACGCCGAGAAGCTGTAGGTGGCCCAGAACACCTGGTAGCCGCAGAACACGATCGCGGCGACGAGCCACAGCTCGGGGATCGCCGCGAGCGTTTTCAGGTCGCTCAGGACGTTGCCCCTGGCGCGCTTGATGGCGGCCGCACGGTCGTCGGTGCGCGCCGGATCCTTCACCAGCGCGAGCACCACGCCGAGCCCGATGCAGCAGAACGCGTACAGGTGCACCACGAGCTTGAAGCCGGCCGCATCGGTACCGCCGTGCGTGTGCGTCACGTACGCGAACAGCGTGATCGCGATCGTCGCGAGCAGCGCCTCGACGAGCCCGCGGCCGCCGTCGAGCAACCCGAAGAAGCGGCCCTGTTCGTCGCGGCCCGCGATCATGTTCACGCGCTTGATCACGGCCGCCCAGAACGTGAGGCCGGTCGTCAGCCCCCAGCCGGCGAAGATCGCCACGAGCGTGTTGAACGACGGCCCGGTCGCGTAGATCAGCCCGAGCGCGCCCGTCGCGAGCAGCGAGAAGCAGATCAGCCAGCGCGGCGACAGGCGGTCGGCGAGCCAGCCGCTCGGCAGGTAGCTGACGAGAAAGATCGTGCCGAGCGACGAGTACAGGTAGCCGAGCTGCACGTCGTCGATCCGGAAGAACTGCAGCATCGTCGGCTGGTACACCTGCCGCAGATACAGCATCGGATAGATCGCGCCCGCGGCAATCACGAGCAGCAGCAGTTGCAGGTAGCGTTGCGAGCGCGAATGCGGCGACGCGTGGGCGTCGTCGTGCAACGCGAGCGACGCGGCGGGCGTCGACGGTTGGGTCGGCATGATGTCTTCCTCCATCAGACTTCCGTGGCTCGGAGGTCTGCAGATTTGTTTTGTGTCGGATCGGATCAGGGGGACGCGCCGGCGACGGTGCGCCGGCGCGGCGGCGTCAATACTTCATGACGACGAGGCGCGTCTGCGTGAATTCGAGCATGCCGTGCTTGCCGTCGTCGCCGCCGAGGCCCGAGCGCTTCCAGCCGGCGTGGAAGCCCTGATACGGATCGGCCGGCGTGCGGTTCACGTACAGTTCGCCCGCCTCGATTGCGTTCGCGACGGTCATCGCGGTGCGGTAGCGCTCGGTGTAGAGCACCGACGACAGGCCGAACTGGTGATCGTTCGCGAAGCCGATGGCCTCGTCGAGCGTCGTGTAGCGCAGCACCGGCATGACCGGGCCGAAGGTTTCCTCCTGCACGATCTCCATGTCCTGGCGGCAGTTCGTCAGCAGCGTGGCCGGGTAGAAGAAACCGGGGCCGTCGGGGATCGTGCCGCCGGTTTCGAGCGTCGCACCCGCCGCGACCGCGCGTTCGACCATTCCGTGGATGTGCGCGCGCGCGGCCGCACTGACGAGCGGGCCCATCCGCGTGGCGTCTTGCGCGCGGTCGCCGCTGCGCACGGCGGCCATCTTGTCCTTCAGCAACGCGACGAAGCGGTCGTGCACGCTGTCGTGCACGTACACGCGTTCGATCGCCGTGCACAGCTGGCCGCAATGCGTCGTCTTCGATGCGACGAGCGCGGCGGCCGCGCGTTCGAGATCGGCGTCGGGCTCGATGATCGCGGGCGTCTTGCCGCCGAGCTCGAGCGACGGCTTCGCGATGTTCGCCTTGCAGTAGTCGAGCACCTTGCGGCCCGCGTTCACGCTGCCGGTCAGCGTGATCATCCCGACCGCCGGATGCGTGCACAGCGCTTCGGCCGTCGCATGGTCCATCGTCAGGATGTTGACGACGCCCGGCGGGAAGCCGGCCTCGTCGACGGCCTTCGCGATCTCGAACGCCGACACCGGCGTGTGATTGCTCGGCCGCACGACCACGGTGTTGCCGGCGATTAGCGCGGGCGCGACCTTGCGCAGCAGCGTGTACACGGGATAGTTGAACGGGATCAGGCACGCGACGACGCCGATCGGTTCGCGCTGCAGGAACAGGTTCTCGTCGGGCGTATCGCTCGGAATGATCTCGCCCTCGATCCGGCGCGCCCACTCGGCGTGGTAACGCGTGATCTGCCCGGCGTAGACGGCTTCGTTCGATGCGTCCTCGACGCTCTTGCCGGATTCCTGCGCGAGCGCCGCGCCGATTTCGGGCGCGCGCGCGGTCAGCGCGTCGGCGAAGCGGTGCAGGTATGCGGCGCGCTCGGCGCTCGGCAGCGTGCGCCACGCCTTTTGCGCGGCGGCGGCAGCGTCGACGGCGGCGAGCGCGTCGGCCGGCGTCGCGGCCGGCACGCGCGCGAACGGCGCTTCGGTGGCGGGGTTGCTGACGACGATGAACGTGTCGCTTTCCGGGGCGACGAAACGGCCGTTCACGTAGTTGCGTTCGATGCGCATGAAAGTGACTCCTCCGATGGATGCCGGCGGATCGCTTCGGGTGGCGACACGCGTGGCACGGGATGGAGTCATTCTGTTCATGCGTTTATCGCACGACAAACGACTTATTTTTGCGTCGACCATGAGAAAAACGCACGTTACTCCGCGAATCGGCCGGAATCGCCCGTCAGGCAAGGCGATGACGGCTGGCGGCGTGCGTGGCGAAGGTGCGGGCCTTCGGGTATTTTCCGACTGGTCCGAGTGCGGACGGACGCGCGAGCGGGTAAGGTGTCGCCCGCGGACGCGTCCGTATCCGCATCCGCATCCGCGGGCGGCGGGCGGCGGGCGGCAGGCGGCAGGCGGCGGGCGGACCGCGGACCGCGGGCCGGGCAGATCTCAGGCCAACGGCACTTGCGGCAGCGGCGACGACGGTTCGAGGTGGCGTTTCGCGAGCCACACTTCCTGCTGCAGCCAGTCGCGGAACTGCACGATGTGCGGCAGGTTCGTCTGCTCGGGTCGCGTGACGAACCAGTACGACTGGTGGCCGTCGACGTGCACGTTGAGCACCTGCATCAACTGCCCGGTCGCGAGTTCGCGCGCGACCATGTGACGGTCGGCGATGGTGATCCCGAGGCCGTCGATCGCCGCGCGGATCGCATGGTCGAGCAGGTCGAATTCGTAGCCGCCGCGCGTGTCGACGTCGGCGATGCCGGCGGCCTTCAGCCAGTGCTGCCAGGTCAGGTAGCGCTGGTCGTCGGTCGCGAGCACGTGCAGCAGCGTGAAGCGGTTCAGGTCGATCGGCGCGCCGTCCTGCCGCAGCCGCGCATACAGCGCGGGCGCACAGACGGCGATATGCTGCTCCTGCATCAGCAGCGCGTTGTCGAAGCCGTCCCATTCGCCGTCGCCGAACCGGATCGCGCAGTCGAGCACGCGGGATTCGCCGAGGCTGTCGTGGATGCGCGTCGTGAGGCTCAGCTCGAACTCGGGATGCGCGTCGCGCAGGCGGCCGAGGCGCGGCATCAGCCAGCGCGCGGCGAAGGTGGGCGGCACGTTCGCGCGCAGGCGGTTCAGGTGGGTTTTTTCCTGCAGGCTGCGCACCGTCAACTCGATCTTGTCGAACGATTGCTGCAGCGCGCGCAGCAGCACGCGGCCGGCCGCCGTCAGTTCGAGCTGGTGATGGCGGCGCTCGAGCAGGGTTTCGCCGAGCTGGCCTTCGAGCTGGCGGACCTGCCGGCTCACCGCGCTCTGCGTCACGTTGAGCAGTTCGGCCGCGCGCGTGAAGCTGCCGGTGCGGCCGGCCATCTCGAAGGCTTTCAGCGCATTCAGCGCCGGCATCTTGCGTCTCACGGGGCAATGTCGTGTTTGGTGCGGGATGCTTATTGTAGGCGGGAGGCCGGCACGGCGGGGCGATGAATGACGGGGTGAATGGCGCCGGGCCTCGGGGTTTTCACGGCATGACGGCCGGCGCGCTTTTCTGCGATAAAGCTGCCCGCGGAATGGCCGGCGGCGCCGGCCGGCAACCATACGAACGATACGAACGAAGGGGACACACATCATGCGACGCCTGCCATCGTTGATCGCGCTGCGATTTTTCGAGGAGACCGCGCGTCATCTGAGCTTCAATCGCGCGGCGGTGTCGCTGTGCGTGACGCAAGGCGCGGTGAGCCGGCAGATCCGGCTGCTCGAGGAAGCGCTCGGCGCCCGCCTGTTCGAGCGCGATCACAAGGGCGTGCGCCTGACCGACGCCGGCCAGCGGTTGCTGCCGTTCATCGGGCAGGCGTTCGACACGATCGAACGCGGTGTCGGCGAAATCGCCGCGACGCGGCCGGGCGCGAAGCGGCGCCTGACGATATCGCTGCCGCCGACGTTCGCCACGCAGTGGTTCTCGCCGCGGCTCGGCACGCTCGCGGAGGCGCTGCCCGACGTCGAGCTGTCGATCCGCACCGAGCCGGCCGACGATTGCGATTGTCATGTCCGCTTCGGGCGTGCGGCGCGGCCGGGCATGCATTCGGAGCTCCTGATGATGGAGCGGCATGCGCTGGTCGGCGCGCCGCGCTACCGAGGCGACACGCTCGATGCGCTGCTCGGCCGGCTGCCGTCGCTGCACGTGCTGCACGAGGGCCGGCGCCTGACGCTGTGGGCCGACTGGTGCGAGCAGGCCGGCATCGCGCCCGAACGAATCGGCGACGGCATCGAGTTCTCGACGCTCGAACAGGCGATCCGTGCGGCGCGCAAGGGCGCGGGGCTTGCCGTGGTCGACCTCACGATGATCGAGGAGGAGATCGCCGAAGGCAGCCTCGTGCGGCTGTCGCCGGTGCAGCCGATCGGGCCGTTCGGCTATTGGCTCGATATCGCGCCGGAGAGCGTCGCGGTCGAGCATGTGGTGGCGTTTGCGGAGTGGCTGCGGGAGCAGGCGGCGAGGAAGGGGGAGGGGACGACGTCACCGGTGAGACGCGGCTGACGGGCGGGGATGAAAGGATGGTCCCGTCCGAGCCCGACACGCGTTCGTCCCCGCTTCGCTATCCGTCAACGACTGTCACGGCGCCGGCTATCGGTCGCCGGGTCATTGATCGGGATCGAGGCCGAAATGGAGGAGCGTTTCCCGCCGTCCGACGGCCCTTGCTTCCTCTTCCGAAATGATCGGGAGCTGACTCTTCGCATGATCCATGCGTCCAACGTCGAATACCTTTCGTTGCGACCGTGATGCGGGCCCGTTGGCCGGTCGCGCGCCATATCCGGCGGCGAAATCGCGCATGATGCGCGCCAGGCCGTGTTGGAGCGCATTCGCGACGGACGTATCGATGAACTGCCTGGCTTCCGCTCGACGAATGGCGCGATGTTCGCTTGTCGAGCGGCCGCGCTTCACCGCAGCGCGCGTCATCCGGAAGCCGATGATGGAACCGTGCTTTACCGTCATTCGTACATCTCCTTTTCAATCAGGTAGTCGCGCAACGCCAGCAGAGACGCCCGGCGCGGATCAACGTCGAATGTCATCCACCGATGGGATCCGGCCGCACGCCAGAAGTCGCGCCCGGACCTCGTCGCGTAGAGCGCACGCAGCGATCGCAGGCTTCCATCGGCCAATCCGATCGGGTATCCGCGGAAATACTGGAACAGCGCTGCTTCGTCGTCGTGCTCGCCGGGAATGGGCGCATCGAATCCGAATCTCGGCCACGCGTAGTACCCGTGGAGCCGTGGTCCGCCGGGTTGGGGTGCCGTCTTTCGGCCGCCCACCGCGAGTGCGACTATTCTGGCAATCCCCAACGTATCGCATGCTCGGGCGATTCTCCACAGCATGGCCGCGCCGAGTCCGGCGACTGCGCTATCGGAAAGATCGATGATTCCGAGTTCGAGTACGGACGCATCCGTGTTTTTGACGACGGATATCCGGTTTTCGGATCGAATCAACCTTGGATGAGTGACGGCGAAGGTCAGCCTGCCTGAACTATCGAGATAAGCCTGAACATCCGAATCGGCCGGTGCGCCACACAGCGACACGAGCAGTTCGTCGCCAACTTCCTGTTCCACACCGAGCAACGCAGGAATGTCCAGATCGTTTCGCTCGATCGTCAGCCGATCGTCGAAGTACGTCGCTTCGTACGGGAGAACGTGGCTGAGATCGACGTGACGGGCAGGCATGATTGCGCGCGAGAAACGGAAAGCACGCAGCATATCGTCGCGCGGCCGGCGCGCCGAGTCTGCCGAATGGCTGGGTCGCACGACGGTTGGCCAGCCTGCCCGCATTGCCGGTCGAGCGTTGGCAGCGCCTCCCGGCCGACCGACGAGGCGCCCGATTGCGCGTTGCGCTTGCCGGCAGGTCCGACACCCCGGGGCGAATATGCCATCAGGCCAGGTTGTGGCGTGACGGTCTCGTCGCGCATGATCGGCGTTCGGAGAGCGAGATCGGGACGGGCGTACGCGTAGCGCCGTTGCGTATCGCGCAAACGCACCCGATACGCGTACCGCGCCATCCGCCCGGTCGGTGAGCGGCGTCGACACCTCATCAGTCAGGAGTTCCATTCTTGATAATAGTTGATAACCCGGCTAATCTGCCTGCATCGGAATTCATGCCGTCTGGAGGGCAACATGATCAGTGCCGACCTTGGCCCGCAACTGGAAAGCTACGTCGCGAAGCTGGTCGAATCCGGCCGTTACGGATCCAAAAGCGAAGTGCTTCGGGAAGGCGTGCGCTTGATTCAGGACCGCGAAGCGCAACTGAGCGCACTCGATGCCGTGATCGCCCGCAGCCTTGCCGATGCGGACGCGGGACGCGGAGCAGACCTGGCGGACGTGTTCGATCGTCTGGAAGCGAAGTATCGGGCGCAGGCGGATCGTCAGGCGTGATCGTGCGCCTGTCCGGTTTTGCGATAACCGAACTGGAACTGATCGCCGATTACATCGCACGCGACAATCCGCAACGTGCGATCACGTTCGTGCGGGAGCTTCGCGAAAAGTGCCTGAGCCTCGCCGAGATGCCGTTCGCGTTCCCGCTGGTGCCGCGCTTCGAAGCCCACGGCGTGCGGCATCGCGGATACGGCAATTTTCAGATTTTCTATCGGGTCAAAGGCGATCCCCCCGTGCAGATCGACGTGCTTCACGTACTGCACGGCGCGCGGGACTGCACGAGCATTCTGTTCTGAGCCGAGCGGCGAGTTCCGGCTTTTTCGTCAGCGGCAAAGTACGCGTTACAAACGAAGGAACCTGGCCGGGTTCCTTCGTTGCGAGCGCGATGCCGCGCCTCCTGCCGTCGGCACCGCACTCGCCTCAATGCCCCGCCGCCTCCTCCAGCGTCAGATGCTTGGTCTCCGGCGCCCACGCGATCGACACGAGCATCCCGACCAGCAGCACGCCGGCCAGCGCGAACATCGTCGCGTGAAAGCCGAGCGTCGCGATGCCGACCGGCAGCAGGAACGTGCCGATCGCCGAACCGAGCCGGCTGCACGCGATCGCGAGGCCCACGCCGCTCGCACGCACCTCGGTCGGGAAGCATTCGGGCGGGAACACGCCGACGAGATTGCTGAACGCCGACATCGTCAGCGTGAAGATCGCGAACGCGACGATCATCGCGACGGCCGCCGACGACGGCAGCACCGCCAGCGCGACGAGCGACGCGCACGTCACCGCGAACGAACCGATCAGGAAGCCGCGGCGCGACAACCGGATCGTGAGCCAGATCCCGATCAGCGCGCCGAGCACGAGGAAGCCGTTCAGCAGGAGGTCGGCGCCGAAACCTTCGGCGAGACCGATGGTCTTCAGGATCGTCGGCAGGAACGTGTAGATCGCGAAATACGGAATCACGAGACACACGAAGAACGCGCAGTTGAAGGCGGTGCGGCGAATCAGGTCCGGCCGGAACAGTCGCGCGAAGCCGCCGTGCGCATGCGGTTCGGCCGAACCGTCGAGCATCACGTGCGGCCCGAAATGTTTCGCGACGATCGCGCGCGCCTCCTGCACGCGGCCCTTGCCGAGCAGCCAGCGCGGCGATTCGGGCGTGCCGATGCGCAGCACCAGCACGATCAGCGCGGGCAGCGCGGCCGATGCGAGCAGCCAGCGCCATGCATCGGGCGCGGCGTCGCTGTACGCGAGGCCGAGCACGTTCGCGGCGACATAGCCGATCGTCCAGATCACGCTGAACGAACCGAGCAACGCGCCGCGATGCTTGCGCGGCGAAAATTCGGCGAGGATCGCGTGGCCGACCGTGAAGTCGCCGCCCATCCCGAAGCCGATCAGCACGCGCAGCACGCACAGTTCGAGCGGCGAGCTCACGAAGAACTGCGCGAACGCAGCCGCGGTGATGATCACGAAGCTCGTCAGGAAGATCTTCTGCCGGCCCATCCGGTCGGACAGCCAGCCGAACACGAGGCTGCCGAAGAAGATGCCGATCAGCGCGGAGCTGCCGATCATCCCCATCCAGAACGCGTCGATCGGCATCTGCTTGCCGAGTGCGGCGAGCGCATAGCCGATCGTGCCGAGCGTGTAGCCCTCGGTGAAATGCGCGCCGAACGTCAGGCCGGCGATCTTCACGTGGAAGCGGTTGAGCGGCACGTCGTCGAGCGCGACGGGGCGGTGCGGCACATCGGCGCCGCGCGACAGCGGCAGCGCGCGTGCGGTGCCGGATTGAACGTTGGCTTGATTCAAGCAGCCTCCTGGATTGTTATGTGTGTCGTCGTCGCAAGCGGTGCGCGACGAACCGACGTCGTCGCGCGACCGTGCGACGCGCCGCGCAGCCGGACGGCGCGCGGCGCGAGCCGTCCGCCGGGCGGCGGCCGGGCAGCGCTCAGCGGCCGAGGCCGGCCATCAGCGTGTACTTGAGCTCCACGTATTCGTCGAGGCCGTACTTCGAGCCTTCGCGCCCGAGCCCTGATTGCTTGACGCCGCCGAACGGCGCGACTTCGGTCGAGATGATCCCGTCGTTGACGCCGACCATCCCGCTTTCCAGCGCGCCCGACACACGCCATGCGCGGCCGAGGTCGCGCGTGTAGAAATACGCGGACAGCCCGAACGGCGTGTCGTTGGCCGCGGCGACGGCTTCATCCTCGGTCGTGAAGCGGAAGCAGCCGGCGACGGGGCCGAAGGTTTCCTCTTCGGCGATCAGCATGTCGGGCGTCATGCCGGTCAGCACGGTCGGCTCGTAGAAGGTGCCGCCGAGCGCGTGGCGCTTGCCGCCGGTGAGCACGTTCGCGCCTTTCGCGGTGGCGTCGGCGACGTGCCGCTCGACCTTGCCGAGCGCCGCTTCGTTGATCAGCGGGCCCTGGTCGACTTCGCCCGCGAGCGCGTTGCCGACCCGCAGCTTGCGCACGGCGTCCGCGAGCTTGCGCGTGAACGCGTCGTACACGCCGTCCTGCACGAGGAAGCGGTTCACGCACACGCAGGTCTGGCCGGTGTTGCGGAACTTCGACGCGATCGCACCGTCGACCGCCGCATCGAGATCGGCGTCGTCGAACACGATGAACGGCGCGTTGCCGCCGAGTTCGAGCGACAGCTTCTTCAGCGTGTCGGCCGACTGCTTCGCGAGTAGCTTGCCGACCCGCGTCGAGCCGGTGAACGACAGCTTGCGCACGACGGGCGAGCTCGTCAGCGTCTCGCCGATCGCGACCGCGTCGCCCGACACCACGTTGAACACGCCGGCCGGCACGCCCGCGCGCTCGGCGAGCACCGCGAGCGCGAACGCCGACAGCGGCGTTTCCTCGGACGGCTTGAGCACCATCGTGCAGCCGGCCGCGAGCGCCGGGCCGGCCTTGCGCGTGATCATCGCGAGCGGGAAATTCCACGGCGTGATCGCCGCGACGACGCCGACCGGCTCGCGCGTGACGACGATCTGCGCATTCGGCTTCGGGCTCGGGATCACGTCGCCGTACATGCGCTTCGCTTCTTCCGCGAACCATTCGAGAAAGCTGGCCGCGTAGGCCACTTCGCCGCGCGCCTCCGCGAGCGGCTTGCCCTGTTCGCGCGTCAGCAGCTCGGCGAGCGCATCGCGGTGTTCGAGCATCAGCTCGCCCCAGCGCTTCACGCGTGCGCCGCGCTCCTTCGCGGTCAGCGCGCGCCAGGCGGGAAACGCGCGGGCGGCCGCGTCGATCGCGCGCTGCGTGTCGTCGGCGCCGCCTTTCGCGACCTTCGCGATCGTCTCGCCGGTCGCCGGGTTCAGCACCGGATAGGTCGCATCGCTCGCGCCATGCGATTCGTGCCATTCGCCGCCGATGTAATGGCCGGTCCTCAGAAATTCGTTCATCGTATGTCGTTCCTTCAATGCTTCAGTCGGCCGCGAAGCTGCCCTGCGCCGGGCGCGGCTCGCGCGCGATGCGCTTGCCGGCCGTGTAGTCGTTGATCAGGTCGCACGGCGTGTAGTTGCGCTCCAGCTCGTGCAGTTCCTCTTCGGTGAGCCGTGTTTCGAGCGCGCCGAGCGCGCTGTCGAACTGCGCGACGGAATCCGCGCCGACCAGCATGCTCGCGACGCCGGGACGGCTCAGCACCCACGCCTGCGCGATCTGCGCGGGCGGCACGCCGCGCCGCTTCGCGACCTTCGCGACCGATGCGGCGATCGCGAGCGACGACGCGTCGCCGTACATCTGCGCGGTGAAGAAGTCGGTCTGGTTGCGCGTCGATTGCGGCTCGCAGGTCAGCAGGCCGCGCGCAAGCGGGCTGAACACCGAGACGCCGACGCCCTGGTCGATGCAGTACGGCACCATCTCGCGCTCTTCCTCGCGATACGCGAGATTGAGCTGCAGCTGCATGTTGATCGGCTTGTCCCAGCCGTTTCGTTCGCAGGCCTGCATGATCTTCGCGAACTGCCACGTGTACATCGTCGACACGCCGATGTAGCGTGCCTTGCCCGCGCGCACGATGTCGTGCAGCGTGCTCATCGTTTCCTCGACGGGCGTGTTCACGTCGAAGAAATGCAGCATGAAGATGTCGACGTAATCCATCCCGAGACGCTTGAGCGACCCGTCGATGCCGTCGAGCACGTGCTTGCGCGAATGGCCGCCGGCATTCGGGTCGCTGCCCATGTCGTAGCCGACCTTGGTCGTCACGACGAGTTCCTCGCGGCGCGCGTTGCGCTTCAGGATGCGGCCCACCACTTCCTCGCCGACGCCCGTCGAATAGAAATCCGCGAGATCGATGAAGTTGACGCCGGCATCGAGCGCGCGGCGCACGATCGGTTCGCTCTGCGCTTCGTCGAAGATCCACGGCTTCCACTCGGGCGTGCCCATGTTCATCGTGCCCAGACACAGGCGGGACACCTTCAGGCCGGACTGGCCGAGGCGGACGTATTCCATGCTTCCTCCTGATGCGGCCTGGCCGGCCGCGCGTTGTCGTTGTCGGTCGGTTCCGTCAGTTCTTTTTCGGCGTGTAGAACGGGTTCGACACGTCGCGTGCGGCGGCGAACACCGCGTCGCGATGCGGCAGTCCTTCCATCGCCGCGACGATCGCGTTGCGGCATGCGCGGTAGTTGTTCTCGAACACGGCATCGAGATCGTCGGTCTGCGGGTTCACCCAGTTCGCCGACACGACGACCCAGTCGTTCTCCGCTTCGGGCGGCAGCGTGCCGTTCTCGAGCGCTTCGGCCACGGCCTTCGCGATGCCGGCCTGCGACGCGCCCCACGTGGCATTGCCGTGGAAGTCGCCGGCGATCTGCGCCTTGTTCACGTACAGCGTGAGCGGCTTGGTCGGTACGCCCGGCTGCGCGATCACGACGAACGGCGCATGGCCGGCCGACGGCGTCGCGAGCGCGGTCGCGAACGCCTGGCCCGCCGGGCCGTTGCGCGGGCCGACCAGCACGTTGATGTGCGCGAGGTTGACGCCGGGGCCTTCGAAGCCTTCGCCGATGTAAAGCTGCCTGGATTGGGATGCGGTCATTGCAGTGTCTCGTCCATGAGGTTGGGTGTGAGGCGATTGTGGTGGGCCGCGATGCGGCCCGTGAATCGATGTTTCCTGATCGAGGTATGAGTTTTCGTCGTCTCCGGGAAAGCCCCGAGCCCGGCGCGCGGCCGCCCGCCGGGCGGCCCGCGGCGGCCGTCGTGACGCGCCGCGGCGCACCGGCGGCGAAGGGGCGCTCGCGTACCGGCTCCGGGTTTGTCATACCCGGGCAGGGGTTGGAGGGCCGCGTGCATCCGGGCAACAATCGGCGTACTCCGAGCCCTATCTTTCGTGTTCCCTTCCATTTTCGAAAGCGAGTAATTCCGATGGCTGCCATTGAGAAATCTGGCGCACTGCGCCGGTCCCCCGAGGCGGGGCCCGTGCTCCTGGGGGTTTCGTCCGGGGCGGAGCGCCCGGGGCGGCCCGACGTTTTCTCGAAGCCCGACTGGTCGAAACTGACGTCGCTCGACCCGGAGCTGATCCGCGCATTCGTCGCGGTCGTCGAAAGCGGCGGCTTCACCGCGGCGGCCCGGCAACTGCACCGCACGCAGTCGACGATCAGCCTGCGCATCCGCACGCTGGAGGAGCGGCTCGACACGCACCTGTTCATGCGCAACAGCCGGCGGCTCGAACTGTCGCGCGACGGCGAGAATTTCCTGATCCACGCGCGGCGGATCATCCAGGTGCAGAACGACGCGATCCGCGCGCTGAAGCAGGCGAGCAGCGATCGCGGCATCGTGCGCTTCGGGCTGCCGGAGGACTACGCGGAGCTGTGGCTGCCCGACCTGCTGAAGTCGTTCTACGCGCTGCGGCCGGGCGCACGCCTGCACGTGCATTGCCGCACGTCGCTCGAACTGATCGAGCGGCTGCAGGCCGGCGAGCTCGACGTCGCGCTCGTCGTGCGGCACGGACCGAACGCGGGCGGGCGGCTGCTCGGCCGTCACGACGTCGTGTGGGCCGCGCATCGCGATTTCGCGCTCGAGCCCGATGCGTCGGTGCCGCTCGCCCTGTTTCCCGAGACGTGCTGCTACCGGCAACGCGGGCTGCAGGCGCTCGCGACGGCCGAGCGGCCGTATCACGTCGTCTATACGAGCCAGAGCCCGACCGGCATCAGGATCGCGGTGAACCACGGCGCGGCCGTGACGATGATCGATCGCTGCACGCTGCCCGACAGCTGGCGCGTGCTCGACGAGGCGGACGGGCTGCCGCCGCTGCCGGCGGCCGATCTCGAACTGCATCGCTCGCCCGGCATCTGCGATCCGCTGACCGACGATCTCGTCTCGCTGATCGAATCGATGGTCGACGAGCGGCGGCGCGCGTCGCTCGCGGCGTTCGCGTAACGCGACGCCCGCGACGCGGGTGACGCCGCATGCACATCGTGCGCGGGGCGCGATCCCGGCGCGCATGCCGTTTTTTGCACGGCAACCCCGTTTTTTTGCACGGCATTGATACGGTCTCTTCTAAGCTGGGGGCGTGTCGAACAGTCGGGACGGCTTCCGTCCATGTCATGACCTTCATGCATCCCTTTCCGCATTCGATGTCGCCGGCCGCCGATCGCGCGCCGGTGGCGGGTCGCGGCGCGCGCCCGTCGAATCGGGAACGGCGATTGCTCGGCTAATCCGCCGCCGATTCGCCGGCCGCCGTGCTGTCCGCCGGCCGGCGACGGCGGCCGTTTGTGCGCTGCGTCGAACGCGGCGCTACCCCGAACAGGGAGGGCCCATGTACCTTACGGAAGAAGTGCGTATCGCGCGCCCGGCGGCTCGTCGCGCGCATGCCGCGGCGTTGCCGTCGGGCAGGCAGCTTGCCCGGCAGTTGATGGTGACGGTTCGCGCGGCGGACGTGCTGTTGCGCCAGGCGATTCGCGTGCCCGATCGCCATCAATGGTCGGTCGACGCCGAGCGCGTCGACGCGGCCGGCGGGCCGCTCGCCGCGTGGGATTCCCACGTGACGTTCCGCATCGTCAAAGTATTCGCGCCGGCGCTCGATGCGCACGCGTGCGCGGCCGACCCCGATCAAGTGGCGGTCGAAATCCGATTGTTTCTTCCCGAACAGGCGTACGTCGCCGAGCGGCGCATCGGCATCTTCGGCCGGCGGCACGGCCAACGATTCAGCGCGACGCTGTCGGTCACGGCCGGTTCGCAGTGGGGCGGCCGGCGCAGCGAGCGCGTTCCGCCGGCCGGGCGGCACGTGCACGGCGACACGCTGGAAGCGCTCGTCGATACGGTGGCCGGCATCGTCAATGCGGCACTGGGCGTGGCCGCGCATGGCGCGAGCGCCCACGGGTGACGCCGCGGCGAGCGGGCGCCGCCGGGCTCACGCGTCGCCGGCCTGTCCGGTCTGCCGTTGCAGGTCTTCCATCAATTGTTCCGCGAGGAAGTCGCACGGCGGCCGTTTCGACTTGGTGCTGCGCGCGAGGATCAGCTCGAGCGGCGGCAGGTCGGGCAAGCCGTGCGAACGGCCGAGCATCGACAGTTGCGCGGGAATCGCGCAGCGGGCGAGCGGCGCGACCGCGAGGCCGGCTTCGACCATGCTGAGCAGCCCGAGCAGGCTCGGGCTTTCATACGACGTGCGGTACGGCACTTTCGCGCGTTCGAGGCTGCGGATCGCGTTCTCGCGCGCGACGCTGCCCGGCATGAACACCGCGATCGGCAACGGCCGTTCCTCCCAGACGCGCGGCCCGTTCGTCATCGCGGCCCACGCCATCGGTTCGTGGCGGATGAAGTCGCCGGTGAGCCCCTTGATGCGCGTCCCGCATACGAGATCGACGGTGCCCTCCTTGATCAGCGGCGCGAGCGCGCTGCTCGGCAGCCCCATCACCTGGATCTCGACCTTCGGATAGGTCGCGGAGAATTTCTTCAGCACCGACGGCAGCAGCGACGACGCATAGTCGTCCGGCACGCCGATCACGACCTTGCCGGTCACCTCCGGCCGCACCACGGCCGCCCATGCCTCGTCGCGCAGCGCCAGCATTCGTCTGGCGAATCCCAGCAGCACCTCGCCCTCGCGCGTCAGCACGATGCTGCGCGGCTTGCGCACGAACAGCGGCCGGCCGATCGCGTCCTCCAGGCTCTTGATCTGCATGCTCACCGCGGACTGCGAGCGGTTCACGGCCTCGGCGGCGCGGGTCATGTTGCCGGTTTCCGCGACGGCGACGACGGTGGCCAGTACGTCGTGATCGAGCATCTTCATGGGTATCAGGAAAACTGAACGTAACGATCAGCATTATGCGTTTTTATTGTTGCTGCGTGTCTGCCATAGTGCCATCACGTTTGCGCATCGCCCGAGCATGGCGCGGCGCTCGGGCCGGACGTCCGGCGTGCGGGACTGAACAGGAAAGCGTGGTGAATCGATGATGGACCATCCGTTGCGCGCCGCACTGGCCGCGGAATTGCATGCCCGGCCGTTCCTGCGGCTCGCCGAAGCGGTGTCGCTCACGCATTACGCGATCTACGCGGACGGCCAGCCCGACATCCACGAAACGCTGCTGCACGCGCTGTGCCGCGACACGGGCATCGACGCGCCGCATGAAGGCGCGACGCACTACGCGGTGCGCTCGCCGTGCGGCTGGCACCTGAAGTGGGAGCGCCACACCGAATTCTCGACCTTCACGTTCGTCGCGCCGCGTCGCGACACCGGTTATTTCGACGATGTCGCGATCGCCGGCATTCCGGCCGCGTGGTTCGCGCGGCTGGCCGGCATCCGCTTCGTCGCGGTACGGATGGAGCTGCTGTCGGGCGACGCCGCGCGGCGCGTGTGCGGCGATCTGCGGCACTGGATCGACGGGCCCGCGCTCGTCGGCAGCCGCGTGCTCGGCGGCGGCAAGGTGTTCTGCGACTGGCACGTGCGCGACGACGGCTTCATGCGCTTTCTCGTCGTCGACGAGGATTTCCGCGAGGAACAGGGCGGCCGGCTGTTGCAGCGCCTGTACGAAATCGAGACGTACCGGATGATGGCGCTGCTTGCGCTGCCGGTCGCACGCCGGATGAGCCGCGAGCTCGACGAGATTCACGCGGCGCTGCATGCGTTGATGCAGCGGATGGACGCAAGCGGCGCCGACGGCGACGACGCGGCGCTGCTGGTCAAGCTCACGCATCTCGCGGTGCGGGTCGAATCGTTGTCGGGATCGGGGGCGCGCTTCAGCGCGTCGCGCGCATACGAAAAGCTCGTGCTGGCGCGCATCCAGGAGTTGCGCGAGGAGCGTATCGAAGGGATGCCGACGATCGCCGAATTCATGGAACGGCGCTTCGCGCCGGCAATGGAAACGTGCCGCAGCGTATGGGCGCGCCACGAACAGATCGCCGCGCGGATCGCGCGAGCGGTCGACCTGCTGCGCACCCGCGTGAATCTCGCGCAGGAAAAGGACGTCACGCGGCTGCTGGCTGGCATGGAGCGCACCGCGCGCAACCAGCTTCATTTGCAGCACGCGGTCGAAGGGCTGTCGGTGGCCGCCATTTCGTACTACGTGCTGTCGCTCGCGACGGCGGCGTTCAAGGCGCTGCACGTGATGAACCTGCCGGTCGATCCGGAACTGGCGGAAGGGCTGCTGATCGCGCCGGTCGTGTTCGCGGTGATCCACATCACGCGGCGCACGCGGGCGCAGCTTGCGCGGTCCGAAGCGGCGCATGGCGGGGAGCCCGTGCATGCGGGCGCGTTGAAGCGGGCCGGCTAGAACAGACGACATATCAAAGCAAAGGAGTGGAGATGACTTTCATGCAAACGCAACACGCATGCTTCAGCGGTATCGATGCCTTCGACGAACCGGCCCAGGATGAAACCGGCGCACCGGAAGACGTGCGCGTGAGCTCATATCAGGCCGTGCTGCAGGAGCCGACGACGTCGCTCGTCGGCGGGACGATCGATCGGCCGGAGGTCGCGGCGGTGGCGATCCTCGGGTACAACTGACGCGCGTTTCCTGCGCGTCGTATCGACGTAGCGCGGGCGTTCGTTCGAGTGAGACGGCGTGGTCGTCCTGGCCGCCGGCGATGGCGTTCGCGGTGGCGTGAGCGCACGACGTCGCGCTATAGTCGTGCGATGCCCGCCGCGGCGCCGCATGCCCGGCGATCCATTCACGCACGCGTTCGCCCGATGACACCCCATCCCGACGTCACCCTGCAATTGACCGATACCGGTCAACCGGCCGCCCGAGACTTCATCAGCCGCAAGCTCGGCGAATTCAACCATGCGACGACGGGGCGCGCCGATGCATCCGCGCTCGACATCTACGTGACCGACTCCGCGACCGGCGAGGTATTGGGCGGCCTCACCGGCCGGACGTCGCTCGGCCTGTTCTTCATCGACCTGTTCTATCTGCCCGACTCGCTGCGCGGCGGCGGCTTCGGCAGCCGGCTGCTGCGCGAGGCGGAAGCGGAAGCGAAGCGGCGCGGTTGCGCGCGTGCGGTGCTGTACACGATCTCGTTCCAGGCGCCGGATTTCTACCGGAAGCACGGTTACGAGACGTTCGGCGAAGTGCCGTGCGAGCCGGAAGGCGCGGCGCGCGTGTTCATGGTCAAGGTGCTTTGAGCGGCAGCGGGCAGCCCGCCTGTTCGCGATGCGACCCGGTACGCACGCCGGCGACGGCGAGTACGGCGGTCGCCGCGCCCCACGCGGCGAGTTCGCGCTTCGTGCGCACGCCGAGCTTCGCGAATGCGCGCTTCACGTACGACTCGGCCGACGCGACGCGCACGCCGAGAATCCCGGCGGTTTCCGGCACGGTCTTGCCGGAGAGCAGGTGCTTGCAGGTTTCGTATTCGCGTTTCGACAGCTTCACGCCGTCGGCCGCGAGCCGCGCATCGAATTGCGCGAGCGGATGGACGTCGGGCGCCGCGTGCGCGATGCGCCGCGCGGCGGTGGTCGACGCATGCAGTTCGAGCAGCGGAAACAGCATGTCGCTGATGCTGCGGAAGCGGTTCATCTCGGCGAGCGTGAACGGCGGCCGATCGCGGCCGCGCTCCAGTGCGATCGAATGCTGCGAATAACGCGTGCCCCGCGCGAGCACGCATTCATGCCCGATATGCACGTCGTCGAACAGCCGCTGGCGGAATTCGCCGGGCGGAATCGCGTCGATATCGCGCACGACGAGCATCGTGCCCGTCTTGCCGCGCAGCCCCGCGAACAGCGGGTCGCTGTCGAGAAAGCGCTCGTAGTAGAGCGTCATCACGTCGGAGATGTCGGCGGACGCGGCGCCGATGCCGCTGCTGCCGATCCATTCGCATCGGTAGCCGGTGGGCATCGTGCCGTCGACGCGCGAACGTTCGACGTGCGCGACGTCGAGCGGCACGATGTCGTTCAGCAGTTGCGTGAGGCGCGGCACGAAATGCGGCGTGCCGACCGTCTCGATCAGCTCGCCCAATGTCTTGAACGATACGTTGAAGCGATCGTCGTCGCGGCGAGAGGCGTTCACGTTGAGCAGCATGCGGTTACCAAGGAACTGTTCCGCCCATCATGCACGTTCCCCCGATACGAAAAAAGCACGCGCGAGGGCCGGGCATCGGAACGGCCGCCCGTCGTTGGCGGAAGCAGGGCCTTGAAGCGGCTGGATTCTAGCGCTTGCCGCGACGGACGTCATCAGGGGGAAATACCGGCAGGCGTCGGCCGATCCGTTCGCCCCGTAAAACGTCGCGGGTCATTCCGAAGCGGGCATGCGGGAGCAGTGTAAGCGAGGAACCGTGCCCCCACCGCTTTCAGTCGGGCGACATACGATTCCGAGAACTTCCCTGAGCACGGACGACCTGCCGCCGCGCGCATGCATGGGTCAAGTCGAGACGCGCGACTTCGGATGAGCGCAAGCGGCCGGCGGGCAACGTGCGGATCGTCGGCATCGGTACCGATACATGTGCGTCGCCGACTGTGCAGTCGGCTATCCTCACGACCATCGCACGCGATGGGTGTCGGCGGTTGCGACGCCGCGCGGGCGCAGCGATCGAGCAGGGCGGCGCGCATGTGCCGCCCTCGTGCGCTCATGCGTCGATGCGCTCGACCTTGCCGACGAGCAGCCCGTACGACAGGCTGCCCGCGAGCGCCATCGCGGCGATGTAGGTGATCGCGCGCGAGAAGTCCGCGCCGTCGACCAGCAGCCCGATCACGATCGGCGTCGCGATCGCGGACAGGTTGCCGATCAGGTTGAATACGCCGCCCGTGAGGCCGAGCAGCCGCGCGGGCGCGAGCCCCGACACGAGCGACCACGTGATCGACGCGAAGCCGTTGCCGAAAAAGGCGATCGTCATGAACGCGATCACCCAGTCGGTGGAGCTCACGTAGTTCGCGCCGATGATGCAGGTCGAGATCAGCAGCCCCGAGATGATCGGCAGCTTGCGCGCGAAGCCTTGCGAGGCGCCGCGCCGCATCAGCCAGTCCGACAGCACGCCCGAGCAGAGCACGCCGACGAACGCGGCGAGGAACGGCAGCGACGCGAGGAAGCCCGACTTGATGAAGTCCATCCCGCGATACTTGACGAGATAGGTTGGAAACCACGTGAGGAAGAACCACAGCGTCGAGTTCAGCGCGAACTGACCGACGTAGATGCCCCACAGCTTGCGCCGGCCGAGCACGACGCCGAGGTCGCGCCACGTCGACGGCGTGCGTTCGCTGCGCGCAGCGACGCGGTCCTCGAGATCGACGAGCCCGCCGCCGTCGCGGATCAGCGCGATTTCGGCCGCGTTGACGCCGCGAAACGCGCGCGGCTCGCGATACACCGCATACCAGATCGCGGCCCACGCGATGCCGGCGAGGCCGGTCGCGACGAACACCATGTGCCAGCCGAGATGCGCCTGCAGCCACGCGAGCACCGGCGTGAGGAACGCGAGGCCGACGAATTGTCCCGACGTGTAGCCGCCGATCGCGCTCGCGCGCTCGCGGGTCGGGAACCACGTCGTCACCACGCGGTTGTTGATCGGATAGGCCGGCGCTTCCAGCGCGCCGACTGCAAGACGCAGCACGATCAGCCCGACGAACGAACCGGCGAAACCGAGCAGCAGCGTCGCGGCCGACCACAGCGCGAGCGCACCCGCATACAGCACGCGCGGCGACACCTTGTCGACGAGCCAGCCGCCCGGGATCTGCATCAGCGCATAGGTCCAGCCGAACGCGGAGAACACGAGGCCCGCGCGGACCGGATCGATGTTCAGTTCCTTGAACAGCTCGGGCGCCGCGATCGACAGGTTGCTGCGGTCGAGATAGTTGATCACGACGGTGACGAACAGCAGCGCGAGGATCAGCAGCCGCTTGCGGCTCGGCGGCGTGGCGGGGGCCGCGGACACGGTCGCGCGGGCGGCGGATTCCGATGAGGGACCGGTGTGCGCGGACGGCCGCGCGTTCGGGGTGGCATGGGTGCGTGACGCGGATTGGGCCACGGTCGTCTCCTGTGTTCTATGCGCCGGCCGGCGCTCGCGAACGAGGCGGCCGAATCGAATGGCGTTGGGGCGAACGTTAGAACCGTGGTGCGGCGTGCGTCAACATTTGGGCAGGCATCCCTATTAATGGGACGCTCGACGCTCAATATGTGGGAACGGACGCCGACAGGCGTGTGTCGGCGTCATCACGAAACGAGAGCGGCCGGCCGACCGTTCAGCCGCGCGTGCCGTCGTCGCGATAGCCGTTCTTGCCGACGAAGATTTCCGTCAACGCGGCGCGCAGCGTGACCGGATCGTACTGGCCGGGCGCGAGACGAATCACGTAACGCGTGTGGCCGTCGAGACGTGCGGCGATGCCCGGCTCGATCTCGACGTCGATCGTATCGTCCGTCAGCCGCACCGACAGATCCTTGACGCGCACGCTGAGCTGGTCGCGCACCATCACTTCGATCAGCGTGTCGTCCGGAAAGCGCGACAGCGCGAAGCAATAGTCCTGCTCCGCATCGTGACAGTAGATGTTGGCGAAGCTTTCGTCGTCGTCGAGGTCGGACGTGGCCGCGCCGACGGTAGCGTGAAGTTCCATGAACGAAGTTCCTGCCGAAGGGTTAGGGGTGAGTGTGGGCGTGCGTCGTCGTGTCGACCGCAGCGGCGCCATCGGGCATCGCGTCGGCGTGCGCGTCGCGCGCCTTCAGCCATAGCCCGAATTCGCGCATGACGTCGACCACCGGCCGCAGCCGGTCGCCGTCCGCGGTGAGATCGTACTCGACGCGCACCGGCACTTCCGGATAGACGGTTCGTCGCACGAGCCCCGCGTCTTCCAGCGCGCGCAGGTCGAGCGTCAGCATGCGCTGCGAGATGCCCGGCATGTCGCGCCGCAGGTCGCTGAAGCGGCGCGGCCCGTCGAGCAGATACGACACCAGCAGCAGCCGCCAGCGGCCGCCGAGCACGCGCGTCGCTTCTTCAACGGAACATCCTGTCGCACTCGTTTTCATCGTGCCGAATCCTGGTCGGTAAATTTTTTGTGACTACGGCACAAACGACTGCCGTCTTCCCGGCGCAGCGCCGATGCGAGATATTAGCGCCCGCGTCGCGGCGAATCGATACATGGACACCTCACAAAGGAAACGCATGAAGCTCTATCACGCTCCCGGCAGCTGTTCGCAGGCGATCTGCATCGTGCTGCGCGAAGGCGGGTTCGACGCCGAGATCGTCAAGGTCGACGCGCGCAAGCATGTCGTCGAAGACGGCCGCAACTACTACGACGTGACCGAACTCGGCTACGTGCCGCTGCTTGAACTCGACGACGGCACGATACTGCGCGAAGGGCCGGTGATCGCCCAGTATCTCGCCGACCAGCGCCCGGAAGCCGCGCTTGCGCCCGCTTACGGCACGCTCGCGCGCTACCGGCTGATGGAATGGCTCAACTTTCTCGGCACCGAGATCCACAAGGGCTTCATCCCGCTGCTGTACGCGGTGCAGGCGGGGAAGTACGTGGAGCCCGTGCGGCAGAAGCTCGACGGCCGCTTCGCGTGGATCGACCGCCAGCTCGACGGCAGGACGTTCGTCACCGGCGACACGTTCACGGTCGCCGATGCGTACCTGTTCGCGCTGACCGGCTGGGGCAAGGCCGACTGGATGCGCTCGGTGTACCACGCGGATATCGACCTGAGCCGGCATGCGCATCTGCGTGCATGGTACGAGCGGGTGCGCGAGCGACCGGCCGTGCAGGCCGTGCTGGCGGCGGACGGTCTGCTGCGATGACGCGCGGCGGCGGCGGCAGGGAACGCGTGTCGTTTTGCCGTAGCGACGCCGCGCCATGCCGCAATGGGCCGCGCTATAATCGCGGCCATGAAATGGCTTCGGACCTTCATCCTGTTGCTGCTGTGCGCGGTGCTGCCCATCAGTGGGCTGGCAGCCAGCGGCCTGACCGGTGAATGTCCGATGCAGCACACGATGCCGATGGAGGCGGGCACGGGCACGATGAACATGGCCATGTCCGCCGACATGAGCGACTGTGATTCGATGCAGTCGTCATCCGCCGATCGCGCAAAGGCCAAAGCCAAGGGCATGGCCTGCAAGGTGACGGCCCAATGCCAGTTCGGCAGTCTCTACCACCCGGCCGCCCGCTCCGGCATCAGCCGCCCCGCTGCATTCACCAGCACGATCGTCTTCCACTACACGCAGTCCATCCCGGTCCGCGACCCGAACGGGTTGTGGCGCCCGCCACGCATCAGCTGATCCCGATTTGACCGGTTCGCCGCGTACGCGGTGAGGTTCGTCCTGTGCGCAGGACGTGGAATCCCTTTGGGTTCCGATTTGGGGTTACACCATGTCATTCACTTTCCGCACGCTGGCCATGCCGCGTGCATGTCGGCGCACGCCCATGCCATGGGCCGCGCTGCTGGTGGTGGGCGCCGTTCACGCGCAACAGGCGCCGCTGACGCTGGATGCGGCGCTGCAGTCCGCCACCGATCGTTCCGCGTCGATGCGGGCCGCACAGGCTTCCGTGCTCGCGCGTTCCGAAGCGGCCGTCAAGGCCGGCCAGTTGCCGGACCCGATGCTCAAGGCCGGTATCGACAACTTGCCGATCAACGGCGGGCAGCGCTTCACCGTCGGCCAGGACTTCATGACGATGCGCCGCATCGGCATCGAGCAGGAATGGGTGTCCGGCGACAAGCGGCGGCTGCGCACCGCGCTGGCCGACGAGCAGGTCGGCCGCGAGCGCGCGGGCTATCTCCTGCAACTGGCGGCCGTGCGCCGGCAGACCGCGACGGCGTGGCTGGATGCCGTTTATGCGAAGCAGGCGCTCGCGCTTCAGCAGGCGCTGCTCGGTCACATGAACCATGAACTCGACGCGACGCAGGCGTCGTATCGCGGCGCGAAGGCGAGCGCGGGCGACGTCGTGCAGGCCCGCGCGATGCTCGCACAGACGCAGGACCAGGTGCTCAAGGCGCAGCAGGCGTATCGCACCGCGCTCGTCGCGCTGGCCCGCTGGACGGCGGCGCCCGTGACGGACGTGGCGGGTACGCCGCCCGCGCCCGAATCGTTCGTCTCGTCGTTGCCGCCGGACGAGCTGCGCCTGTCGCAGCCGGCGCTCGTCGCCGCCGCGGACGATATCGCGGTGGCCGAAGCCGACGTCGCGGTCGCGAACAGCGAGCGCAGCCCCAACTGGACGTGGGAAATCGCGTACCAGCAGCGCGGCGGAGCGTATTCGAACATGGTGTCGGTCGGCGTTTCGATCCCGCTGCCGCTCAATCGCAAGAATCGCCAGAGCCGCGACGTGGCCGAAAAGGCTGCGCTCGCAACGAAGGCGCGCCTGATGTACGAGGACACGCTGCGTCAGGTGCAGGCCGATATCCGCACGCAATCCGACACGCTGGCGACCGGCCGCGCACGCATCGCGCACCTGGGCGCCGCGCTGTTGCCGGCCGCCGATCAGCGTGTGCAGCTCGCGACGGCCGCGTACCGGGCCGGCACGGGATCGCTCGCCGACACGTTCGCCGCGCGGCGTGCGCAGCTCGAAGCGCAGTTGCAGGTGCTCGATCTCAGGCGCGACGTGTCGCAGACCTGGGCGCAGCTCGAATATCAGGTCGTGCCGTCGGCGATGGCCGCCGCTCAGTGAAGGAGACCGCCATGATCAAGCAATCACTGGCACGTGCGGCGCTGATGGCGTTCGCCGGCGCGGCGCTCGCCGGCGCCGGCTATTTCGCAGGCGTCCGCCATGCGACGGGCGATGCGGCGACGGCGGCCACGACTGCCGCTGCGCCGCCGGGCGCGCAGGCTCCGCAGCCCGCGCGCAAGGTGTTGTACTGGCACGACCCGATGGTGCCGAACCAGCACTTCGACAAACCGGGCAAATCGCCGTTCATGGACATGCAGTTGCAGCCCGTCTATGCGGATGAAGGCGGCGCGGCGACGGGCATCCGGATCGATCCGGGCCTGCAGCAGAACCTCGGCATCCGCTATGCGACCGTGCGTCGGCAGCAGACGGCGGCCGGTTTCGACGCGGTGGGCACCACGCAGTTCGACGAAGCACGCACGGAAGTCGTGCAGTCGCGCGTCACAGGCTACATCGACCGCCTGTATGCACGCGCGCCGATGCAGCGCATCGCGAAGGGAGCGCCGGTCGCATCGCTGTTCGTGCCCGACTGGCTCGCGCCGCAGGAGGAGTATCTCGCGCTGAAGCGCGGCGGGACGGATGGCAGCCTGCTCGATGCGGCGCGTGCGCGGATGCGGGCACTGTCGATTCCGGACGGCATGATCGCGAATCTCGATCGTACGGGCCGCGCGCAGACGCACGTCGAGCTGAGTGCGCCCGAGGCCGGCGTCGTCAGCGAGCTGAATGTGCGCGACGGCGCGATGGTCGCGCCCGGCCAGACGCTCGCGAAGATCGCCGGGTTGTCCACGCTATGGCTGATCGTCGAGGTGCCGGAAGCGCTTGCCTTGAACGTGCAGCCGGGAATGTCGGTCGACGCGACGTTCGCGGGCGATCCAGCCCGGCATTTCAGTGGACGCATCCGCGAAGTGTTGCCCGGCATCAGCACGGGCAGCCGCACGCTGCATGCGCGGGTGGAGATCGACAACGCATCGCTGAAGCTCACGCCCGGCATGCTGATGCGCGTGCGGGTCGCCGAGAAGGCGAAGGTGTCGCGCCTGCTTGTGCCGTCCGAGGCCGTGATCGCGACCGGCCAGCGCACGATCGTCATCGTGAAGAACGGCGACGGCCGGTTTCAGCCGACGTCGGTGACGGTCGGAAACGACGTCGGCGGCGACACGGAAGTGCTCGGCGGATTGAACGAAGGCGACACGGTGGTCGCGTCGGGGCAGTTCCTGATCGATTCGGAGGCCAGCCTGAAAAGCGTGCTGCCGCGGCTGGAGCGCGCGGCAGGGACAGCCGCGGCAGCATCGTCCTCGACGGCAACCGCGCCGGTCTACGAAACCACCGGCACGGTGGAGAAAGTCACGGCCGACGACATCACGTTCTCGCATCAGCCGGTGCCGGCGCTCGGCTGGGGGGCGATGACGATGGCGTTCGGCAAGCCGTCGGCGCACGCGTTCGCGGACGTGAAGCCGGGCCAGACCGTGCGTTTCGCGTTCACGCAGACCGACGACGGCTACCGGCTGACGAAGGTCGAGCAGCAGGGAGGTGGGCGATGATCCCGCGCATCATTCACTGGTCCGTCCATCATCGGTTCCTGGTGCTGCTGGCTACCGTGCTGCTCGTGGCATGGGGCGTGCATTCGCTGCGGCAGACGCCGCTCGATGCGTTGCCCGATCTGTCGGACACGCAGGTGATCGTGAAGGCATCGTATCCGGGCAACGCGCCGCAGGTCGTCGAGGACCTGGTGACCTATCCCCTCACGACGACGCTGCTCGGCGTGCCGGGCGCGAAAACCGTGCGCGCGTACTCGTCGTTCGGCGACGCGTTCGTCTATGTGCTGTTCGACGATCATACCGATCCGTACTGGGCGCGTTCGCGCGTGCTCGAATACCTGAGTCAGGTGCAGAGCCGCCTGCCGGCGGGCGCGACCGTGTCGCTAGGCCCGGATGCAACGGGCGTCGGTTGGGTATACGAGTACGCGCTCGTCGATCGCACCGGCCATCACGATCCCGGGCAACTGCGTGCGCTCAACGACTGGTTCCTGAAGTTCGAGCTGAAGGCCGTGCCGGACGTATCGGAAGTCGCGAGCATCGGCGGCATGGTGCGTCAGTACCAGGTCGTGCTGGACCCGGACAAGCTGCGCGCATACGGGATCACGCAGGCGGCGGTCGCGGAGGCCCTCGGCAAGGCCAACCAGGCCTCCGGCGGCGCGGTCGTCGAGCTGGCCGAGTCGGAGTACATGGTGCGGTCGTCAGGCTACCTGCGCACGCTCGACGATTTCCGTCACGTCGTGCTGCGCACCGACGACGCCGGCACGCCCGTCCTGCTCGGCGACGTCGCACGCATCCAGGTCGGGCCGGCGATGCGGCGCGGCATCGCGGAGTTGAACGGGCAGGGCGAGGTGACGGGCGGCGTCGTCGTGATGCGCTCGGGCAAGAACGCGCTGACGACGATCGACGCGGTGAAGGCGAAGCTCGCCGACCTGAAGCGTTCGCTGCCGGCCGGCGTCGATATCGTCACGACCTACGACCGTTCGCAACTGATCGCGCGCGCGGTCGACAACCTGACGGACAAGCTGATCGAGGAGTTCGTGATCGTCGGGATCGTATGCGCGGTGTTCCTGTTCCATCTGCGCAGCGCGCTGGTCGCGATCCTGTCGCTGCCGCTTGGCGTGCTGGCCGCGTTCATCGTGATGCGCTACCAGGGCGTGAACGCGAACCTGATGTCGCTCGGCGGGATTGCGATCGCGATCGGTGCGATGATCGACGCCGCTATCGTGATGATCGAGAACGCACACAAGCATCTGGAAGCGCACGACCGCGCGCATCCCGGCGAGCCGATCTCGACCGTGCGACGCTGGGAACTCGTGGCGGCGTCTGCCGCGGAAGTGGGCCCCGCGCTGTTCTTCTCGTTGCTGATCATCACGCTGTCGTTCGTTCCGGTGTTTTCGCTGGAAGGGCAGGAGGGCAAGCTGTTCGCGCCGCTCGCGTTCACGAAGACCTACACGATTGCCGCCGCCGCTGGGCTATCGGTGACGCTGGTGCCCGTGCTGATGGGCTATCTCGTGCGCGGCCGCATTCCGCACGAGCACGCGAACCCGATCACCCGCGTGCTGATCCGCCTGTATCGGCCGTGGCTCGAAGCGACGCTGCGGCGCCCGTGGGCCGCGATCGGTATCGCGGTCGTCGCGCTCGTGCTGACTGCCGTGCCGTTGTCGCGGCTCGGCGGCGAATTCATGCCGCCGCTCGACGAAGGCGATTTGCTGTACATGCCGACCGCGCTGCCGGGTATCTCGGCGGACAAGGCGAGCGAATTGCTGCAGCAGACCGACCGGCTGATCAAGACCGTGCCCGAGGTCGACACGGTGTTCGGCAAGTCGGGCCGCGCCGATACGGCGACCGATCCGGCGCCCCTCGAAATGTTCGAGACGACGATCCGGTTCAAGCCGCGCAGCGCATGGCGGCCCGGCATGACGCCGCAGAAACTCGTCGACGAACTCGACCGGACGGTGAAGGTGCCGGGCCTGTCGAACGTATGGGTGCCGCCGATCCGCAACCGGCTCGACATGCTGTCCACCGGGATCAAGACGCCGGTCGGCGTGAAGATCTCGGGGCCGGACCTGGCGGGGATCGACACGATCGCGACGCAGGTCGAGGCCGCCGTGAAGCACGTGCGGGGCGTGACTTCCGCGCTCGCGGAGCGGCTGAACGGCGGCCGCTACATCGACGTCGACATCGACCGGCTTGCCGCCGCGCGTTACGGGTTGTCGGTTGCCGATATCCAGTCGGTCGTGTCGTCGGCGATCGGCGGCGAGGAGGTGGGCGAAGTGGTCGCGGGGCGCGAGCGCTTTCCGATCAACATTCGCTATCCGCGCGAGATCCGTGATTCGCTCGAGAATCTGCGGCAACTGCCGATCGTGACCGCGCGCGGCGCGCAGATCCGCCTCGGCGACGTCGCGCATGTCGCGATCGCCGATGGGCCGCCGATGATCCGCAGCGAGAACGCGCGGCTGTCCGGCTACGTGTACGTCGATCTTCGCGGCACGGACCTGGGCACGGCCGTCCGTGCGATGCAGCAGGCCGTCGCGCATCGGGTCGCGTTGCCGCCCGGCTATTCGATCGCATGGTCGGGGCAGTTCGAGTATCTCGAACGCGCGGCGGCGACGCTGCGCACCGTCGTGCCCGTCACGCTCGTCGTGATCTTCGTGCTGCTGTTCGTCACGTTCGATTCGGCAGCCGATGCGTTGCTGCTGATGTCGACGGTGCCGTTCGCGCTGGTCGGCGGGTTCTGGCTGGTGTGGGCGCTCGGCCATGCGGTGTCCGTCGCGACGTCGGTCGGCTTCATCGCGCTGGCGGGCGTGGCCGCCGAATTCGGCGTCGTGATGCTGCTGTACCTGAAGGGCGCGCTGCAACGCCGGCTCGATGCCGGCGAACCGCTGACCGATGCGTTGCTGCTCGACGCGATTCGCGAAGGCGCGGTGCTGCGTGTACGCCCGAAGGCAATGACGGTCGCCGTCGTGCTCGCCGGGCTCGTGCCGATCATGATCGGTCACGGCGCCGGTTCCGAAGTCATGCAGCGCATCGCCGCGCCGATGGTAGGCGGCATGGTCACGGCGCCACTGCTGTCGATGTTCGTCATTCCCGCCGCGTGGCTTCTGCTTCAGCGCCGTCGTGCGCGAAGCGCGAGCCGCACGCGGCATTCCGATGCAGTTCCTTCCGGCACGAACGTGCCATCCATTCCCACCGGAGAATCACGATGAAGATGAATCAATTGATCGCCACCGCTGCCACCGTTCTCGCGTGCGGCGCTTTCGCCGTCCCGGCCGTTGCCGCCGGCGACATGTCGGGCATGGACATGTCCGCCATGAAGATGTCGTCGGACGGCGCGACGGAATCGCACGCCGCGCTGACGGACGCCGAAGTGAAGAAGGTCGATGCCGCAAGCGGCCGGATCACGCTGAAGCACGGCGCGCTGGAGAACGTCGGGATGCCGCCGATGACGATGGCGTTCAAGGCAAAGGATGCGGCGATGCTCGCGCACGCACATGCGGGCGACAAGGTAAAGGTGCGGATCGAGAAGATCGATGGCACGCTGACGATCGTCAGGCTCGTCAAGGGATCCTGATCGTCCGGATGCGGGTGTCACTGCCGCCCGCATCCGCCGCCGCGAAGCGCGCCGCGCCAACGTGTTCGCCGGCCGGCGCGCCCGATCTGCGGTCAGCGCGCCAGCGTCAACGCCAGATACCCCGCATAACCCGCGCCGTTCGCGAGCAACGCCCAGGTCGCGAGCCCGCGCGTATGCGCGTTGACGCGCAGCCAGGCCGCCGCCGCGAGCGTGATGATCACGCCGGTCAGCACTTCGGGGCGCGGCTCCCACGGCGTCAGCATGATGCCGATCGCCGGCAGCAGCGTGCCCTGGAACACCATCGCGCCGGTGATGTTGCCGAACGCGAGCGTGTCCTTCCCGCGGCGGATCCACAGCACGCTGTTGACCTTCTCTGGCAGTTCCGTCGCGATCGGCACGACGATCAGCGACAGCAGCAGCGCCGATACGCCGAGCGCGTGCGATACGCCTTCCACGCCGTGAATGAAGCCCTTCGCCCCGCCGACCAGCAGCGCGACGCCGATCAGCAGTTGCAGCATGATCGTCGCGAGATTGGTTGGCAGGCCGACGCGCGACAGGAACATCGCGTGCGGCGCCTCGGTGCCGTGCCCGGCATCGACGAGGCCGGTCGACGCGCGCAACGTCAGCGCGACGTACATCACGTAGAGGCCGACCAGCATCGCGGCGAGCAGCGCGCGCACGGCCCAGTTGTGATGCGGAACGAACATCGCGACGGTCGCCAGCGAGAACGCGGCGAGGAAGGTGTTCATGTCGCGCACGAAGCCCGTGCGTTCGGGGGCGATCGTGCCGCGCAGCCCGCGCGAGCGGATCACGGCGAGCGTCATCAGGAACGTGGTGAGCGTCGCCAGCATCAGCGGCGCGCCGAGAATCGCGCCGACGCCGATCTCCTCGTTCACGGCCGGGTTCGACGTGCCGCCGGCCAGCGCGAGCAGCGGCACCATCGTTTCGGGCAGCGCGGTGCCGACGGCCGCGAACAGCGAGCCGGTCACGCCTTCGGAAATCTTCAGGCGTTCGCCGAGATGTTCGAGCGCATTGGTGAAGACCTCGGCCGCGACGAGGATGACGGCCAGCATGAACGCGAGTTCGACAAACATGAAGGTCATGCGGCACCTCCGCAGGCAGCGGTGGCGTGGGGGAAGCGAGCGGGGAGGAACATGGGGACTCCGTGGTCGGACGCTGACGAACCATGGCACATCCGCCGCCGTCCGACCAGGAACGACGCGATGTGCCGATGGTCTCGCCAAGCTGATCGGCCGAACGCGCCACGGCCGCAGGCCGAGTGTGTTGACGCGTTCGCTTTCCGGGGACGGAAAGCAGGCTACTCCCCAAAGACGGAAAGCAGTCTAGCCGAGCGGTTTTCTTTCGACAAGCCTTCGTCTCGAAAAAGAATACCCCTCCATGCTACAGGGGCAGCCTTCGGGAGATATACTCCCCTACCCTATACAGGAGCCATCGATGAGTCATACCGTTCGCGAAAAACAGAAGCTGCTGAACCGCGTGCGCCGTATCAAGGGACAGGTCGAAGCGATCGAACGGGCGCTGGAAGACGAGCGCGGCTGCAACGACGTGCTGCAACTGATCACGAGCTGCCGCGGCGCGATGAACGGCCTGCTGGCCGTCGTGCTGGAAGACCACATCCGGTCGCATCTCGTCGATGCGGACACGCCCGACGCACACGAAGGCAGCGCGACCGAGCAGCTCATCGATGTCGTGCACAGCTATTTCAAGTAAGCGGATCGGAACATGAACGAATTCAAGCGCCCGGCGACCGGCGGCGTGCACAGTCACGCGTTTCTGGGCACCGCCCATGCGCAGAACGAGCGGAAGACGTGGATGGTCATCGGCCTGTGCTCGGCGATGATGATCGCCGAGATCGTCGGCGGCTCGCTGTTCGGTTCGCTCGCGCTGGTCGCCGACGGGCTGCACATGTCGACGCACGCGGGCGCGATGCTGATCGCGGCGCTGGCCTATACCTATGCGCGCCGGTACGCCGACGATCCGCGCTTCGTGTTCGGCACCGGCAAGCTCGGCGACCTGGCCGGCTTCACGAGCGCGATCGTGCTGGCGATGATCGCGTTGCTGATCGGCTATGAGGCGATCGCGCGGCTGCTGGCGCCGGTGCCGATTCGCTTCGACGAAGCGATTCCGATCGCCGTGCTGGGGCTCGCCGTGAACCTCGCCAGCGTGTGGCTGCTGAGCGGCGATCACCATCACGGGCATCGTCATGGTCAGGATCATCCGCATCACCACGACGACGACCACGACCACGACCACGACGATGCGCACCACGCGCATCATGGTCACGCATCGCACTCGGCCGCGCATCGCGACCACAACATCCGGTCGGCCTACGTTCACGTGATCGCCGACGCGGCCGTGTCGGTGCTGGCGATCGTCGGCCTGCTGCTCGCGCGCGCGTTCGGATGGGTCTGGATGGACCCGCTCGCGGGCATCGTCGGCGCGCTGGTGATCGCCAACTGGGCGTACGGGCTGATACGCGATACGGGCGGTGTCCTGCTCGACGTCAACGTCGATCGCAAGCTGACGGACAACGTCCGCCGCGCGATCGAGGCGCTCGGCGACCAGGTCAACGATCTCCACGTGTGGCGCGTGGGCCCCGGGCACATGAGCGCGATCGTGTCGGTCGAATCGGGCGACGCCGCACGCGATGCGCGTTTCTACCATGCGTTGGTCGCGCGCTTCGACGGCATGTCGCACGTGACCGTCGAAGTGACGACGCCTGCGAAGGCGGCCTGATCGTGGCCGTGAAATCGCCGTGTATCGACCTGTGCGCATTCGACGGTCGCACGGGCTTTTGTGTCGGCTGCCTGCGCACGCGCGACGAGGCGCGCGACTGGAAGAAGCTGACCGACCATCGCCGCCACCAGATACTCAACGACCGTCCGCGCCGGCAGGCGAAACTCCGGCGCGACGACGCGCAATAGCGAGGGCGCACGCGCTGCCGAAGCCGGCGATCGGCGTCGCCGGCCTGCGGTAGTATCGCTGGCATCCAGTATCGGGATTCCTGAACCGGGAGCGACCCATGCAGACCGACTCGTCGACCGGCATTCTTCGCCAGATTCCGCGCAGCGTGTGGGTGCTCGGCTGTGTCAGCCTGCTGATGGACGTGTCGTCCGAAATCATCCACAGCCTGTTGCCGATGTTCCTGATGACGGGGCTTGGTGCGAGCGCGACGGCGATCGGCCTGATCGAGGGGATCGCCGAGGCGACGTCGCCGGTCGTCAAGGTGTTCTCCGGCACGCTGAGCGACTACCTGCGCAATCGCAAATGGCTCGCGGTGACCGGCTACGCGCTCGGCGCGCTCAGCAAGCCGCTGTTCGCGATCGCGCCGACGATCGGCGTCGTCGTGACCGCGCGGATCGTCGACCGCGTCGGCAAGGGGATTCGCGGCGCGCCGCGCGATGCGCTCGTCGCCGACGTCACGCCCGTTCACCTGCGCGGCGCCGCGTACGGGTTGCGCCAGTCGCTCGACACGGTGGGTGCGTTCCTCGGGCCGCTGCTGGCCGTCGTCATCATGCTGGCGTGGCGCGACGATTTCCGCCTCGCGTTCTGGCTGGCCGTGATTCCCGGCGTGCTGGCCGTGGCGCTGCTCGCGTTCGGCATCGACGAGCCGGCGCATGCGCCGGGCGAGAAGCGCGTGAACCCGATCCGCCGCGAGGTCGTCGCGCAACTCGGCGCCCGCTACTGGTGGGTGGTGGCCGTCGGCGGCGTGTTCGCGCTGGCGCGTTTCAGCGAGGCGTTTCTGGTGCTGCGCGCGATGGGCAGCGGCGTGCCCGTCGCACTCGTGCCGCTCGTGATGGTCGCGATGAACGTCGTCTATGCGTTGTCCGCTTACCCGTTCGGCAAGCTCGCCGATACGACGAGCCACACGAAACTGATGGTGGTCGGGCTCGTCCTGCTGATCGCCGCCGACATCGTGTTGGCGCACGGCGCGTACTGGCCGACCGTGCTCGTCGGCGTCGCGCTATGGGGCCTCCATATGGGGATGACGCAAGGGCTGCTCGCGACGATGGTCGCGCATGCCGCGCCGGCCGAATTGAGAGGGACGGCGTTCGGCGTATTCAACTTGATCAGCGGTATCGTGACGCTCGTATCGAGCGTCGTCGCGGGCTTCCTGTGGGACCGCGTGGGCGCCGCCGCGACGTTCTACGCGGGAGCCGTGTTCAGCGCGGCGACCATCGCGCTGCTCGTGTGTGTTCGCACGTCGTTTGGCGCAGGACAGGATCGTTAGCGTCGAACGTGGAGAGGCGCGGGGCTAACCGTCCGTGCCGCGCGGGAAGTAGAGCGCGAACGTCGTGTGCCCGTCGCGGCTCGCGACCTCCACCTTGCCGCGATGCAGCTCCATGATCGATTTCACGATCGCGAGCCCGAGCCCCGCGTTGCGCGCCGCGCCGTGCCGCGACGAATCGATCCGGTAGAAGCGCTCGAAGATCCGCTCGACCTGTTCGGGCGGAATCGCGGCGCCGCGATTCGTGACTTCGACGACCGCGTAACCGCCTTGTACGGACACGGCCAGCTCGATCGTCGACGTAGCTTCCGCGTGTTCGAGCGCATTCGACGCGAGGTTGCTCACCGCGCGCCGGAACAGCGTGGCGTCCGCGACGACCGGCGCTTCGCCATGCACGTCGATGCGCACGCCGGCCTCGTCGGCCAACGCATGGAAGTACGACGCGAGCCGGCGCAGTTCGCTGCCCGCGTCGAGTTCGGCGGTCTTCAGGTGCTGCCGCGCATTGTCGGTACGGGCGAGAAACAGCATGTTCTCGATCATCCGCTGCAGCCGTTCGCACTCCTCGATGTTCGATTCGATCAGCGCTTCGTATTCGTCGGCGGTGCGGGCGCGCGATAGCGTGATCTGCGACGAGCTGATCACGTTCGCGAGCGGCGTGCGCATGTCGTGCGCGAGATCGGACGAGAATTGCGACAGCCGCACGAACGCGCGTTCGAGGCGGTCGAGCATCCGGTTCACCGACGTGGCGAGCTCGCGCAATTCGACCGGGCCGCCGCGCGCGTCGAGGCGTGCGTTCAGGTTGTGTGCCTCGATGCGCGACGTCTGCCGGCCGAGGCTTTCGACCGGGCGCAGGCCGCGCGACGCGACCGCGTAGCCGAGCGCGCCGACCAGCAGCGCGCCGACGGCCGCCGCGAGCCAGATGTCGACGCGATAGCTTTCGAGTAGCGACTGGCGATCGGTCGCGGTGCGCGCGAGCGCGACCTGGATCGCTTCGCCGGACGGCAGCGTTTCGCGTGCATGCACGCAGCGCGACGTGCCGATGCCGGGCGGCGCGCACGTGAACGGGCTGCCGACGCTGCCAGCCGGATGCGGCGCTGCGATCACCGACGCGAGCGTATTGCCGGCTTCGTCGGAATGCTCGACGAGCGGATGACGTTGCGCGTCGTAGATGCCGAGATAGACGCCCGGATGCGACAGCAGCACGTCATGGAACACGGCTGGATCGGCGCGCAGCGCGGCGGCCGAGCCGCTGGCGCGTGCGAGTTGCAGGAACTGGTTGAGCTTGGCGGTGATCTCGATGTCGTCGCGCCGCGTCAGTTCAGCGGACAGCGAACGATAGAGATACGCGCCGGTCAGCGCGAACACGAGCGCCGCGACGGCGGCGAACGCGAGCGTCAGGCGCCGCAGCAGCGAATACGGCACGGGGCGCGCGGTCACGAACGATCCTCGAGCACGTAGCCCATGCCGCGAATCGTGTGGATCAGTTTCTTCTCGTACGCGTTGTCGATCTTCGCGCGCAGGCGCTTGATTGCCGCATCGACGACGTTCGTGTCGCTGTCGAAATTCATGTCCCAGATCTGCGACGTGATGAAGGTGCGCGTCAGCACCTCGCCTTCGCGTTCCGCGAGCAGTTGCAGTAGCGCGAATTCCTGCGCGGTCAGGTCGATGCGGGTGTCGGCGCGCCGCACGCGACGCTTGAGCAGGTCGATCTCGAGATTGGCGACGTGCAGGACGTCGCGCACGTTGCGCGGCGCGCGCCGCAGCAGCGAACGGATGCGCGCCAGGAACTCGGCATACGCGAACGGCTTGAGCAGGTAATCGTCGGCGCCGAGTTCGAGCCCGGCGACCTTGTCCTCGATCGCCTCGCGGGCCGTGAGCAGCAGCACGGGTGTCTGCTTCTGCGCGCGCAGCCGCCTGAGCACCTCGAAGCCGTCCAGTTCCGGCAGCATCACGTCGAGCACGACGAGGTCGAAATCCTCGTGCAAGGCGAGAAACAGCCCGTCCTTGCCGTTTTCCGCGACGTCGACCGTGTAGCTCGCCTCCGTCAACCCCTTCCGGAGGTACGACGCCATCTTGGGTTCGTCTTCGACTATCAGTATCCGCATGGTCGGGCAGGCTGTCCGTGATTCGAGCCGGTCAGTGTAAAGCCAGAGCGTACGGCGTCGCGCGTGCGCGAAGGATGACCGGCGGATGACGGAATTGTCATGAAAAGCCGGTCATGTTTCAGCCATGCCGTCGTCACCGCGGCGGCGATAAGCTGCGGTCGTCTTGTCCCCGGCGCGCGCCGTCACGGCGCCGCGACGGCCTGAACGATCGCTGTCTGCCCGATTTCGTCTCCATGTCGTACTGGCGCACCTTCCTCGTCGTCGTATTGCTCGCGCTGAGCCTGCCGATCCAGTCGTTCGCGGCTGTTTCGATGCCGTGCTCGGGAGCCGCCGTGCGGCATGCGGACAACACGTCGCACGCGATGCCGGCCGCGCAGGACGGTCATCGCGATCGCGACGACCACGCGCGGCATGCGTCGTCGTGTGCCGCGTGCGTGTCCTGCTGCTTCGGCGCTGGCATCTCGGAGGCGCTCGCGGTGCCTGCCGCGGTGAGCGTCGGCGTCACGATCGTCGCGCCGCCGCCTTCGGCAGGGGGCGTGTCGTTCCTGACCGGCGGCATCGACCGGCCGCCGCGCCGGATGTCCGCCTAGTCCCTGCCCGCGGCCGACGCGCCGCGATCCGCCATGTGCACCGGGCGCCGTATCGGGCGCGCCGGACGACTTACGACGAGACATGTTCATGCGATTGATCATTGCGGCGCTATGGGGCGCGGCGGCCCTCGTGCCGACGTTCGCGCCCGCGCAAACCCCGTTGCCCGATCCGGCGGACGCCGCCGCGTCGGTGCCGGACGTCACCGTGACCTCCGCGTTCGACGGCTACCGTCCGTATCGGGACGACGCAGGCCCGGGCTGGCAGCAACTGAACCGGGACGTGACGGAGCGGCCCGCGAAAGCACGCACGACCGGCGGCGCGGCCGGCCACGGCGCGGCCCATTCGACGCACGGAGGGGCCGCGCGATGACGACGTTCGCGATATCGCCGAGGATCGGCGTGGCCGCAGCCGCGCTGGCGTTCCTCGCGGGCTGCACGACGTTTTCGAAGGACGGCGGGTTCGACGCCGTGTCGTCCGTCGCATCGGAACGCATCGGCAAGGACGCGGTGGTGATCAGGACCGACGCCGACCGCGAAGCCGTCGACCGGCGGACGAAGGAACTGCTCGGCAAGCCGCTGTCGATCGACGACGCGGTGCAGGTCGCGCTGCTGAACAACCGCGGCTTGCAGGCGTCGTACGCGGAGCTTGGGTTGTCGGAGGCCGACCTCGTGCAGGCGGGCCGGCTGCCGAACCCGCGCTTCGCATTCAGCCGCACGCGCGCCGGCGACGGCGAGCTCACGCTCGGCCGCACGTTCTCGGCGAACGTGTTCGCGCTGCTGACGATGCCGCTTGCAACGAAGATCGAGCGCCGCCGTTTCGAGCAGACCAAGCTGGAAACGGCCGATGCGATGCTGAAGGTCGCGGCCGAGGCGCGCCGCGCGTATGTCGAGGCCGTCGCCGCGGAGCAGGCCGCGAACTATGCGCAGCAGGTGCGCGACGCCGCGAGCGCGGCCGCCGAACTGGCGTTGCGCATGCGGCAGGCCGGCAACTTCAGCCGGCTCGACTACGCCCGCGAACAGGCATTTCATGCCGATGCGGTCGCGCAGCACGCGAAGGCGCGCCAGCAGGCCGTCGCCGCACGCGAGAAGCTCACGCGTGCGATGGGGCTGTGGGGCGAGCGCGCGCGGTACGCGCTGCCCGAGCGCTTGCCGGATGTGCCGAAGGCGCGCCCGGACCTGCGCGAACTCGAACGTTTCGCGATGGGCAACCGCCTCGACATCCAGGCGGCGAAGCTGCAGACGCAGGGTGTCGCGTCGTCGCTCGGCCTGAGCAAGGCCACGCGCTTCGTCAACGCGGTCGAGCTCGGCTACGTGAACGACTACGAAACCGGCAAGGGCCACGAGCACGGCTACGAGATCGGCGTCGAGATTCCGCTGTTCGACTGGGGCGGCGCCAAGGTCGCGCGCGCCGAGGCCATCTACATGCAGTCGGCGAACCGGCTCGCGAAAACGGCCATCGATGCGCGCTCCGAAGTACGCGAATCGTACGCGGCGTACGTGACGAGCTACGACGTCGCGACGCACTATCGCGACGAGGTCGTGCCGCTGCGCAAGACGATCTCCGACGAACTGCTGCTGCGCTACAACGGGATGCTCGCGAGCGTATTCGAGCTGCTGACCGATGCGCGCGAACAGGTCGGCGCGGTCAACGGCTACATCGACGCGCTGAAGGACTACTGGCTCGCCGAAACCGATCTGCAGATGGCCGTCGGCGGCCGGTTGCCGTCGCCGGACGCGACGCATTCCGCCCATTCGGCATCCGAATCCACCCCAACCGCCGACGCTGCGCCGCAGCCGGCATCCACGCCCGCGGCGCCGTCGGCGCCCGCGACGCAACCGCATCCGGAAGGTCATTGACATGGTGTCCCGTCGACAATTTCTCAGCGGCTCGGGCGCCGCGCTGCTCGGTGCGGCGATGGTCGCCAAGGCCGGCGCCGCATCGCTGCCCGAAGCGCCGACGATGGCGAAGACCGGCACGCAGCCGCCGCTCGTGCCGCCCAACGGCCGCCCGTATACGCCCGTCGCGACGCTGAACGGCTGGTCGCTGCCGTGGCGGATGAAGAACGGCTGGAAGGAATTCCACCTGACGGCCGAGCCCGTCGTGCGCGAGATGGCGCCCGGCATGAACGCGAACCTGTGGGGCTACAACGGTCAGTCGCCGGGCCCGACGATCGAGGCCGTCGAAGGCGACAAGGTCCGCATCTTCGTGACCAACCGGCTGCCCGAGCACACGACGATCCACTGGCACGGGCTGCGGCTGCCGAACGGGATGGACGGCGTCGGCGGTCTCACGCAGCCGCATATCCCGCCCGGCAAGACCTTCGTCTACGAGTTCCAGCTCGAAGCGCACGGCACGTTCATGTATCACCCGCACGCCGACGAGATGGTGCAGATGGCGATGGGGATGATGGGCATGTTCGTCGTGCATCCGAAGGATCGCGGCACGATGCCGGTCGATCGCGATTTCGTGTTCCTGCTCGCCGCGTACGACATCGATCCCGGCAGCTACACGCCGCGCGTGAACGAGATGACCGACTTCAACATGTGGACCTTCAACTCGCGCGTGTTCCCGGGCATCGATCCGCTGCCGGTGCGTGCCGGCGACCGCGTGCGGATTCGTTTCGGCAACCTGACGATGACGAATCACCCGATCCACCTGCACGGCTACAGCTTCGAGGTCGCGGGCACCGACGGCGGCTGGATTCCGCCGGCCGCGCGCTGGCCGGAAGTGACGGCCGATGTCGCGGTGGGCCAGATGCGCGCGATCGAGTTCACCGCCGATCGCCCGGGCGACTGGGCGTTCCATTGCCACAAGTCGCACCACACGATGAATGCGATGGGCCATCAGGTGCCGAACCTGATCGGCGTACCGCAGAAGGACCTCGCGAAGCGGATCGGCAAGCTCGTGCCCGACTACATGGCGATGGGCAGCACGGGCGGCGCGATGGGCGGCATGGAGATGCCGCTGCCCGACAACACGCTGCCGATGATGACCGGCACGGGCCCGTTCGGGCCGCTGGAAATGGGCGGCATGTTCACGGTGCTCAAGGTGCGGCAAGGGCTCGGCCGCAACGACTATCGCGATCCGGGCTGGTTCCGGCATCCGAAGGGCACCGTCGCATACGAATACACCGGCGAAATGGCGGACGGTTGAAGCAGCACGCGGCGGCCGCGCCGATGCGGCCGCCGGTTTCCATTCACTCACACGGGAGTCGACACGATGAAGAAGGGACTGGTTTTGATGGCGACGGGTTGCGCGCTGGCGTTCTCCGCTGCGTCGTACGCCGCCGGCGACATGGCCGGCATGGACATGAGCGACGGCGCGAAGCAGGGCGCCGCGGCGGCGTCGCGCATGTCGCACGGCGAGATCCGCAAGGTCGACACGGCGGCCGGCAAGCTGACGATCAAGCACGGCCCGCTGGAGAACCTCGGGATGGACGCGATGACGATGGTATTCAAGGTGAAGGACCCGGCGATGCTGTCGCAAGTGAAGGCGGGCGATACGATCGACTTCGTCGCCGAGGACGTGGGCGGCGCGCTGACCGTCGTCGAACTGAAGAAGCCGTGACGCGGAGCGCGAACATGACCAGCACGATTTCCGGACGGCTTGCCGCGTTCGCCGCGGCTGCTGCCCTCTTCGCGATGACACCGGTCGCGGCCTCGGCCCACGGCAAGCTCGAAGGCGCGGCACCGGCGGCCGGCAGCACGGTCGACGCGGCGCCCGATACGGTGCGGCTCACGTTCAACGAAGACCTCGAATCGGCGTTCAGCTCGGTGAAGGTGTCGGATGCGAGCGGCAACGCCGTCACGCAGGACAACGCGAAGGTCGATGCATCGAACCCGCGCGTGATGACCGTCGCGATGCCGAAGCTGGCAGCAGGCACGTACACCGTGCAGTGGGCGGCGATGACGGCCGATGCACATCGCACGAAGGGCACCTATACGTTTCGGGTGAAGAAATGAGCGACGGCATCGTCGGCCTGTTGCGGCTCGTGGCCGTGGCGATCCAGAACGCCGGGTTCGCGGTGGTCGTCGGTGCGCTGCTCGGTCGCCACTGGCTCGCGCGCGGCGCGTCCGCATGGCAGCACGGCGTCGGCCGGCGGCTCGTCGCGACGCTGCGCATCGCATCCGTCGTATCGCTGCTCGCGAGCGTCACCGCGTTCTGGGCGCACTGCGCGCTGATGAGCGAAGTGTCGCTGCTCGACGCGGGGCCGGCGGTGTGTTCGATGCTTGCGCGCACCGGGTTCGGTCATGCGTGGCTGGCCGGCACGGTGTTCATGCTCGTCGTCGTGCTGCTGTCGTTCGTCGGGCGCGCGAACGACACGCGGTTTCCGTTCGCGATGGCGGCCGCGCTTGCCGCTGTCGCGCTCGCGCGCAGCAATGGCGGCCATCCGGTGGACGCCGGGCTGTTCAGCGTGCCGGTGTGGGTCGACTGGCTGCATCTGCTGGCGATCAGCGCGTGGGTCGGGCTCGTGCTCGTGACGGCGTTCGGCCTGATGCCGCGGCTCGCCCGCATGCCGGCGAGCGAGCGCATGACGGGCGCGGCGTTCGTGCAGTCGCTGTCCGATGCGTCGACCTGCGCGTTGATCGTGCTGTTCGCGACCGGTGCGTACAACGGCTGGCGCGGTGTCGAGACGCCCGCCAACCTGCTCGCGTCGACGTACGGACAGATCCTGCTGCTGAAGCTCGCGCTCGTGCTGCTTGCCGCGATGCTCGGCGGGCACAACCGCTTCTTCGGGATGCCGAAGCTGCTGGACGCGTTGAAGGACCCGGCCGCCGCGATGCCGGTACGCGCGTCGAAGCAGTTCGGCGCGGTGCTGCGGATCGAGGCGGTCGTGCTCGGCGGCGTGCTGATGGCGGCGGCCGTGCTCGTGTCGAGCGCGCTGCCGGGGACGGTCTAGCGCGGCGGGTTTTCGTCGGAAGATCGGCTGCATTGTCGAGACTTGACCGGGCGACGCAGGGCGATCGCGGCGCGATGACGCCAATTACATCGGCCTGTCTGCCGATTACCGGAAACTGTCATTGAGCGCCGCTAAGCTTTCGTCACCCTCACAACCGGGATTCCCTCCATGCGCTCGACAATCCGCCTGCTTGCCCCGCTATTGCTGCTCCCGACGCTCGCCGCGCCGGTATTCGCCGCGACCGCCGCGCCCGTCAGCCCGAATTGCGGCGGCAGCACGACGCCGATCGCCGACATCCAGGGGCCGGGCGCGCCGTCGCCGCTCGCCGGCCAGAACGCGTCGATCGAAGCCGTCGTCACCGCCGATTTCGGCGGCACGGACGGCTTCGGCGGCTTCTTCGTCCAGCAGGCCGACGCGCAGCGCCGCAACCAGCCGGGCGTGTCCGAAGGCCTGTTCGTCTATGCGCCGAAAGCGCGCGCGAAGGCCGGCGATCTCGTGCACGTGACGGGCAAGATCGAGGAGAAATACGGGCAGACGCAGCTCACGCTGTCGGGCCCGATCGCGGTGTGCGCGAACGGCCAGACGGTCACGCCCGCGACGCTCACGCTGCCGGTCGACAGCCCGAACGCGTTCGCCGCGTACGAAGGGATGCGCGTGCGCCTGCCGCAGACGCTGAGCGTCACCGACAACTACGAACTCGGCCGTTACGGCAGCGTGATGCTCAGCAACGGCCGCCTGCGCACGCCGACGAGCGTCGTGCCGCCCGCACAGGCGCAGGCGCAGATCGACGCGAACGCGCGCAACCGCCTGATCCTCGACGACGGCTCGAACAAGCAGAATTCCGCGACCGTGCCGTACCCGGCGCCGGGCCTGTCGGCCGCGAACACGCTGCGCGCGGGCTACACCGTGCGCGACGTCGAAGGCGTGCTCGAAGTGCGTTACGGCGCGTGGCGCGTGCAGCCGCTGCCCGGCGCCGCAGTGCCGGCGTTCGAAGCACGGGCGAACCCGCGCACGAACGCGCCGGCGCGCGATCCGAAATCGAACCTGCGCGTCGCGTCGTTCAACGTGCTGAACTACTTCAACGGCAACGGTCTCGGCGGCGGCTTCGACGATCCGAACAATCGCGGCGCGAAGACCTTCCAGGAATTCCAGCGCCAGGAAGCGAAGATCGTCAGCGCGCTGAAGGCGATCGACGCCGACGTGATCGGCCTGATGGAAATCCAGAACAACGGTTACGGCGAACTGAGCGCGGTGCGCCAGCTCGCGGCGAAGCTCGGCGACCACTGGCGCGTGGTCGATCCGGGTACGTCGCGGCTCGGCGGCGACGCGATCGCGGTCGCGATGATCTACGACAGCCGCAAGGTCGAACCGGTCGGCCGCGCGGCGACGCTCGCGATCGACGACAAGAACCGTCAGCCCCTCGCGCAGTCGTTCCGGCTGATCGACGGCAACAAGCAGGCGCTGACGGTGGCCGTGAACCACCTGAAGTCGAAGAACTGCCCGGACGCCGCGAACGACGATCTCGACCAGGGCGATGGTCAGGGCTGCTGGAACCCGACGCGCACGCGCGCGGCGGCGAAAGTCGCCGACTGGCTGGCCGGCAACCCGACGGGCGTCAATAGCCAGGGCGTGCTGCTGATCGGCGACTTCAACAGCTACACGTACGAAGACCCGATCCGCACGCTCGAATCGCGCGGTTACCGCAACCTCGTCGCGCGCTGGATCGGCGCGAACGCGTACAGCTACGTGTACAACGGCGAAGCCGGCTATCTCGACCACGCGCTCGCGACGCTGCCGCTCGCGTCGCACGTGAAGGCCGTGCACGAATGGCACATCAACGCGGACGAGCCGCTCGCGCTGCAGTACACGCTCGCGTACAAGTCGGCCGAGCAGCAGAAGACGTTCTACGCACCGGATGCGTATCGCTCGTCGGATCACGATCCGGTGCTGATCGATATCGCGTTGCCGGGCGGCGGGAAGTGACGATGGTTTGAGTGCCTGCGACAGGCGCGACGCGCGGCAATGCCGTCCGTCGCGGCCTGTCCGGGAAAGCCGTTCGAATGCCGGGTAAATAATGCCGCGCAGAATTAATCGAACCGGTATTTTATGGATGACGCAGTGCACATCGTTTCTGCAATTGAAGCGTGATTGAAGCGAATCGAATTATCGAATGACGTGCGCATGTCGCTGCACCGTCCCGATCGAGCCGGCGATAATAAAAATGAAAGAATGACCCTGTCGATCCGAAGGCTTTGAATACGCTTCGCCAATACGGGAAAGGCTTCCGCGTTGTGCGGGAAAAGTAAAATATTCGGCGCGGCATTGCCGATGAAGCATACCTTGCACGAATAATCCCGTTTTCTTTCAAATTCCAGACACTGTCCGCCCTTCGCATCATTGCGGGATTTTTAATATCCGAATGATCTTTGACAACGCGGCGCAGCACCGCCTATTTTTGTCATGTCGTAAATTTCAGTAATACAAAAGTGGTCCAAACTGCAGGGGGCGCGTCCTGGCATCATTCTCGCCGGCAGTTTGCTGTGTCTGTATCAAGTTCAGTCTCTTAGAAGTCCCATCCAACCGCCGATTGCCGACCGTGCAACGCGAGTGGCGGGTACGCCTGCGCGTTTCGCGGGCGTCGGCGGCCTTTGTGACGCGGTATCCGAAATCAAAGGGCAGAGATGAAACCAGACAGGAGCAGTACCGGCAGCCGCCGCGCTCGTCGCGGCCGGCTGGGCGGGCTAGGCGCATTGACCGCCATGACACTGGCGCTCGCGGCATGCGGCGGCGACGATTCGTCGTCCGTCGGCGCGTCGAGCCTCGCACAGGCCACCGCGAGCCAGCAGGCCAGCGCGCAGGCGGCCGGCACCCAGGCGCCGGCGGCCAACCAGCCGTACGTCGACCCGGTCGCGTATTCGATGAACGCGACCGACGGCCTCGCGCCGTCGCAGGTGGCCGAGAAAGCGGCCGTCATGCATTACCAGTGGAAGGGCGGCGGCAAGACGATCGACTACACGACGACCACCGGCCACCTGACCGCTCAGGACGCGAACGGCAATGCGGAAGCGTCGATGTCGTATGTCGCGTACACGGCGCCCAGCACGAACGGCAAGCCGCGCCCGGTCACGTTCGTCTATAACGGCGGGCCGGGTTCGTCGTCGATCTGGCTGCGGCTCGGCTCGTTCGCGCCGACCCGCGTGGCCACGCCCGATCCGCTGTTCGGCAACAACTGGCCGAACTATCCGCTCGTCGACAATGCGGAAAGCCTGATCGACACCACCGACCTCGTGTTCATCGACCCGCCCGGCACCGGGCTGTCGGAAGCCGTGTTGCCGAACACCAACCAGAAGTACTGGGGTTCCGACGCGGACGTGAACATCATGCGCGACTTCATCCAGCGCTACCTGAACGTCAACAGCCGCGGCACGTCGCCGATCTACCTGTACGGCGAATCGTACGGCACGCCGCGTACCGACATGCTCGCGCTCGCGCTCGAATCGGCCGGCGTGCACCTGACGGGCATCGTGCTGCAGTCGTCGATCCTGAACTACTTCGCGGATGCGGTGGAAGCGGTGGCGATCACGCAGTCGACCGAAGGGCTGCTGCTCGATACCGACACGGTGGCCGGCTATCTGCCGGGCTACGCGGCGGTCGCGGCGTACTTCAACCAGGTCTCGCCGGCGCCGGTGAACCAGGATCTGTACGCACTGCAGACGGAATTGTTCACGACGCTGATCTACAGCCAGCTGCAGAAGTACTCGCAGTCGTGGGTGTTGAGCCAGCTCGGCATTCCGGATGCGCTCGGCACGCCGGTGTTCCCGAGCGATGCGACGCTCAGGCTGTGGTCGATCCCGTCGAGCCTCACGCAGCAGGCGCTGCGCGGCTACTTCAACGCGAATCCGTTCGGCACGAGCCTGCTGCCGGGCACGACGATCGGCCGGTATGACGGGCGCGTGTCGTTGCCGAATTCCGATCCGCGGCTGCAGACCGACGGCGATCCGTCCGACATCCTGATCTCGCAGCCGTTCACGAACGCGCTCGCGACGCAGATGCCGGACTATCTCGGCTACACGGCCCCGAACGCGACGTACCTGCCGCTGAACGACAACATCATCGGCGTCTGGGACTTCTCGCACGACGGCCAGCCGATGCCCGACACGATCCCCGATCTGCTCGGTGCGCTGCAGCTCAACCCGAAGCTTCGCGTGCTCGCGGAGAACGGCTACCACGATCTCGCGACGCCGTTCTTCAACACGGAGAAGCAGCTCGCGCGGCTGCAGACGGTCAAGGGCCTGAATCCGAAGCTGCAGGTGAACTTCTTCCAGGGCGGTCACATGACTTACCTGGACGACGTCGCGCGTCCGCTGATGAAGCGGGATCTGCAGACGTTCTACAAGGGCGCGCGGATTCCGACGGCGCTGACGCTGCGCATGCTGCCGCCGCCGTGGCCGGACGAAAACCCGCCGAGCGTGCCGACCGGCAGCGTGCCGGGCGCGACGGCCGCGACGACGCTGGCGGCCGCCCCGTGAGCGACGGACGCGTTGTCGGCGGAACCCTCTATTCATCCATTGAATGCGAGCGATCATGTCCCTAATCCAATTGATGCGGCGTATGTCCCCGTTGATCGTGCTCGGTGCCGTGATGAGCAGTGCCTACGCGTTGCCGCCGCAGGCGGTGGCGCCGGTGAAGCTGCCGCACGGCGGGCGCGGTGTCGACGGTCCGTTCTTTCCTGCCACGCGGGCGGCGCCGGTGTTGCCGTCGACCGGCGCGGCCTTGCAGCAGCAGGCGCAGCAGCGCGTCGACGCGAGGCTCGGCGGCAATACCGTGCTGAGCAACGGCGCAGCCGTGACGAAGGCGCAGGCGCAGAGCAGCGGGCTCGGCTTCGTGTCGAAGCACTTCGACGAGATCGATGCGAAGCACACCGGCCGCGTGACGATGAGCGACGTACGGCAGTTCATCCGGCAGCGCCAGGCGCAGGCGCAGCAGGAACAGCAGGACGAGTGACGTAGCAGGCAGGGCGGCGGTCGGTGCGGCTTGTCGGGCGCACCGGCCACCGAATCGTCGGCGGGCCCGGCTTAAGGCGCGATCACCGTCATCCTGAACGGCCCGCCGTGCTCCGCCGCATGCGCGACCGCGTCGTTCGCGTCGTCGAGCGCGAAGGCCGTCACGTCGAATTGTCCGAGGTCGAGCAGCCCGCCGCGAACGAGCCCGATCATCAGCGTCACGGCTTGCGTCGGATACATCCACTTGCCGCGCAGCGTGATGTCGTTGCGCATGATCCACGGATACGGCAGCTCGAGCCCGGCCCCGCCGAGCATGCCGACGCCGCCCATCAGCACCACGCGCCCGTACGGGCGAACCGCCATCACGGCCGCGCGCACCGTCGTCGCGGGCACCGACGGCGGCATCAGGTCGATCACGCAGTCGATCGGCCCCGGCGCCGCCTGCTGCATGCGGAGGCGGTCTCCGGTTTCGTCGCCGGTCAGCTCGACCGTGCGCACGCGGTCGCCGAAGCGGCGTTCGAGATCCGCGAGCACGCGCACGTTGCGGCCGGGCGCGACCACGCAGCGCGCGCCCATCGCCAGCGCCACCGCGACGCAGGCGCTGCCGAAATGGCCGGTCGCGCCGCTGACGAGCACGATTTCGCCGGCGCGCAGGTCGGATGCCAGCAGCCCGCCGTAAGGCACGAGCAGGGTATTGAGCGCGCACCAGCGTGCGGCGTCGGCCGACGCGATCGCGCCGATGCGCACCGCGTTCTCGGTCGGCACGCGCAGCCGTTCGGCGAACGGACCGTCGTGAAAATAGCGCTGCAACTGCTTGCCGCCTTCGCCGCGCGTGCTCCAGCCCTGCAGCACGATGTCGGGCATTCGCGCGTCGTCGCGCGAGTGGACGGTCGGGTCGCAGAACACCCAGTCGCCCGGCTGCAATTGCGTCGCGTCGGGGCCGGTTTGCCGGACTCGGCCGATCGCGCCGCAGCCGGGCACGATCGGCAGCTCGATCGGATAGCGGCGCTCGCCGCTGAACACTTCCCGCGCATAGGGCAGAACCGGCGTCGCGGCGACGTCCACGACGACTTCGCCGGTGCCGAGTATGGGGTCCGGCATCGTTTCGATCGCGAGCGGCCTGCCGAACGATTTCAGAATCGCAGCTTTCATGATGCTTCCTGACGGTGGGGATGCGTCGATTCTGGCAGGCTTAGAATCTGCAACAAGGCCCGGCGCGAGCCCAGGATCGGCCGATACCACCCTGCCCGGAGCGAACCCGATGACCGTCACCACGCGAACCCCGTTCGGCGATTTCCTGCGCTCGCGGCGCAAGAAGCTGCGCCCGGAAGCTGTCGGCCTGCACGGCGGCCCGCGCCGGCGCACACCCGGCCTGCGGCGCGAGGAAGTCGCGGAACTCGCGGGCATCGGCGTCGACTGGTACGTCCGGCTCGAGCAGGGGCGCGACGTCAACCCGTCGGAGGCGACGCTCGACGCGCTGGCGCGTGCGTTGCGGCTCGACAAGGCCGAGGCCGTCCATCTGCGCACGCTCGCACGGCGCGACGGGCCTCGCGCGTTCGTGCCGGAACGCGTGCCGCCGACCCTCGCGCGGCTCGTCGCGCATCTTCGGCAGCCTGCCTACGTGACCGGCCGGCGCTGGGACATCCTCGCGTGGAATGCCGCCGCGGCCGAGGTGCTCGGCTTCGACCGGCTGGCGCCAGCCGATCGCAATATCCTGGTCTACATGTTCGAGACGCCGCACGCGCGTGCGCTGTTCGCCGCGAGCTGGGCCGACGAGGCGCGGCGGATGATCGCGTTGTTTCGCACGAGCCACGATCTCTACGCGAGCGATCCGGCGTTCGTCGCACTGGTCGCGCGATTGCGCGCCGGCAGCGCCGAGTTCGCGCAATGGTGGGATGCGCATGACGTGCGCAGCGGCGTGTCCGGCGAGAAAGTGCTCGTGCATGCGCAACGCGGCACGCAGCGCTACGAGTACGCGACGTTCCAGGCGAACGACGATCCCGCGCTGAAGCTGGCGATCTATACGCCGGTGAACGGCGATGAACGGACCTGATGCGGTCGTGACCGGCGCCACCGGGCAGCCGCGCAACGAAGCATCGGCTTCATGCGCGACCGCAGGCGGTCAGGCGTAAGAGGGGGAGGCTCACGCCGCACGTCGAGCGGACAGCCGATTCCACAGCATGCCGGAGCGGCTGCCGCTGCGGCAATACGCGAGCACCGGCTTCGGCAGCGTGTCGACCAGTGCGCCGAACGCGTCGACTTCCGCGTCGCCGATGCGGTCGCGCTCGACCGGCAGGTAGCGCGCGTCCATCCCCAGTTCGCGCGCGGCCGCGGCGATCTCGTCGAACGACGGTTGATCCACGCCTTCGCCATCCGGCCGGTTGCAGATCACCGCACGAAAGCCCGCATTGCGGATCGCCTTCAGGTCGGCCGGCGTGATCTGCCGCGACGCGGCGAAGCCGGTCGCCGCGGCCGCCCGGCATTGCTCGGTCGCCCGCGCGAAACAGCCGATCGCGAAGTCGACGTCCTGCTCCGTCGTGAAGCGCCCGAAACTGATGCGCACGGTACGCCCGGCCGTTTCCGCATCGAGGCCGATCGCGGTCAGCACGTGGGACGGTGCGCCGCTGGTCGAATTGCATGCGGAGGTGGACGACACGGCGAGCGTTTCGCCGAGCATGAACGGGAAGAAGCCCGGCGCATTGACCGTCAGGCTCAGCGTGTGCGGGATGCGGCGGGCGGCGGCCGCGTTCTGCGTGACGTCGCCGAGCGCGAACAGCGCGTCGGTGAGCCGCGCGCCGAGCGCAGCGATCCGCGCGGCTTCGCCGTCGAGTTTCTCGGCGGCGAGTTCGCATGCGACGCCCATGCCGACGATCTGATGCGTCGCGAGTGTGCCCGAACGCAGCCCGCGCTCGTGGCCGCCGCCATGAATCTGCGGCGCGATCCGGCTCGCGATCTCGCGGCGGACGAACAGCGCGCCGATGCCCTTGGGGCCGTACACCTTGTGGGCGGACATCGACATCATGTCGATGCCGAGCGCGCGCACGTCGATCGGCGTCTTGCCGAGCGCCTGCGCGGCGTCGACGTGGAGCAGCGCGCCGGCGGCGTGCACGATGCGGGCGATCGCGCCGATGTCGGTCAGCGTGCCGATCTCGTTGTTCACGAGCATCAGCGACACGAGGCCGGTGTCGGGGCCGAGCGCGGCCGCCACTGCGTCGGCGGTGATTTCGCCGTGGGCGTCGGGCGTCAGGAAAGTGACCTGCATGCCGCGCTTCGACAGGTTCGCCATCGTGTCGAGCACGGCCTTGTGCTCGAGGCGGCTCGTGATCAGGTGGCGCTTGCCGGTCGCGTTTTCCGCATAGCCCTTCAGCGCGAGGTTGTTCGATTCGGTGGCGCCCGACGTCCAGACGATCTCGTCGGCGTCCGCGCCGATCAGCGCGGCGACCTGCGCCCGGGCGTGCTCGACCTTGTCCTTCGCTTGCCGGCCGGCGGCGTGCGAACTGGATGCGGGGTTGCCGAAGATGCCGTCGAAGCCGAGGCAGGCCGTCATCGCGTCGATCACGGCAGGGTCGGCGGGGGTCGTGGCTGCGTAGTCGAGGTAGTGCAGCGGGGTGGGGTCGCTCATGTCCGTCTCTTGCTCATTGCGTAGTGACGGAAATGATACGGGGGACAGAAGGGAAAAAGGATCCAAAGTTGGCTGAGGATTCAACGCGATGTGGAATAAATTTTTATCGATTTGCGGAATTGGGGAATTTTTTGGCAATGACATGCGCAGGCGGCGCCGGTACGCCGGGTCGCGCGCGCATCAGGTCAGATCTCGATGAGGTTGGGGAAATGCCGCAAGCACGGGTGGCGGCGCGAGGTCCACACGATCAAGCAGATGCACGCCGCGCTCGACGGCGTCGCTTTCCGCACGCCCTTGACGCGCACTCACGCCTCGATGACGTTTCCCCGGGCGATGCGACGCAGAAATGGATTTGACCGACCGGAACATCATCGCCGTGCGCCGGCGAATGGCCTCGATGCGTTTTCCGCGCGTTGCGTGACGGCTCTTCGCAGGCTGCGTTCAACCGCGCGTTCAAGCGCGTGACGGCATGCGCCGGAGGCGAGCCGGCAGGTCGTTCGGGATACGTAAAAAGTGGCGATCCCGTTATGCCTGTCGACACGGCCGCATCGCCTTCGCTCGCGAAGCGCAATGCCGATGCATCGATGTCCATGCGGGATTTCCCCGTCACGCACGCGCGAGCGCCGCGTCCAGCTCGTGCGCTCCCGCTCGACGCTTTCCTGCCGCCCCTTCCCGCCCGTCGCTCCCGATTATTTGCGTTTCGCGAATGGCGCGTTCGCCGGTTGTTCGATACCCGATCGGCGGGCGCGCACCTATCGTGGTGGTGTCGGCTGAGCCCGTTCGGCGCGTCGCATCCGGACGCCGGCCGGCACTTCCTCGCGATTCGCGTCGCACACGAAAACCATCGGAGCCGACCCATGCGCAGGCGCTGCGGCGCGCGCAGGCGAAGCGGCGTCCACGGAGACGGACATGAAAGCAAACGAGTGGGATACCTCATACGAGTGGAGGGCGGTGACGCTGCTGGCGCTCGGTTTCGGGCTGGTCGGGCTCGACCGCTGGCTCATCGCACCGCTGTTTCCTTCGATCATGAAGGACCTCGGCCTGAACGCGCAGGACGTCGGCAACTGCATCGGCGTGCTCGGCCTGTCGTGGGGCATCTTCGCGGCGCTGATGGGCGGCATCTCGGACAAGATCGGCCGCCGGAAGGTGCTGATACCGGCCATCGTCGCGTTCTCGCTGCTGTCCGGCTTCTCGGGGCTCGCGGGCGGGTTGCTCGGCCTGATGGCGATTCGCGGGCTGATGGGTGTCGCGGAAGGCTCGTTCTGCCCGACGAGCTTCGCGGCGACGGCCGATGCGTCGCATCCGCGGCGGCGCGGCCTGAACCTCGGCCTGCAGCAAAGCGGCTTCGCGCTGTTCGGGCTCGCGCTGTCGCCGATCATCGCCACGCAACTGCTCGGTTTCATGTCGTGGCGCTGGGTCTTCGCGCTCGTGGCCGTGCCGGGCCTGATCCTCGGCGCGATCATGTTCTTCGTGATCCGCGAGCCGAAGGTCGCGAAGGACGTCGCGTCGGAGCATGCGCCGGCGTCGCTCGGCCACGTACTCAAGAGCCGCAACATTCTCGTGGCAATGGCCGCGCTGTGCTGCGCGATGACCGGCGTGTTCGTGCTCGGCGCACTGCTGCCGCTGTACCTGACCGATTACCTGTCGCTCGGCACGCAGAAGATGGGCCTCGTCGTGTCCGCGATCGGCTTCGGCGGTTTTCTCGGCCAGTTCGGCTTGCCCGGCCTGTCCGACCTGGTCGGCCGCCGGGCCGCCAGCATCGTCGGCTTCGCGGGCACGGCCGCGATGCTCTACGTCTTCCGCGGCCTCGGCCCGCAGCCGTTCGCGCTGTTCGGCGTGCTGTTCGTCGCGTCGTTCTTCACGCTCGGGCTGGTGTCGCTGCTGTCCGGCCCGGTGGCGACCGAGGCCGCGCCGGTCGGCCTCGTGTCGACGTCCATCGGCGTGGTGGTCGGCGTCGGCGAGATCTTCGGCGGCGGCATCGCGCCGGCGATGGGTGGTTACGTTGCCGCACACTTTGGCATCCAGAACATTCTGTGGCTGCCGATGGGCTCGGTGCTGCTCGGCATCGTGGTCAGCCTGCTGTTGAAGGAAACCGCGCCGGCCGTGCTGCAGCGCCGCGCGGTCGTCCAGCCGGGGCTCGCCGCCGGGGAGCGATCGCGGTAATGCCGGCGCGGGCGTACCGGCGCGGGCGTACCGGCGTGGGCATACCGTCGAACGCCGGAGCCGGGACGCCCGGCGATTGACATCGATTTGGCGACACAGTGACGCCTTTCGCATGCCCCAGCCCTTTATCCGCACAGGTAGACTGCCGGTTTCGCTGTCGAAAGAGGGCGCGGTATGGACCGGTTCCTGAGCATCGAGGCATTCGTGAGGGTCGCGGAGGCGAGCAGCTTCGCCGAGGCGGCGCGGCAGCTGGGTGTGACGAGTTCGGTCGTGACGAACCGCATCCAGCAACTGGAGAAGTTCGTCAATGCGCCGCTGTTTCACCGCAGCACGCGTCACGTGCGGCTGTCCGACGTCGGCGAGACGTTCTATCGCGAGTGCGCCGAGGTGGTGGGCCGCGTCAACGAGCTGACGGACCAGATGCGCGAGCTGCGCGCGACACCGACCGGGCGGCTGCGCATCCAGATGCTGCCCGGCTTCGCGCTCGATCACTTCGGCACGCCGCTCGCGGCATTCAATCAGCGCTATCCCGGCATCCAGCTCGACATCATCGTCAACGATCGCGTCGTCGACCCTGTCGAAGAAGGGTTCGACATCGCGTTCCAGATCTTCCCGCCGATTTCCGAGTCGCTGATCGAGCGACGGTTGTTCACGGTCCGGCGCCTCTTCTGTGCATCGCCCGCGTATGTCGACGCGCATGGTGCACCACAACATCCGCGCGATCTGCTCCAGCATACGACGGCGCTGTATTCGGGCTATCCGTCGCGCAACCGCTGGACGATGACGCGCGGCGACGAGGTCGTCGAGATGGAGTTGCCGGGCATGATCCGCTCGAACTCCGTTCATCTGCTGCGCGAGTATGCGCTGACCGGCGGCGGCGTCGTCTGCCTGCCCACGCTCGTGGCGAGCGACGCGCTCGTCGCGGGCCGCCTGGTGCCGATCCTGACCGACTACCAGCTCGCGCCGCTGAGCTTTGCCGCCGTTTATCCCGCCACGCAGCGGCAGGCGCTGAAGGTGAAGGCGTTGGTCGAATTCCTCGCCGAATACATCGGCGACGAATCGCCGTGGGATCTGCCGCTGCTGGCGCGCGGCTGGGTGCGTTGACCCGCGCGGATTATTCGCGAAACGCAAATGCCGTAATCGCCATCCGTTGCCTTGTTGCGGCTGTTCGTTGCCCCTAGAGTGGAATCCAACAAGCGGTTCAACTCAGGAGACAGTCATGACCAGCACGGCATATCGCACCGTCTTCGGCTCGCTCGACGATTACCGGAAGGGCGAGATCGAAATCACCAGCGGCAGCGCGCAGCACTACGCGTTCTCGAACATCTTCGAAGTGGCGTCGAAGTCGGCCCCTTACGAAAAAGTCGTCGCCGGCAAGAACCTCGAATACGTGATCGAAGTGCTGCGGACCGACGGCCAGTCGCCGTGGTTCGCGTGTGCGCACGACGAGTTCGCGATCCAGATGGACGGCGAAGTCCGGATCGATTTCATCAAGCTCGACGAGCCGCCGCAATCGGGCCGCGGCACCGTGAGCGCGGGCGCGCATCCGGCCGGCCGAAACATGGGGTACGTCGTGTTGCGCCACGGGCATCAGGCGCTGCTGCCGGCCGGCTGTGCGTATCGCTTCACCGCGAGCCGGCCGGGCGTCGCGCTCGTCCAGACCGTGCTGGGCGAACTGTCCGTCGAGAAGTGGGCCGAGATCTGCCTGCACTGACCGCTCGACCGCATTCGACTATTCCAGGAGACACGTTATGGCCACCCTCGAGACCCTCGACCTTTCCGCGGGCTTCGCCGCCGATCTGGTGCGATCGACCGAAGCCGATGCCGTCACCGGCTACCGCCGCTTTCAGCTCGGCGAATTCGCGTTCCAGCGCGACGAATATTTCGTGAAGATCAACTGGCCCGCGAAAGGCCAGGTCCGCACGCATGCGATTCCGGCCGACGCGTTTCTGCGCGCGATGATGCGCGACGTCGCGTGGGGCTTCTTCTACGGCTGGGTGAATTTCGATCACGTATTCGGCACGCGCAATCACTACGGCAAGGTCGACGTGTATGCGGGGACCTTCAACGGCATCCTGAAGGACGCCGGCGTCGATTACACCGAGACCTTCGACACGCCGACGATCATGGCGACCTTCAAGGCGATGCTGCACGACTGGACCAACGAAGGCTTCGACCCGTTCGCGGCGCCCGAGGAGACGGGCACGGCGTTCGGCCGCAAGCACGGCGACAACGGTTCGGCGATCGAGCGCACGCGTATCGCGACGCGCCGCATGCCGGGCCTCGAAGGCGACTCGCCGCTGCGCGACGAACTGCCGGTCAACCGCGCGTTTCTCGACGTCGCGCAGGACGAGCCGGAAGTGCATGTCGAGCCGGGCTTCGAGGGCGAGCTGCATGCGTTCAACCTGTTCAAGTACCTGTCGCGCTCGGACGTGACGTGGAATCCGTCGGTCACGTCGGTGTGCGGGCGCAGCCTGTTCTGCCCGACCACCGAGGAATTCATTCTGCCGGTGTTTCATGGCAACGACCGCGTCGAATGGTTCCTGCAACTGTCCGACGAAATCGTGTGGGACATCGGCGACAAGAACACCGGCGCGCCGCGCGCACGCATCACGATGCGGGCCGGCGACATCTGCGCGATGCCGGCCGATATCCGGCATCAGGGCTATTCGACGAAGCGCTCGATGCTGCTGGTCTGGGAGAACGCGACCCCGGATCTGCCGCAACGCTACGAGCGCGGCGAGCTCGCGCCGTATCCGATCGCGTTCTAGGCCGTGCTTCAGTTTCCGCTTCCGCATTCCACCGAGGACGATTCATGCAAACCCAACTCTTCATCGACGGGCGCTTCGTCGACGCCGTCGATCGCGGCACGATCGATGTGCTGAACCCGCACGACGGTTCCGTCATCACGAAGATCGCGGCAGCCACCGCGGCGGACGTCGATCTGGCCGTCGACGCCGCCACGCGCGCATTCCCGAAATGGTCGGCGCTGCCGGCTGCCGAGCGCGGCCGTCTGCTGCTGCGCCTCGCCGATGCGATCGAAGCGAATGCCGAGGAGCTGGCGCAGCTCGAATCGCTCGACACCGGCCACCCGATTCGCGATTCGCGGGCGCTCGACGTGCCGCGCACGGCGGCCTGCTTCCGCTATTTCGGCGGCATGGCCGACAAGCTGCAAGGCTCGGTGATTCCGGTCGAGACCGGCTTTCTGAACTACGTGCAGCGTGCGCCGATCGGCGTCGTCGGCCAGATCGTGCCGTGGAATTTTCCGCTGATGTTCACGAGCTGGAAAATGGGCCCGGCGCTGGCGGCCGGCAACACGGTGGTGCTCAAGCCGTCGGAAATCACGCCGCTGTCGACGTTGCGCATCGTCGAGCTGATGGCCGAGGTCGGCTTTCCTGCCGGCGTCGTCAACATCGTGCCCGGCTACGGCCATACGGCCGGCCAACGGCTCGCCGAGCATCCGGGCGTCGGCAAGATCGCGTTCACCGGATCGACGGCGACGGGCCGGCGAATCGTCGAAGCGTCGCAGGGTAACCTGAAGCGCGTGCAACTCGAGCTGGGCGGCAAGGGTGCGAACATCGTGTTCGACGATGCCAATCTCGACGCGGCCATCAACGGCGCCGCGTGGGCGATCTTTCACAACCAGGGGCAGGCGTGTATCGCGGGGTCGCGGCTCGTGCTGCACGAACGCATCGCGGACGCGTTTCTCGAGCGTTTCGTCGCGCTCGCATCGTCGATCCGGATCGGCAATCCGCTCGATCCGGATACCGAAATGGGGCCGCTCACGTCGAAGCAGCACCTCGATCGCGTGCTGTCGTATGTCGACGTCGCGCGCGAGCAGGGCGGCCGGGTGCTGACGGGCGGCAGCGCACCGCAGGATCCGGCGCTCGCCGACGGCTATTACGTACGACCGACGATCGTCGAGGCGAAGCATGCGACCGACCGCGTCGCGCAGGAGGAAGTGTTCGGCCCGTTCGTCACCGTACTGCGCTTCGGCAGCGACGAAGAAGCGCTGGCCATCGCCAACGCGACGGAATACGGGCTCGGCAGCGGCCTGTGGACCCACGACCTCTCGCGTGCGCACAGGATGGCGGCGCGGATCGACGCGGGCATGTGCTGGATCAACTGCTACAAGCGCGTCAATCCGGGCAGCCCGTTCGGCGGAGTGGGCAAGTCGGGCTACGGCCGCGAGATGGGCTTCGAGGCCATGCACGACTACACGGAAGCGCGCTCGGTGTGGGTCAACGTCGACGGCAACGTGCCGCCGCATTTCAAGCGCTGAGGCTCGTATGGAGCGTTTCGTCTATCAGGGCACCCCGTCGCGCGTCGTGTTCGAATGGGGCGCGCTCGAACGGTTGCCGGACGAGCTGTCCGCGCTCGGCGCGCAGCGGGCGCTGATCCTTTCGACGCCCGAGCAACGACATCTCGCCGATCGCGTGAAGGCAGTGCTGGGCGAACGCGCGGCCGGCGTGTGCGCGCAGGCCGTGATGCACGTGCCGGTCGAAGTCGCGCGTGCCGCGCGCGAGACGGCCGCCGAACTGGGCGCGGACTGTTGCATCGCGATCGGCGGCGGCTCGACGATCGGGCTCGGCAAGGCGATCGCGCTCGAATCGTCGCTGCCGATCCTCGCGGTGCCGACGACTTACGCCGGTTCGGAGATGACGCCGATCTACGGGCTCACCGAAGGCCGGTTGAAGCGCACGGGGCGCGATGCGCGCGTGCTGCCGCGTACCGTGATTTACGATCCGTCGCTGACGTTGTCGCTGCCGCCGGGCATTTCGGCGGCGTCCGGCGTCAATGCGATGGCGCACGCCGTCGAGGCGCTCTACGCGGAAGATGCGAATCCGGTCATCGGCTTGATGGCCGAAGAATCGATTCGCGCGCTCGGCGAAGCGTTGCCCGTCGTGGTGCGCGATCCGCAAGATCGCGCGATGCGCAGCCGCGCGTTGTATGGCGCATGGCTCGCCGGCACCTGCCTCGGTGCGGTCGGCATGGCGTTGCACCACAAGCTCTGTCACACGCTCGGCGGCACGTTCAACCTGCCGCACGCGCAGACGCACGCGGCGATGCTGCCGCATACCGCACATTACAACCACGCCGCTGCGCCCGACGCGCTGCGTCGCGTCGCGCGGGCGCTCGGCGGGCGCGACGCGGCCGAAGCCGGGCCGCTGCTGTTTGCGCTGAACGCACGGCTCGGCATCGCGCCGGCGCTGGCCGATATCGGGATGCCGCAGCACGGGCTCGACGAAGCAGCCGATCTCGCGTGCCGGAACCCGTATGCGAACCCGCGGCCGATCGAACGCGCGGCGATTCGCGCGTTGCTTCAGCGCGCATGGGAAGGGCGCGCGCCGCATTGAGCGGCCGGTTGCGCGAACGGAGAACGACGTGATGAATGACCAGATCGGCCTGCATGGCGCGTACCGCGAAGCGACGTTCGGCTTCGTCCTCGATCGGAGCTGATCGCCATGGCGCGCTTTTTTGCGGTGTTTGCCACCGACCAGCCGGGCATGCGCGACGTGCGCGACCGCATGCGGCCGATTCACCGGACGTATCTGCGTTCGGCGGCCGAGCACGGCGTGTACGTGCGGCTCGGCGGCCCGACGCTGGACCCGCAGGGCGACGCGATGAACGGTACGCTGCTCGTCGTCGAGGCGGACGATATTCATGCGGTGATGCGGTTCGTCGGCAACGACCCGTATGTGAAGGAGGGCCTGTTCTCGCACGTCGAGGTGCGTCCGTGGGACTGGAGCCTCGGCAATCCCGAGCAAAGGGTGTGAGCGATGACAGCAAAACGGCTCTGCCGCGTGTCCGATGTGCCTGACGGTGGCGCGCGCGTCGTCGACGAAGCGTGCATCGGGCGCCCCGTCGTCGTGGTGCGGCGCGGCGAGCAGGTGTGGGCGTACGTGAACCGCTGCCCGCACTTTTCGGTGCCGCTCGATTTCGTGCCGGGCAATGTGTCGTGCTACCGGTCGCAGGTGTTGATGTGCGCGCATCACAGTGCGTTGTTCCGGTTCGATGATGGCGTGTGTATCGACGGGCCCTGCGCGGGAGCGGGGCTCGAAACCGTGGCCGTCGAGGTGGACGCATCCGCGTGGATCGTCTTTCGAGGCGCTTGATCCGCCGGTTTTGAATCGCGCGGATCGGTGACGGTTCGCCGGGAATTTTCCGGATCGATCAATCAGTAAAACTAATTTCAGGTGGTGATGCGGCCGCCTGAATCAACGCGATTTTTCACGAAGCAATGAGCGAACACCTGCCTCGCAGCAGGTGTCGGACTCGTATTTTCATAAAAAAGACGGAGACAACATGAAGCTCAGGTTTGGCGTATTCGCAGTGCTTGCCGTGGCGCAGGGTGCATGGGCGCAAAGCAGCGTGACGATGTTCGGGCTGATCGATTCCGGTATCACGTACGTCAGCAACGAGGGCGGCGGCAAGAACGTCAAGTTCGACGACGGCATATTCGCGCCCAACCTGTTCGGCCTGCGCGGCGCCGAGGATCTCGGCGGCGGGTATCGCGCGACGTTCGCGCTCGTGAACCAGTTCTCGATGGCGAACGGCAGCATCGTCGGAACCGGGATTTTCGGCAGGAATGCTTACGTGGGGATCGAGAGCGACCGGCTCGGCAGCATCACGCTGGGCAATCAGTACGACTTCATGGTGGATGCGCTCTTTTCAAAGGGCAACGCGATTTCGCGGGACATCTCCGGGCTGTACGGCTTTCGGAATGGCCCGTTCCAGCGTCTTGCGCTGCCCGGGAATCCGACCGGCGCGTTCGACTGGGACCGCACCGCGGGCAGCAAGCCGATCGCGAATGCGGTCAAGTACAGCTCGCCGACGGTCGCGGGTTTTTCCGGCGGCGTGATGTATGCGTTCGGCGGCGTGGCGGGTTCGGTCGGCGCGGACAACGCCGTCAGCGCCGGCGTGAACTATGAGGTGGGGCCGTTCGGCGTGGGGGCGGCGTATACGAACGAGAAATACGGGCCGGCGCCGGGCGTGCCGTCGACCAGCGTACGCAACTGGGGCGTGGGGATGCACTACGATTTCGGTGTCGTGATCGCGAAGGCGCTGATGACCACCGTGCGCAATGCGTTCAACGACGCGGGCGTGTGGATGGCCGAGGCCGGCGGGCTGTGGCGCATCCGGCCGGACGTCGTGCTGGGCGCGAAATACATGTACATGAAGGGTAACGAAGCGGTGAACGACAACCACGCGCATCAGGTCAGCGTCGCGCTTCAATATCTGCTGTCGAAGCGGACGATGGTGTATGTGTCGGCGGATTATCAGCGCGCGAATAGCGGCGCGAATGCGCAGGTGAATGGCGTGCTGGATCAGAACGGGGCGTCGAGTTCCGCGAATCAGGCGGTGGCGCGCGTGGGCTTGCATACGGTGTTCTGACGGGGCGAACTGTCACGCTCGTTGAGGGCGCCGGGCGACACGGGCTCGTCCTGCGCCGATATTTCCCACCATTTGAATTCCCCGCGCGGTCCGCAAGGCGATGATTTTTTCCTGGTAAGTGAGCGGTAAGTCGACTGGTCCTACAGTAGCCCCCGTTTCGACCGCCGACTCCAGGAAAACGATTGTGAAAATTGCCGCCCGCCGCACAGGTTCGTTATGGCTGATTGCCGCTTCATTCGCACTGTCATCCGCTTCCGCATGGGCGGACGACGCCATGAGCCCGCCCGATCCCGATCATTCGGGGCTGACCATCCTCGACCACGCGACGAACGTCACGCATTGGGGATTGGGCGCCGGCATCGGCGTCGAGCCGTCGGTCTACAGCGGCGACGGCACCCGCGTATTGCCTTTTCCGCTGGTCTACTTCGACAACAAGTGGGTGCAGGCCATCGGCACCACCGTCGATCTGAAAATCGGCAGCTGGAGCGGCGTCAATCTCGCGCTTCGCGGCCAGTTCTCGCTGTTCGACGGATACAAGGGCTCGGACGCACCAATCCTGAACGGCATGGACAATCGCAAGGGCGCGTTGTGGTACGGCCCCGCACTGTCATGGAGCACGCGCTTCGGCACGTTGTCGGGCAGTTTCCTGCTCGGCGGAAACAAGGGCGAGCGCGCGAAGATCGGCTTCGAGAAGGCGTTCGCGCTCGGCGCGTTCTCGATCGCGCCGCATGTCGGCGTGGAATGGCTGAGCGACAAATACGTCGACTACTATTACGGCGTGCGACCATCCGAGGCACGTGCGTGGCGCGCTGCGTACAGCGCGGGGTCGGCCGTGAACGTATCGGCCGGCACCCGTATCGACTACCGGCTGACGAAGCAGCAGACGGTTTTCGTGGACGTGGGTGTGTCGCGTCTCGGCGACGGCATCACCGACAGTCCGCTCGTCGGAAGACGGGTCGTTCCCGAGGCCAGAATCGGCTACATGTATCGGTTCAAGTGAGTGCGCGTATGCCAAGAGTGGCGATTGTCGAGGATCACGAGCGCCTGGCCGGCCTGCTGGCTCAGGCCCTGGCCGCGGCGGGGATCGAATCCGATCGGTTCGGCAATGCACGGGAAGCCGCTTACGGTATCGACCGGGCCGATTACGCGCTGCTGATCGTCGATCGAGGATTGCCCGACGGAGACGGCCTGGCGTTCTTGCGCACGCTGCGCGCGGCGGGGCGCATGATGCCCTGCCTGATGCTGACGGCGCGCGACGCGTTGCATGACCGCATCGACGGACTCGAAAGCGGCGCCGACGACTATGTGACCAAGCCGTTCGAAATGAGCGAGCTCGTCGCCCGCGTCCGCACGCTGATGCGGCGCCCGGCGCTGCTCACGACCCTCGTCGCGTCGTTCGCGGACGTGACCGTGGACCCCTCGCAGCGCACGATGCGCTGTGGCGACCGGACGACACTGCTGGCGCCGGCCGAACTGCAGGTCATGCTCTGCCTGATGGAAGCCGCGGGCCGGACCGTCCGACATTCGAACCTCGAGCATGCCGCATGGGGGCTCGCGGAGGCGGTCACGCCGAACGCGCTCGAGGTGACGGTGCACCGCTTGCGCAAGAAACTGACGGCGATCGGCGCAACGATGCGACTCGCCAATATCCGCGGCGCCGGCTTCGCGCTGCGCGACGCGTGACGATGCTTCGCCGCGTTCCGCCGGTTGTCACGTCCTCGTAAGAGAACCACCATGTTCCGTCATTGGGTTCTACGCCTGTCGACCCGTCTGTGGGTGACCAACGTCGTCGCGTTCGCCATCAGCCTGGCGCTGCTGTCTGCGCTTTCCATCTATTTTCTGGATCGATATCCCGAGTTCTTGGGACGGCGCCAGCAGATGGAGAGCATCCGTCATATCGTGGCCGGGATGCGTTTCGACGCGGCCGGGCGCCCCGCATCCGTGCGATTGGGCGAGCATGCGGCGGTGATGTTCCGGCTCTTGCCGGCCGACGTGAAGTATCGCGTGCTCGATGCGACGGGGAAGGTGTTGCTGGCGTCGGTGCCTTCGAGCGACGACCGACCATGGCTGACGGAGGACCTCGCGACGGTGGCAGGCAAGGTACTGCCCGCGACGATCGACAGCAAGGCGTACGTGGTCGCGACTCAACGCGCGTTGAACGGTAGCGTCGTCTATTACGTGCAGGTGGCGCACAGCAGGCAACTCGTCGATGCGCTCGTCAGGACGCGGATCGATCCGATACCGAAGACCATCGCTTATGTGCTGGTCATTGCGACCGTTATTTTCGGACTGACGCTGCCGTTGACGATCAGCCATGTGCTGGAGCCGTTGCGGGAGGTATCGCGTGCCGCGCGGGAAATCGAGCCACGCAACTTGAAGACGCGGCTGTCGTCGGCCGGGATTCCCAGCGAGATCAAGCCGCTGATAGACGCGTTCAACGATGCGCTGACCCGGCTCGAGAACGGCTTCGCGGTTCAGCAGCAATTTCTCGCCGACGCCGCGCACGAGTTGCAGACGCCGCTCACGCTGGTCAGAGGGCAGATCGAGCTGCAGCCCGACATCAGCCAGAAGGCGCTGCTGCTTCGCGAGATCGACTTGATGGCCCGGCAGGTCAAGCAACTGCTGCATCTGGCCGAAGTCAGCGAAGCGCGGAACTTCAGCTTCGACGACGTGAACGGCGCCGAGGTCACGCGAGACGTCGTGAGCTTGCTGGCCGGCAAGGCCGATGCGAAGCAGGTGAAGCTTCATATCGAAGCGCGCGACTCCGCGGCGCCTATACGGGCGGATAGCGGGGCGCTTTTCATCCTGCTCAAGAACATCCTCGAGAACGCGATCAACGCTTCGCCGTCGAGTGGTGTCGTCGTGCTGACCGTTCTCGATTCGGCGATTCATATCGAAGATGAAGGGCCGGGTATTCGGCGGGAGCATCTTCCGCTGCTCTTCGATCGATACTGGCGGGCACCGGACTCGCGGTATGACGGTGCCGGCCTCGGGCTGGCAATCTGCAGGGAGATTGCCGACGCTCATCACTGGAACCTCACGGTCGATGTGCTGACGACGGGGACGCGGTTCAGTGTCTGGTTTTAGTTGGCCATGAAGGGATTTCGACCCTCATGCAAGACACGCGGGTCCGTGGGTTACCTTGGTGACGGGGCGGACGAGTGCACCTGTCACGCTGATGTGTCGCTTTTCACCGCCCCCTTGTCCGGCGTCGATTTTTCGATATAATGAATCCACGTTCGGAATGACGAACGTGAGAATTCAAGCATCCAGAGTCGGGTTATCCGACGCCAACCTGCCCTCCCGGGCAAGGTGGACGCCATCGAGGCGATGCGGCCGATTGACGGCAACGAAGCGGGAGCAGCATGGCTGGCACCGGTTCGATCACCATTCATCCGGAGCAACCATGAGCCAAGTTTCCTCCGCTTCCCGCCCGACCGTCTGTGCAGACTGGTCGCACTTCCTTCCCGGTTTCACGTTGACGCATACGGTTCATCTCGTTTCGAGACGGCTTCCGGGCATCGTTTCGACCGCGGAGGCCGTGCTCGAAGGTGAAACGGCTACGGTCGATCGTTGGGCCATCACCCGCTGTGGCGACGTTCTCGAACAAAAGATCGTGCTGGGCGAAATGACGGAAGGGCAAGCGGTGCGGCTGCGTGAGCGGCTTGCCGCGCTGGAGGGAGTGCTCCGGGCGCGGGTGGAGCATCATTTTGTTCGGAGCCGATCAGCGGCGAACTGACATGTGCGGGGAGCGATCGTTAGACGGTGCTTTCGTGTCGTCGTGGAAATATGGATCAGCAGTCGTCACGCACGCCAAGCAAGGCTTCTCGGGGAAAGTACGCATCCTCAGCATGACCACGCATCGAGTGTTTTCTCGCCATGGTCGCGCTCCGCGCCTGATGCGCTTGCGTTTCTCTGCCTTCCGTCTACGTTCACCCTAGTAATAGGGCCGGTTCTTCGTGAATATGCGGCTTCCAAATCCAGCAACGCGTTGTGCATGCAATTAGCGAGGCTCGTGCCGAATATGGCATCACGGCCGAGCAACTTTTCGGACGACGTCGTGCCGTGGCATCAGGCGAGCGTGCGCCGGTCGCGCCGAAGTATCGCGATCCGAAAAGCGGCAAGACCCGGGGCGGGCGTGGCAAGACTCCGCAATGGATTGCAAGCGCGAAGAATCGCGATCGGTTTTTGATCGAGCAATGAGCGGCGTTAATCATTGAGCACGACGAAGTCGACGTTATCGGATGGAAACTACCTGGCGATTTGTCGTGAGCGGACGGTCTTTGCCGCTAGGGCAAACGGGCACGGCGACGCGTTCCCGCACGCGGCGATGATCGTCACGGCTGAATAGGCTACCTTTACCCGCGACGGTGTCGAAGTGTGGAACTGCAGTGCGCGCTACGCCGCTGCGACTTCAACACTCAGTCGATCTAGGAGATGAGGTCGCAAGGTCAAGGGTCAGACTAGGCTCGAAATCAGGTGGCAGCCACACGTGGCGCGATGGCCGTGCCGTGCGATCGGAACACTATCATCGGTCATCGACGAGTCGCCTTCCTCGATGAGGTTTGGCGACACGTCGGGATGTTGGGGGCACGAGACGCGGTCGCCTTTGCGTGCGACAAAGCGGCCGTCGAAGCGCATTGTGCTAGACCCCGTTTCAACCTTGCCGCCGTGATCGGTGGCGTCACCGACGCGGATGAGATTCATCATTTCGCGGGCTCGCTAGCGGCGGATTGCCGCAGACCAACGCCAAGGCCGTTGCCCCGCAGTCGGTTACTGCTTACCCAACCTCGAACGGGGGTGGCCTTCTTTGAATTCTGGTAAGCGACCGACGTGAATCCGTGATAGCTGGTGTACGCATCGACGGACTCTCCAGTCAAAATAAAGACCCCTGGCAATTTGCACGAGTAATCTGGCGCTGAGTAAAACTGAAGCCTACCGCCTCCTATGACTACCATCCCGCCTTCCGCATGAGGTATGGCAGTAGCAGCCTGCGACGCATTCTTATTGAGTTCTTCGCAGTTCGAAGCCGCCTTCGATGGTTTTCGAATACAGTCAGAAATGAATTTTCGGTATTTTTTTTCATTTACCTTTAGCACGTCCGGATGATCTGGGTCTCGCGTCACATCCAGTGCCTTCATCGAATTTGTATCCAAATTCACCCAGCCGATGGCCACTTGTTTATCGAGATTATCGGGGCTGTCCGCAGCGACATACAGTCTGACGCTGTAGACTCCATCAGATACGTCCTCGATATCAGCTTGAATGTCCTTCTTGTTCATTGCAACATGCTCAAGCGGGGGTACAACCAACTCCTTTAATTCGTTCTTACATACTTCGGCGGAGGCGTATGTGCCGTACGAAATCACCATTAAAAAGATGGGTGCTGCGATTTTATCAAATATTTTCATATCGAGTCACTGAAATGAATTTACAATTCGAGGCGTTATTGATTCGAGTGTTTTTCGGTAAATTGCCTGCGCGTTTGCATCAGTTGAGAACCACCTGGCGTAATTCCCATTATAGTGCACAATGTACTTTGCCTTGAACTCCATGCCTAACGGCAACGCACAATATTGACGTGCTCGCCCACGACCAGTGGGCCGGCACGCGGTCATTGCCCGAATTGCTAGCCTACGTAGCATAGATGGGATTAACCGAAGTCCACATCTTTTGAGCGAATCTGCAGTGTGGGGAGGCGACGTACCTATACCGGGGAGCAGGGGCGTTTCGTGGAGGCTCCACCCTGCAATTTCTCTCGAAACCGGAAGTAGATAGCACCGATTTTGTGCTCGATAGAGAATGCAAATTAAAAGCGTTCCGCGCCCTGTTCAGCAAGGGCTTGAGGCAATTTTGACCCCTTCCGCGGAACGCTTTTCCAAGAGGTCACGGAACGCTTTCATTTCTCACGAACAGTAGCAACTTCGAATAGTTTCGCTTAAACGCTGAAGTTTCACTTAAGGGGCAGGCAGAATCTATATAAATCAGCGGGTTACAGGTGACTTGTCTGGGGTGTCGAATGCCCCGTCTGGGAAATGTGACGTGGCGCTTGACCAGTGCCGACAATCACCGCAGTTTCGATAGTTTCACTTAAGCGGAATCGTTCTATCTGTCGACTGGCCTGCGCCTATATCACCGACCGCGATTCCAAGGGACGGAAGTTGGCGGACGCGGCGTCAAAAGGCGAATCCATCTTGAACCGTGAATTGACGGAATCCTCCGGCACCGCCAGCGAATGCTGGAGGAGTGTTGTCTTTAAACGTTTTCGAAAATCGGGTAACTGCGCCGCTGCTTTGGGATTGTCCCGAGCTTGCTTCCCGGTGCGGCGTCGATGGTCTACGTCGGCGTGCACAAGCGGGTGACGTCTTGTGGCTTCTTGCAGCACATTCAGCGAAAAAAGAGGACTAGTCCTCTTCAGGACATCGGTACGACAGCCGTTAATAACGAAAAACCACGCATGGGGCAAAATGATGGGGCTGTTTGGCAGCAAGCTTTCGTCGCTCGGCAGCGGCCTAAAGGATTCGTTAGCCGAGGCCAAGAACACAGTCGCCGCGAAGGCTGAACGGATGGAGGTGCCCGCGGCGCTGTCTGACCTGACCGACAAGGCGACCAGTGCACGAGCGCGTCGGGCTGGTGCGTGACGCCAGCCCGATAGAACCGGAGCTGTTCCGGCTCAAGCGGCTTGAGTGAATACAGGTCGGTTGTGACGAAGAGGGTGTGAGATTTACCGCCGTCGGCATGCTCGAAGTAATAGAACCAGCCTTCTGACTCCATCAGCCGGTGCACGAAGTTCCAATCGTCTTCGTACTGCACGCAGAACGAGCGTGCAGGCGACGGTTTGCTCACCTCGATTCGGTACGCTCCAACTGCCTGAGGATGCCCTTTGAACACTGTTTCGAGAATCGCTTCGACGGTCTGGTCCTGGAATATGCGCGCGTCCTTGCGGAACTTCAGGAAGTGAAGCCACGACGAGAAAATCAGTTGCAGGCTGACCAGCCTTCCGTCGGCACCCAGCCGGCGGGCTGTATGAACATACCCGTGTCGGGGACGATACGTTTTATCAGACTGCTGAATCCAAAGTGTGACGGGTTGCGCAATGAGCGACTTCAGCTCGATTGAATCCTGCAGCGAAACAACGTCGACGGTAATCTCGAAATTACCACCCAGGCGAGCAGTGCCCACCACAATATGTGGCAGAAGCACATTCGGTCCGGCGGGGGTATCCAATTTAACAATCCGGTCTGACTGGAGTACCCCGGCATTCATTAACGCGATAAGGTCCTGCGCTCCCATTTGATTTTCCTTGTGTCGGCTTCTCTCAGAGCCGAGCGAAATCATATAGGGAAGACCCTATGCGGGCAATACAACCTGCGAGCCTTTCCACGCCCCAAAGGCTCGAAGCGGTGTGTATGCCCTCCAGTGAAATAATGCAGCCGTGTGGCGGAGTATGGCCAAACGGACGGCGATAGTACACATGTCCGCCCCATGCAACAGATAAAACTCCCTAGTCCGATGATGTGACGCTCAAGAGACCGCTGTAATTGCATGCCGAGACGAGATGTCGCGCAACCTTTGAAAGCTTCCTCGCTTGGTTAGATTGGGTCGAGCCTTACCAATCTTTTCGAGGCATGCTTGCAATTCGCTGGTTGGATATGGATTGTCGGGTACCACCTCACCTAGAAGCTCCAAAGCAGCGACTGGACTGGTTTCACACAGGCCGGAGGCCGCTCATTTGGCAACTGATTACACGAAATACCAAACTGCGGCAGGTCGGTGTGGCCAAATCTACGCTCCGTAAACGGCGCCAACCACGCGATAGCCGGAGCGGGCTCTGCAGTCGCAAATGCCTTAGCAATTTCACCGGACGGTTCGTTCAGCGCCCAAATGAGACGGGCGGTGCTTCCAGACTTGTCCAATTTGTCTGGATTCAGCCTAGCCTCACGTAAGGCAATCCCTCTGCGTCCCTGGAGGCCTGTCTGATACGTTTTTGCCCAGATTCGTAGTGTCTCGTGCAAGCTCGAATGCCCATCTCCGTCGTCGTAAATGACCGGGGTGACACCTTTCGCGCGCCAGCTCTCTCGAGTCGCCTCCTCGTTGTCAGGGCTAGCCCCAGCGAACGAAAACACCTCGATGGGCTTCTCCCCGAGAAGCTCGTCCGCCGATAATGCATCTAGCATGTATCGCAGTACAACGTCGTCGGCGCTATATCCAACGAAACAAATGGTATATTTTGCAAAAAGTTCGCTGACAAATCGGCTCGCCCAGCGTTCCGTGAGATACGCGAGACCAAAGTCTCCGCTCGTCAAAACCAATCGATTTAGGTCGGTTGCTGATGGCCCTTCCGTCATCAATCCGTGTAGGTAAACAACTCCGTCCCAGCGGCTTTGCTTCGGAGTAGGTAGATGAGGGGCAGAAATATGCCCAACCTTCCTATCCGATTTGACGAAAAGTCGGTCAAAATTGGTTGTGACCAAGCGTGTTCGGTCGCTTCTATCACGAGCCAAGGTTATCCCAACGGCATCATGCGCGCCCACGTCTCCATCGTCACGGGGATTAAAGAATGCCTGGCGCGGATGCAGATAGGAGTTCCGGAGCCGGACAGGGAGAGGGGGCTACTTCTCCGCTGGTGCTACTGGGCATCATGGTCTTTCATTTTCTTCAATAGCGCCCGACCCAAGTCGGTGTAATCGACATAATCCTTGTGCGCACAATCTCGGTTCCAGCTTGTTGCGCTGTCAGCGGAAAATCTGAAGACGTCGCCCTGCTTCAGTTGCCAGGTGGCGTGTCCGCGGTTCATGCCGCCAAAGCCATTCCGGGACGCATACACCATGCACGCGGTCATGAGCTTCGCAGTATGAATCACGCTAACGCTGGATACCGTCATCGATTGCTGGTCGCGCATCGCGTCATAGGTTTTGCCTACTACGCCAAGCACCGCCAGCCGTTCCGCGTTCGCTGCTGTTTCGGTTTGCTTCGCAGCTTCGATATCACCGTGCTTTTGCACATCTTTCTGAATTCTGTCCTGCGCAACCGCAGGAACTGAAGTGCCGCGCAGTGAATCAATCGCATGGCGTACCAGTCCACTCACTAGCATTACAACTATCAGCGTGACAACAGCCTTTGCGATTGGCTTAGCTTTCATGATTTTGTCCCCGTATTTTCACGCATCGAGTCCGGCTTCGCGGTAAATAGTCATCATCGTCTCGACCGGCTGTTGCGTGCCTTGGCCAAGCGGGCAGTTACTTGCCAGAATCCACGCTCGAAGTTATCCGTTTCGCTACAGGCGCGCTTAACCGCGACGCCAAGTCAGCCTTTTGCTTGCGTATATGAGGAAGACGGGCAAGATTGCCCGCAGCCGGCACCCACGGCGTCTTCTCAAGGATTCTCATTACAAGTGAGAAAGCTGCATGGCGATGTGGCACTAAAAGTACCGTACTTTTGATGAAAAGTGCAGTACGTCGACAGCGTTGTTACACAAGGCGTAGATGGAAGATACGTGTTCGGGCATACAGCCTGTTTTTGTGTACAGCAGCAGGCGGGTTCGACCGGTTCAGTGCTCAGTTCAGCGGAGGCATGACCTTGCGAACATGCCGACGGAACGGGCACAAGCCGATTCATCTACCATCATAAGCTATTGATTTATAAAGATTGGCCGTTTGTGGCGCGAAAAGCTGCTTCAAGCGGCCAATGCGCCACTATCTTATGGTCTTGCTCTCTTAGCTCGCCGCAGCGAAACCTGCGCCACGCGATGAAAAGCAGGTATGAGACGACAGCGCTTTCCTTCCCGTCGGCTGAAGCCATACTGCCGTTGTGTACTAGAGGCAGCGCAAGCACTTGCAAGGTGTGGCCCAAACACCTGCCCTCGGCCGACGCGGTCGAATGGTCGGTAGCCGAAGTGCTGACCATATCAGTTCGACGTGTCTTGAGCTGACGGGCTAGTCATTGATCAGAATTGGAAGGAGTTCTGAATGCAGCGCGCGGCGGGACACCGTTTTTCCGAGGCATTCCGCGCTTTGTCCGTGCACAAATGCCGTTGGAACAGTTTCACTTAAGCCCCGCCCAGCGGTCGTTCGCGAGGATTTCAGGGAGCGTTAAGTGAAACTTCGCGCGTCGCTTTAAGTGAAACTATTCGAAGTTGCCAACAGCTGACAAGGGGAAAACACCCCTCACTCCACCGTCACCGACTTAGCCAAATTCCTCGGCTTATCGATATCCGTCCCCCGCGCCAGCGCCGCGTGATACGCGAGCAGTTGCATCGGCACCGTATGCAAGATCGGCGACAACGGTCCGTAATACTCGTTGAGTCGAATCACCTCGATCCCTTCGCTTGGCACGATCCCGCAGTCCACATCCGCGAACACGAAAAGCCTGCCATTCCGCGCACTGACTTCATGCATGTTCGACCTGAGCTTCTCGAGCAACATGTCGTTCGGCGCGACCGCGATCACCGGCATTTCATTGCTGACGAGCGCCAGCGGCCCATGCTTGAGCTCCCCCGCCGGATAAGCCTCCGCATGAATATACGAAATCTCCTTCATCTTCAGCGCCCCTTCGAGCGCGATCGGATAATGCATCCCGCGCCCGAGAAACAGCATGTTGTCGCGTCGCGCGAGCAACTCCGACCACGCCATGATCTGCGGTTCCAGCGCGAGCACCTTCGACATCGCATCGGGCAGATGCCGCAACGCGCGCAGATGCTCCTTTTCTTCGTCGTCGCTCAAGCGCCCGCGCACTTGTGCCAGTGACAACGTCAGCAGGAACAACGCAACGAGCTGCGTCGTAAACGCCTTCGTCGAAGCCACGCCGATCTCGATCCCCGCACGCGTCACGAATTGCAGTGCGCATTCGCGCATCAGCGCACTCGTCGCGACGTTGCAGATTGCGAGCGTGTGCGTCATTCCGCTGCGCTTCGCGACATGCACCGCCCCGAGCACATCGGCCGTTTCACCGCTTTGCGACACCGCAACCACCAACGTGCGCGGATTCGGCACACCGTCGCGATAACGAAACTCGCTTGCGATTTCCACACTCGCCGGCAGCTTCGCGATGCTCTCGATCCAGTACTTCGCCGTCAGTGCCGCGTGATAGCTGCCGCCGCACGCGAGCAGCAGCACCGAATCGACGTCGTTGAACACGCGCCAGGCGCCGTCGCCGAACAGTTCGGGCATGATCGACGAAACGTCGAGCAGCGTATCGGCCACGGCCTGCGGCTGCTCGAAGATCTCCTTCTGCATGTAGTAACGATACGATCCGAGATCGGCCGCGCCGCTATGCGCGGCGACGCGTTTCACCGTGCGCTCGACGCGCTGGCCGGCCGCGTCGACGATCCAGTAGCGATGCAGTTGAATGTCGGCGACGTCGCCGTTTTCCAGATACGCAATGCGATCGGTGATGCCGGACAGCGCAATCGCGTCGGACGCCAGAAAATTCTCGCCTTCGCCGACTCCGACCACGAGCGGCATCCCGTCGCGCGCGCCGACGATCCGGTGCGGCTCGTCGCGGCACATCACCGCGATCGCATAGCTGCCGCGCAGTCGCGCGACCGCACGCCGGACCGCGTCGAACAGGTCACCTTCGTACAGGTGATCGATCAGGTGCGCGATCGCCTCGCTGTCGGTCTGGCTCGCGAACACATAACCGTGCACCTGCAGTTCCGCACGCAACTGATCGCAGTTTTCGATGATTCCGTTGTGCGACAGCGCGATGCGCGCATTGGCGTCGCTCGGCGAGAAGTGCGGATGCGCGTTGAGCGTGACGGGTGCGCCATGCGTGGCCCAGCGCGTATGCGCGATGCCCGTGTAACCGGACAGCCCCTGCGTGGCGATCTCGCGCTGCAGATTCGCGACACGATCGACGCTGCGGGCGCGCGCCAGCTTGCGGTCGCGGTAGACCACGACGCCGCACGAATCGTAGCCGCGGTATTCGAGCCGCTTCAGGCCGTCGACCAGGTTCGGCAGGATGTCCCGCTGGGCAACCGCCCCGACAATTCCACACATATCGCGCTCCGTAAATATCCCGTCTGGATGAGTGAGTGCGATGGTAGAAGCAGTTGTATGGAATTTAATTTCAAAAAACTAAAGAAAATGAAATGGATGGCGGATCGGCTATCATATTGAAATTAAATTTCACCCGCTGACCGGAAGGAGTGGCCGATGGCCGGCATCACCCTCGACGATCTCGACCTGCGCATCCTCGCGATCCTGCAGGACGACGCGTCGGTATCGAACCTTCAACTGGCCGAGCGCGCGCTGTCGTCGCCGCCCACCTGCATGCGCCGCGTGCGGCGGCTGACGGAGGCCGGCGTGATTCGTCGGCAGGTTGCGATGCTCGACCCGGTCGCGATCGGCACGGCCGTTACCGCGTTGATCGAGATCAGCCTCGACCGGCAGACGGCCGAGGACTACGACGCGTTCGAAGCGTACGTGTGCGCGGAGCCGGCCGTCACGCAGTGTTATCGCGTGTCGCCGGGGCCCGATTTCGTCGTGATCGCGGATCTGGCCGATGTCGCGGAATACGACGAATTCGCGCGGCGGCTGTTCACCGGCGCGTCGAACGTCCGCAACGTGCGGACGTTTTTCTCGACGCATCGCGCGAAATTCGAAGCGAACGCGCGGGTCGCGCATGCGATGCGCAAGCGCAGCGACGGCTAGGCCGTACGACGCGCGCCGAATTCGAAACGCGGAATATCAAAACGCCAGCGCCTGCTGCACCGGATGGTGCGCACCGCGCGAGAATCCGGCGCCTTCGAGCGACAGCAGCGCGCGCTTGCGATCGACGCCGCCCGCATAACCGGTCAGGCTTCCCGACGCGCCGACCACGCGATGGCACGGCACGATGATCGATACCGGATTGCGGCCGACCGCGCCGCCCACCGCGCGCGCGCCGCTCATCGGCAGCCCGACGCGCTCGGTGATGTCGCCGTACGACACGAGTTCGCCGAACGGAATCGCCAGCAGTTCCTGCCATACCCGTCGCTGAAACGCGGTGCCGCGCAGGTGGATCGGCACCGAGAACGTGTCGCGTGCGCCGGTGAAGTATTCGGCGATTTCTTCGGCGACGCGGCGGGCGACCGGCGAGCGGGCGAGCGCGTCCGCTTCGCGCACGATCGCCAGCGGCGGGAAGTATTTCTGGCCGACGAAGTACAGGCCGGTCAGCACATCGTCCTCGATGCGCGCGGCAATGTCGCCCAGCGGGCTCGGAATCAGGTGAGCGGGAGTCATCGCGACATCTCTCCATGAAGGCGCCATGCATGCAATGCGGCATACGCGCGCCACGGCGCCCAGCGCGCCGCCGCGTGCGGCGCGGAGGACGGCCCGCGCGCGGGTTCGGTGCGGGCGGGCAGCCACGCGTCGTCGGCGGGAAATGCGTTCGGCCACGCCATTGCGCGCATCGCGACGTACTGCACCGCGCGTTCGTCGAAGCCGGGCAGCGCGCGCAGCGCGGCGAGCGTCGCGTCGAGCGGCGCCATCGGTTCGAGCGCGAGCGTGCCGTCGTCGACGGCACGGGCGAGCGACACGATCGCGCGTGCCGTGTCGCGCTCGATGCCGATCGTCTCGAGGGCCGAAGGCGGCAGCATGGCCAGCGTCGCGGCGCAGGGCAGCGCGTGCGTGAGGCCCGGCAGCGCGCCGTCGACCGGGTGACCGAAGCGTGCCGCGATTCGTGCGAGCAACGGCGTATCCGCCTGCGCGGCCGCAAGCTGCTCGCCCGCGAGGGCACGGATCGCAATCTCGAGGCCGTCGAACGCACCGGGCACGCGCAGGCCCGGCGAGCCGCTCGCGAGATCGCCGAGATGCGCGTCGATCACGTCGGGGCGGCTGTCCAGATCGAACAGCCGGCGCACGCGTGCGAGCACGGCCGGCACGACCGGCGTCAGCGCGGGCGACACGGTGACGGCCAGTGCGAAGCGCTGCGGCACGTGCGCGACGGACAGCCAGCCGGCCAAGCGGCGGCCGCCGTTCCGGTCCGGCAGCTCGACGATGCGCGCATAACGCTGCGCATCGATCCGCTCGACGCCATCGATCTGCCGCTGCGCGAGAAAACGCATCAGGTCGGCCCATGCGAACGGCGGCCGGTACGGCAGCGGGAAGGTCATGTCGCCGTCGGCCGATGCACCGGCCCCTTTGCGCAGCCGCAGCGGATTGAGGCCGTAGCGCTGGCGGAATAGGTCGTTGAAGCGCCGCACGCTGCCGAACCCGGCCGTCGACGCGACGACGGCCACCGGCAGCGCGGTATCGGTCAGCAGCCGCTTGGCCATCAGCAGCCGCTGCGTCTGCGCGAACTCGACCGGCGACACGCCGAACTGCGCGCCGAAGATGCGGCGCAGATGGCGTTCGGTCACGCCGACGCGCCGTGCGAGCGCATCGACGGAATGCGCGTTCAGGAATCCGTCGTCGATCAGCGTCGCGGCCGCGTCGGCGAGATTGCCGGACAGGTCGAGCAGCCCGTGGCCGGGCGCGAGCTCGGGGCGGCAGCGCATGCAGGGCCGGAAGCCGGCTTTCTCGGCGGCCGCGGCGGTCGGGTAGTAGCTGCAGTTGCGCGCCTTCGGCGGCTTCACCGGGCAGACGGGGCGGCAGTACACGCCGGTCGTCGCCACGCCGACGAAGAACCAGCCGTCGAAGCGGCGGTTGCGCGAAAGCAGGGCGTCGTAGCAGGTGTCGGGATCGAGGCGCATGGGACGACTGTAAACCATCCCCGTCGCCGATTCTGGCTGGAATCGGACATGTGTCTTCCCGGCCGCGCGCCCGCCGCGCCCCAGCGGGAAAATCAGGGGAAAAACGGTTAATGCCAATCTGCGGAACAGTCGTCTCTTTTACCGCGACCAATTTGAGATGACTCATCGAAATCCCCGACTGACACGGCACCGGCACACACCCTATCCTTTGAAAAACGTTTTCCAGACGGATCGGCGAAACGTGCCGTGCGCAGCCGCGCGCCGCCGTTCGCCCCGGCGCCGGTCGCCGGTCAACGAACTTCGTGCGGCGCGACGGGCGCGACCGCGCATCGGAGACATTCATGCCCACTGCCGTCGTCGGCGCCGTGCGCGCGGTTGCCAGCCGCTACCGCTGGACCGTCTGTGCCCTGCTGTTTTTCGCGACCGTCATCAACTACATGGATCGGCAGATCCTCGGCCTGCTCGCGCCGATGCTCCAGCACGACATCGGCTGGAGCCAGGTGCAGTACGGCCGCATCGTGATGGCGTTTTCGGCGTTCTATGCGCTGGGTCTGCTCGGCTTCGGGCGCATCGTCGACTGGCTCGGCACGCGCGTGTCGTACGCGGTGGCGATGCTGGTGTGGAGCATCGCCGCGATGCTGCACGCGGCGGTCGGCTCGGTGACGGGGTTCGCGTTCGTGCGCGCGCTGCTCGGCATCGGCGAGGGCGGCAACTTCCCGGCCGCGATCAAGACGACGGCCGAATGGTTCCCGCGCCGCGAACGCGCGCTCGCCACCGGCATCTTCAACTCGGGCGCGAACATCGGCGCGGTGTTCGCGCCGGCGATCATCCCGGCGATCGCCGTGGCCTACGGCTGGCGCGCGGCGTTCGTGATCATCGGCGCGATCGGCATCGTGTGGCTCGCGGTGTGGCTGGTGATGTATCGCACGGCCGACACGCGCGCACTCGCGGCGGAGTACGACGAGCCGCGCGACGAAGCCGAAGCGCTCGACGCGGCGAATGCGAACGCCGGCGCGCCGCGCTGGGGCGAACTCATCCGCAAGCGCGAGACGTGGGCATTCCTGGTCGGCAAGTTCCTGACCGACCCGGTGTGGTGGTTCTACCTGTTCTGGCTGCCGAAGTGGCTCAACGAGTCGCGCGGGATGGACATGCAGCACATCGGTTTGCCGCTCGTGTGCATCTATGCGCTGACGACGGTCGGCAGCATCGGCGGCGGCTGGCTGTCGTCGATGCTGCTGCGTGCGGGCTGGAGCGTGAACCGTGCGCGCAAGACGGCGATGCTGATCTGCGCCTGCTGCGTGCTGCCGATCGCGTTCGTGTCGCAGGTGCAGAGCCTGTGGATCGCAGTCCTGATCGTCGGCCTCGCCGCCGCCGCGCACCAGGGCTGGTCGGCGAACCTGTTCACGACCGCGTCCGACCTGTTCCCGCGCCGCGCGGTCGCGTCGGTGGTCGGCATCGGCGGGATGGCCGGCTCGATCGGCGGCGTGCTGTTCTCGGAAGTGATCGGCCAGGTGCTGCAGCGCACCGGCCACTATTGGGTGCTGTTCGCGATCGGCGCGTCGGCCTACCTGATCGCGCTGGCCGTGATGCACGGGCTCGCGCCGAAGATGAAGCCTGCGAAACTCGACGCGTGAATCGCGTCGTTGCGAACGAACGCGCCGCCTCGGACGGCGCGTTTTTTGCGTTCGGGACGGCGACGTGTCGCGACCGCGTCAGCCGGCCGCGGCCGTCGACGCGCGCATGATCAGCCGCGGCTCGAACGTCGAATAGCTCGCGTCGGTGCGCCCGGCGAGCGCGTCGATCAGCTTCTGCATCGCGAGCTCGCCCATGTTCTCGCTCTGGATGTCGACGGTCGTCAGCGCGGGCGCCGCGTATGCGCCGTACGGCACGTTGTCGATGCCGGCGACGGATACGTCCTGCGGCAGCCGGAAGCCGAGCGACGCGGCTTCCTTCATGAAGCCGAGCGCGATCAGGTCGTTGTAGCAGATCACGGCCTGCGGGCGTTGCGGCCCGAGCATCACGCGCGAGCACGCGCGCTCGCCGGCTTCGGCGGTAGGCGCATGCGCGTCGTGCACGTCGAGCGTGAGCCCGGCTTCGGCGAGGCAGTCGCGCGCGCCCTGGATCCGTTCGTCGTTCACGCGCGCGGTGCCGAAGCCGAGATACGCGATGCGCGTATGGCCGAGGTTGAGCAGGTGGCGCGCGAGCATGTAGGTCGACAGCCGGTTGTCGATGCCGACGCTCGGAATCGGCAGGCCCGGGCTGCGACGCAGCAGCACGAGCGGCTTGTTGAGGTCGAGCATCCAGCCGGCTTCCTCGTCGGGCATCCGCGTGCTGACGATCAGCCCGTCGACGCGCTGCGCGAGCGCTTCGATCAGCGAACGTTCGCGCGCCTGGCTTTCCTCGGTATCGACGAGCAGCAGCGTGTAGTCGTGCTGCAGCGCGACGCGGTTCGCGCCTTTCACCACGTTCGTGAAGTGCGGGTTGCTGATGTCGAGGATCACGAGGCCGATGGTGCGCGTGCGGCCGGTGATCATCGAGCGCGCGAGCGGGTTCGAACGGTAGCCGAGCCGCTCGATGGCGTCCTTCAGCCGTGCCTCGACGGTCGGCGAGAAGCGCTGCGTGCCGTTCACGTACTTCGAGACCGTCGCGACCGACACGCCGGCTTCCGCGGCCACGTCGCGGATCGTCGGGGAAACTTTTTTCATCCGCAGGGTAACGTTTTCGTTCGATAACGCCGGATTGTGGCAGAAAAAGCCGGCGCGCGGCCAGCGGTCGATATCGGGAAAGTGCGGATGGCTGCAAGCAGGTTCGGCCATTGACGTTCGGCGCCGCGTCCGCGTATAGTTGGAAAACGTTTTCCGATTTGGGTAGATTCAAGGAGATTCGATGAACGCCTCATCCACCGCCGCGCGCAAACCGTTCGGCCGCCTGCTGCTGACGGGCGCGGCCGGCAACCTCGGCCGCCAGTTGCGCGGCGCGCTCGCCGACTGGGCCGACGTCGTGCGCGTCAGCGACATCGCGGCGCTGGGCGACGCGGCCGCGCATGAAGAAATCCGCGAGGTCGACCTGGCCGACCGGCCGGCCGTGATGCAGATCGTCGACGGCGTGGACGCGATCGTTCACCTCGGCGGCATTTCGGTCGATGCGCCGTTCGACGATCTGGTCGGCGCGAACATCACCGGCACGTACAACCTGTACGAAGCCGCGCGCAAGCACGGCGTGAAGCGCGTCGTGTTCGCGAGCTCGAACCATGCGATCGGTTTCCATCCGGTCACCGAAGTGCTCGACGCCGATTCGCCGCTGCGCCCCGACAGCCTGTACGGCGTGACGAAGTGCTTCGGCGAATCGCTGTCGCGCTACTACTTCGACCGCTTCGGGATCGAAACCGTCTGCCTGCGGATCGGCTCGTCGTTCGAGGTGCCGAAGAACCCGCGCATGCTCGTCACGTTCCTCAGCTATCGCGACTTCATCGAGCTCGTGCGCTGCTCGCTGCTGACGAATCGTGTCGGCCACGCGATCGTCTACGGCGCGTCGGACAACCCGGTGAAGTGGTGGGACAACACGAAGGTCGGCTTCCTCGGCTTCCGCCCGCGCGACAGCTCCGAGCAGTTCGCCGGGCTGTTTCCGGTGACGGCGCCGACCGCCGATTACGACGATCCCGCGCAGCGGTTCCAGGGCGGCGGCTTCGTCGTCGGCGAGCCGATGGAGCGGAACGCGTAGGCGGCACGGCTGGCCGAAGGCGCTTCATTGACGACGGATTGGCGGATGAGGACGCGCTCGATCAACTGAAAACGCCGGGCCTCGAGAGTCGAGGTCCGGCGCATCGGATCACTTCTTGCCGTAGGTCGCGTCGTGATCGGGCTCGATCGTGAGGAAGCGGAGCGTATTGCCTTCACGATAGGCGGTCGCGCGACGCGCCTGCGTGATGCGCAGCGAATACAGTGCATCGATGCCGGCCGGCGGCGCTACGCTCGTAATCTTTTCCCACTTCAGCCCCTGGTCTCGGTACAGTTGGTCCCAGTTCAACTGCAGCAACTTCTTGAGGGTCGCGAGCACCCTTGATGCCTCGGTCTTGTCCAGGTCGACCCACTGACGCTGGAAGACCGCATTATTCAGATCCACCTTTACGACGTCGTTTTTCTTGTGCATGTCGCAGCTCTTCGAAAAGGGCGTCAGGGTCTGATTCGTGCGGCGGATTGGCTTGAGCCCACGCGAGTGCTTCCTGCAGGTCACGTTGGGCCTGAGGCGCATGCAGCCACGCTTCATTCTCGGGGATCACGACGGCGGTGCGGACGAGCCACACCCCCGGCTCGCGCTCTTCGATGAGCACTTGCCGGCCGGCGAATTCCTTGCCAAGCGAAATCTGACCGCTCGAACCGACGACCTTGACACTGGTCTTGTGTTCAAACGTGTTCATAGCCGGTTTCGTCCTAGTGATTTATTAAGTAGGCGCACGCTCTGACTTGCCTCCTGTATGCCCAAACGGTGCGCGGCGTTTCGGCGGTTGACGACCCATAGTGTTACGTTGACGCTGAAGCATCGGATGGTGCTTCGATTTGTATTAAACAGGCACCGGCGAGCGCCTGCATTTACTATAGCACAATTGCACGATTGCACAACGGCATGAACGCATGATTTGGCGGCGACGCCGAAGCGCGGCCCCGGAAGGGGCCGTTGCGTATCTCACGGCCATGCGGCTGCGCGGCTTGACTGAGCAATCCCCCGCGACTATCTACACAACCCGGGTTTCGCATAATCGGGTCGAGCATGCCGCGAAAATATTTGTCTGATGAATGACGCATATCAGGCCATCTCGGTGTCGTTACTGAGAACCGTGACGGATGAGGGCGGCGCGCAACGCGTCGTATGCGTCATCACCTGCATCGAGCCTCAGCGCAGGATGTCGGTCGCCTTGTGCCGTTCGTCGACGCCGTCGATCAGGATCAACGGGCCGCTCGCGTGTCGTGCGCGCAGCGGCTGAATCTGCCGGTACGCGTCCGATTCGTACCATGCGCGCGCCGTGTCGAGATCGGGAAACGCGATCGCGATCAGGTCGCCGCGCCACACGCCTTCGCGCACTTCCGGCCGTGCGCCGTGAATCGCGAAATGGCCGTCGTACGGCGCGAGCGTGCCGTCGATACGTTCGAGATATTCGACGATGTCGTCGCACATCTCGACGTCGTGCAGGTGAGCGATGGCGTAGGCGGTCATGGCGGGCTCCTTGGCGGGATGCGGTGCGTGAGTCGATGGAGCCATGATCGCGGCGCGGGAGGTGCGCGTCGATTACCTGCGACGTAAGCAAATCGGTGCAGCCGCGCCGCGCTGCGCCGTGCTTCGGCCCCGCTATTGGCGCGCATCGTCAGCGGCAGTGCCGCCATCAATGCGTGCGGCAAGCCGGATCACTTTCGCGCCGCTCCGCCGAATCGCACCAGTCACGCGGTCGCCACGCTTCGAACGTGACGGGCTTGGCCGCATTGGCGCGCGTAATGCGTACCGGGTCGGCCTTTAGCGCATCGCCGTCCTCGTCATAGTTGAATCGCCAGTTCCGGAACACGTCGCGATGAAACACCCACGTACGGTGTGAGATGTCGTAGCGAAACGTGATGCGGTCGCGCCAATGGTTGTGGCCCGCAAATACCCCCTGTTCGACCGTGAAGGCGCGAGCGCCGACCGTGAGCGCGTTGTCGGCGACGCCATTGAGATACGGGTCGTCCATGCCGCCTTCGTCGGCTTTCATGATCACAGTGTCGTTGCGCGCGGCCAGCCGGTAGCGCCCGTCCTTGCCTTGCAGGAAGATCATCAGCGGACGCAGCGACGCGTTGGCCATCGAGTCGTCGGGTCGGTGCGCGACGACGACGTAGCCGTTGCGCGTGCTATCGGTCAACTGGCCGGATGCGGTGTCCATCGCTTCGTAGCCGGCCGGAAGCTGCGCGACGATCTCGTCCGGCAGATCGGGTTTGTCCGGGCAAGCGAACGACGCAGGCGTGTCGGCGCAAGTCCAGGCGAAGGCGCCGCCGATGCCGAACATCAGCAGCGCGGCGACGAGACATTCTCTGATGCGGGGGGCTGTCATATGAATAGGGGACATGAGATTGCGCTGCGGCAGCCGACGCCTATGCGTCAACCCGTTTCGCCACGGCGCAAATGGATGGATCGACGGACGGCGTAGCGTAATCCCGCAACGCAATCCCTCACGCGCGCTTGCGCGCCGGCCGCACCACGGGTGCGGACTCCAGTGGCTGGCTGGCCTGCTCGCAGAGCCGGTCGAGCATCCGTTGCGCAGCGCTCGCGCAATCCTCGCCTTCGGGCTTGTTCTCGATTTCGTCGATCAACGTCTCGAGGTGCTGACGGTTCTGCGCGAGCCGCCGTTCGAGCAGCGCGATCTCGCCGACCTTGTGCCGCAGCGCGACCAGCAGTTCGTCGTGCGGCCATGCGCCGAGATCGGGCGGCAGCACCGCGCGGATCTCGTCGAGCGAGAAGCCCGCACACTGCGCGCGGTCGATGATCGCGAGCCGCGTCAACGCTTCCGGCCCATATTCCCGATAGCCGTTCGCCTGCCGGCGGGCCGGTTCGAGCAGGCCGCTCGCTTCGTAGAAACGGATGCGAGACGCCGCGAGGCCGCTCGCCTTCGCCAGTTCGCCGATTTTCATGTTGGGCTCCAAAAAGGCTTGACCTTAAAGTTGACTTTAAAGTTATCGTGGGCCATCGTCAATCGAGGATCTGCCACATGAATCTGTTTGCGCCCCTCACACTGCCCAACGGGGCGGTGATTCCGAACCGTCTGGCCAAGGCCGCGATGGAAGAAAACATGGCCGATGCGGACCACGCGCCGTCCGATGCGTTGCTGCGCCTGTACCAGGCGTGGGCCGACGGTCAGGCCGGCCTGATCCTGACCGGCAACGTGATGGTGGACGGCCGCGCGATGACGGGGCCGAACGGCGTCGTGCTCGAAAGCGACGCGCATCTCGACCGTTTCCGCCGCTGGGCGCAGATCGCCCGCTCGGGCGGCGGGCACGTGTGGATGCAGATCAATCACCCCGGGCGCCAGATGCAGGCGGCGCTCGGCCAGACGACGCTCGCGCCGTCGGCCGTGCCGCTCGCGCTCGGCGCGCTGTCGAAGCAGTTTCCGGTGCCCAAGGAGATGACGGCGGCCGATATCGCCGACGTGCAGCAGCGTTTCGTGCGTGCCGCGCAGCTCGCGGAGCAAAGCGGCTTCACCGGCGTGCAGGTGCATGCGGCGCACGGCTATCTGCTGAGCCAGTTCCTGTCGCCGCTGACGAACCGCCGGCAGGATCAATGGGGCGGCAGCATCGAGAATCGCGCACGCCTGCTGCTCGATATCGTGAAGGCGGTGCGCGCGTCGGTATCGCCGGCCTTCGCCGTCGCGGTGAAGCTGAATTCGGCCGATTTCCAGCGCGGCGGTTTCAGCGCGGACGACGCGAAGCGCGTGGTCGAATTGCTGAATCCGCTCGGCGTCGACCTCGTCGAACTGTCGGGCGGCAGCTATGAAGTGCCGGCGATGCAGGGCGAGGCGCGCGACGGGCGCACGCTCGCGCGCGAAGCGTATTTCCTCGAATTCGCGCGCGACATCACGGCCGTCGCGCGGATGCCGCTGATGGTCACGGGCGGGATCCGGCGCCGTGCGGTGGCCGAGCAGGTCGTGAACAGCGGCGTGGCGATGGTCGGCATCGCGACCGCGCTGTCGATCGACCCGAACCTGCCGCGCGACTGGCGCGCCGGCAAGGACAGCGCGCCGGTGCTGCAGCCGATCCGCTGGAAGAACAAGGCGCTGGGCGCGCTGGCGAACATGGCTGTCGTCAAGTTCCAGCTCGCGCGGCTCAGCGAAGGGCGTCGTACGCACCCGCAGGTGTCGCCGCTGCGCGCGCTGGTGAAGCAGCAACTGGCCGCGCAGTGCCAGACGCGACGCTACCGGAAGTGGATGGCGGGGCCGCGTACTTGATCGATGCGTCCGGGTCGGCCGCGACGATACCGGAGGCTGACCGATCCGCCGCCGCGCACGCGGCGCCGCGCGCGTTGCGTCGCGGCGCGTCGCATCAGAACCGGTAGTTCGCCAGCACCTCGAGCCGCCGGTCGTTGCCGAGCAGGTACTGCGTCTCGTTGTAGTACGCGGACTGCACGTAACGACGGTTGAACACGTTGTACGCGCGGGCGGTGATCGTCGTGTCCTTGCGCGGCTTCCACGCGAGGCCGAGGTCGACGGTCGTGTACGACGGCATCACGAGCTGGTTCGCGGTATCGGCGAACCGCTTGCCGACGTACTTGACGCCCGCGATGCCCGTCCAGTCCGGGGCGAAGCGCCAGCTCACCCACAGGTTCGCCAGACGCTGCGGCACCGACACCGGCACGTTGCCCGCGCGCGATACGGTCGCGCCGCCGGACGACTGCTGGAAATCGTCGTATTTCGCGCGCAGGATCGACACGTTCGCATCGACGCGCCAGTCCTTCGCGATCTCCGCACCGACCGTCGCCTCCAGCCCGCGCGACGACTGTTGGCCGACCTGGATCGACTGATTGGGGTTCGCCGGGTCGGCGGTCAGGAGATTGCTCTTCGCGATCCGGTACGCGGCCAGCGTCCATTCGGCCTTGCCGTCGAGGAACGACTGCTTCACGCCGATCTCGATCTGGCGGCCGGTCGCGAGCGTGAAGTTCGCCTTCGATGCATTCAGCGACAGCAGCGAGCTGACCGGATCGGCCGCGACCGAATACTGGCCGTACACGGCGAAACCGGGCCGTACGTCGTACACGGTGCCGACGCGCCAGCCCGTGTTCGCGAACACCTTCGTGAATGCGCCGCCGTTCACGAGATCGTCGCGGTTCACGCTCGCATGGTCGTAGCGCAGCCCGCCGATCACCGACCAGCGCGGCGTGATCGCGAGCCGGTTCTCCGCGAACAGCGCGTACTGGTTCGACTGGCTGCGGTACTTCGGAAACGTGCCGGCCGTATTGATGAAACCGCCCGGATCGAAGTCGAACGGATCGACCGTCGACGTGCCCGAATACGGCGAGTTGTTGTCGTGCTGGAACGTCGTATGGTTGAACTCGACGCCCGCCGAAAACGTGTTGCGCATCCCGAACAACGCGCTGTCGACGGTGGCCGTCGTCACGTTGCCGTACTGCTCCTGATCATGAAAGATCTCGGTGTAGCTGCTGCGCCGGACTTGCGCGCTCGACGGCACGTACGTGTAGTACTCCGCATCCTTCCAGTGACGATTGCTCTTCATCCGGTACAGCGTGCTCGTCACGTTCAGGCCGTCGCTCGGCTGCCAGTTCGCCGATACGGTGGCCCAGCTGTCGCGGAACGCGATGTCGGCGTCGCCGACGTTGTAGTTCTTCTCGTCGAGCGCGCGATCGCGCGCGCCGCCGACGAGCGGCGCGCCGAAATACCGCATCGGATGCTGGAAGCCCTGCGCGTACGACGCCGTCACGTACAGGTCGGGCGTCACGTCGTAGCGCAGCGCGCCCGAGACCGACAGGTTGCGCGAGTCGCCGCGATCGACCCAGTTCGACGAGCGGTTGCCGCTGAGGTCGAAGCGGTACGACAGCTTGTCGTCGATCGCGCCGCCGCTGCCGAACGCCGCGCGCGCCGTGCCTTCGGTGCCGCCGCCGACCTGCAGCTCGTTGCGGATCGGCGCGCGCGTCGGTTTCTTCGGCACGATGTTGACCACGCCGCCGATCGCGCCTTCGCCGTAGATCACCGAAGCGGGGCCGCGCAGCACGTCGATATGGTCGACCGACCACGTGTCGAACGGGAACGTGACGCCGATCGCGCCGTACGGGCGCACGCCGTCGTAGAGCTGCGTGACCGACGACGCGCCGACGAAGCCGCGCGCGGCGAGTTCCGAATCGCCGTTGCCGGGATGCGGCGACGCGCTGATGCCGGCGGCGCGGCTTACTGCGTCGACGATCGAACTGTCGCCGCGCGTGTCGAGGGTCGCGCGGCCGATCTGCTCGACGCTCGCGGGCGTTTCGAGCGGCGACAGCCCGAGATGGCTGCCGGTGTCGAGCGGATGCGTCAGTGCGGGCGCCTTCTGCGCGTCGACGCGAATCGGTGCGAGCGTGGCGCCGGCGTCGTCGACGCCGCTTTCCTGTGCGTGCCCGCCCGGCGAGAGCGCCGCGAGAACGGCAGCGGGTAGCATCGATCTGAACTTCATCGTTTCGGTTTCCTTCGAATGGGGGAGGCGCTTGCGTCGATCACGCTGCGGCCGGGGCCGCGCGGCCGAACAGCAGCCGGTCGAGCAGCCAGACCGCGACGAGCGTCAACCCCATCAGCGGGAACACGATGCCGAGCAGCACGAGCCCGGCGACCCAGCCGCGCATCGGCGGCGTGCCGCGTTCGCGCGACGGTGCGCCCAGCTTCCCGGCCGGGCGGCGTTTCCACCACATCACGGTGCCCGTGACGGCCATCGCGGCCAGCCCGAGCGACAACACCGCGCAAAGGATCTGGTTCGCGAGCCCGAAATAACGGCCCATGTGCAGCGACGTGCCGTACGACACGGCTTTCGATACCGCGCCGTAGTCGCCGTAGCGGATGTCCTTCAGGACGGCGCCGCTGTACTGGTCGACGTAGATCGTGCGTTCGGCCTTCGGGTCGGCCGGAAAGTACGACGCGGTGAACACGCCATCCGCGCCGGACGGCAACGCGAGCGTGTAGCCGCTCGTCACGCCGAGCCCGGCGACGATCGCGACCGCGCGGGCCAGCGGCAGCGGCGCGGGTGCCGACGCCGACGCCGACGGCGAATGCGGCACGGGCACGTTGCCGACCGCCCACGGCGTTTGCGGCAACGGCAGGTCGTCCATCACCATGCCCGGCATCGATTCGCCGGAATCGTGGTGATGGCCGGACGGCATGGCCGGCTGCGCAGGCGCGTGCCCGGCCGTCACAGCGGCACCCGGTCGCGTCGAGCGGATCGACCCGCCGCCCCACGCGCCTTCCGGCGCGCCGAGGTTCACGGTCGCGGCGAGCGCCTTGAAATTCTTGCCCCACGAGCCCGACCACGGCAGCCCCGTCAGGATGAACGCGACCGTGCCGGCCGCGAGCCAGATGCCGGCCGACGCGTGAATGCTCTTCCACAGCGGCCGGCCGCGCAGCGACAGGTCGGGCCGCAGCGCGCGCCCGACGCGGGCCGTCCCGCGCGGCCACCACAGCGCGACGCCGGTGCCGATCATCACGAAGGTCCAGCAGGCGGCGAGCTCCATCAGCAACTCGCCGGTCTTGCCGAGCAGCAGCTTGCGATGCAGCATCCGGTCGATCTGCATGAAGCGGTTCTCGACGCTCAGCGTGCCGAGCACGCTGCCGTCGTACGGGTTCACGTACACGCTCTCGCGGCTGCCGTCGCGCAGCCGGAATACGTACTCGGCGCTGCGGTCCGGCGCGGTGGCGACCTGCACGGACACCGGCGTGGCGCCGGCCGGCATCGCGGTGCGTGCGCGGGCGAGCAGCGTGTCGGCATCGAGCCGCGGCGTCGCGCGCGGTTCGACGACCAGCCGGTGCGGATACAGCAGCGGTTCGATCTGCGGCTGGAAGCAGTAGAGCGTGCCCGTGATCGCGAGGATCACGAGGAACGGCATCACGAACAGGCCGGCGTAGAAATGCCAGCGCCAGAGCGTCCGGTAACCGGCGCTGGCGGAACGGGCGGGCGAGATGGCCCGATCGACGGTGGTCGACATGGTGTGAACTCCTCGGGTGCGTCGAGCGGCGCGACCGGCGCGGGCCGGCTGCGGTCGACGTGCGTCGCACCCGCATGCGTGCATCGCCGCGACAGGCGGCGCGGTGCACCGCGCAAACGGTGCGCAGGGCGACGTCGCCCGCGCGATGCGGGCATTCGGGTGAACGCGTGAATCAGGTCAGGGCGAAACGAACGGCGTGAACGCGCATGCACGTCGACGTGCGCGCGTCACGGGGCAAAACGTTCAGCAGAACAGAGGAGGGGCGCGGGAGGGCGGGCGATCGTCGAATATCGATCGCACGAATGGAAGACCGTCGAAGCGAATGAAGAAGCGCCGCGGCGGCGCCGCGGGAAACAGCAGCACCAGCAGCACGAACGACGCGAGCGCGGTGAACAGTGCGGCGCCGAACGCGCACAGGCTGTCGCCGTTGTCGGAGGACGCCGCCTGGTCGGCATGCGCGTCATGCTTCAGTGCATCGGCGAGCGCGCGCGCATCGTTGGCCGGCGTGATCGGCGCGCCCGCATCGAAGCGGGCGGCCAGCGCGGCGCCGGTGACGATCAGCGGGCCGCGGCCCGAACACAGCACCACCGAGCCCGCATCCGGACCGTCCGGATCGAGCATCACGGCGCCCGACATCAGCGCGCGGGACAGCAGCGTCACGAGGAGGAACCCCCACAGCCACCGTCGCGCGACGCCTGGCCGGAGCAGGAAGCGGCGAAGTGCGTTCATGGCGCGCGATTGTACCTCCGTTTACGTAGAGGGGCAGTCGGGGCGCGCGTGTGCGGGGTGGGCTGGATTGCCGCAACGGCCGTGCGCGACGCGCGGTCCGTTGCGCCGGCTCACACCGGATAGGCGTCGTCGACCTTCAGGTTCGCGAGCCGGAACAGCGTGCGCAGCGTCTGCGGATGAATGTCGCGGTGCGCGGCGAACGACGTCAGCATGAAGTCGAGCACCTTCGCGTAGCGGAGCAGCACGAGGCAGCGCGCGAGATCGGGCGCGCGGCCGCGCATGTCTTCGGCGAGCGTGACCATTTGCGTCGACAGCGTGCGCGCCATCTCGAGTTCCATCTGCTGTTTTTCGGTCCAGTCGGGCAGCGGCTGTTCGAGCACCTTCGCGAGGAAGAGCTGGAACGACGAGTCGGACGAGTTGGGCTGCGCATCCATGAAGAGCCTCGTTGCATGTGCATGTCGTACGGGCGTATCCGCGGACGCGCCCGAGGGTGAATTCATGTCCGCGCGGTCCCCGCGCGCGGCTTCTGCCCGAACGGAATGCAGATTCCGTACCAGCGCCGCCGGACGATTGTTGAGCAATGTTGAGCCGCGCTCCGCCGCCGGTCGGCGAGTCCCGTCGGGACTGGATCGCGCAGGCGTTCGAGGCGGGTGTCTACGGGCGCGAGGTGGGCGGCGTCGGGCGCCCGAAGCGGAGTGACGACGCGAAATGCTTCACGGATGTAACGTAACGCGGGCCTCGGGCGCGTCGCGCGTTTGCGCCGGCGAACGGCCGGAACGACGCGTGCCGCGTGGTCCGGCCGCGCCCGCCGTGCATCCGCCGACGGCAAACGGGGGCGCGGAACGTGCGCTGTCGCATCGCGCGAACCGGCGGCGAACACGCCGGTTGTTTCAAAACAGAGACGGTCCGGCGGCGGGCGATCGGTTGCGTGGCCATCCAACTGGCCCACCGATCGGCCGCACAATTGTCCATGGGCAGACGGCGCGAGTTTGCCAACAATCTCCGAATCGTCCCCGCGAGATACGACATGAGCGCCCATACCTTCTTCTCGGCCAACCTGCTGCTTGCCTACACGGCCTATTTCATCGGCACGGCCAGCCCCGGGCCGAGCAATCTCGCGATCATGTCGGTCGCCGCGAACCAGGGCCGCAAGGCGGCGCTCGCGTTCGCGCTCGGCGTGATTTCGGGGTCGATGTTCTGGGCGACGATCGCGGCGCTCGGCATATCGGCCGCGTTGCTCGCGTGGTCGAAGCTGCTGGTCGCGATCAAGGTCTTCGGCGGGCTGTACCTGCTGTGGCTCGCGTTCAAGTCGGCGCGCACGGCGCTGTCGGGGCCGCCGGCGGCCTCGGCGAGCGCGGCGCGCGAGCAGCGGCTGTCGCGCTTCTACGTGCGCGGCGCGATGCTGCACCTGACCAATCCGAAGGCGATTCTCGTGTGGGTATCGATCGTCGCGCTGTCGTCGAACGGCGCGGGCGGCGCGCACGGCGCCGTCGTCCCGGGCTGCCTCGCGATCGGCTGCATGGTGTTCGGCGGCTATGCGCTGGTGTTCTCGATGGACGGTGCGCGGCGGCTGTACGTGCGCGGCCGTCGCGCGATGGAAGCGTGCCTGGCCGTGGTGTTCGGCGTCGCGGGCATTCGGCTGCTGGCGACGAACGTCTAGCCGGGCGATGCATGCCGGAGGCACTCCGCCGCACCGGCGTGCGGCGAAGGCTCCGGCATCGACCGGGACGGCTTCAGAAAATGAAGCCGGTATTGATGAACTTCGAGTGGTGATCCGACACGATCGAGTCGAGCAGTTGCTTGCTGTCGTCGGTCTGCTTCGCCGCGACCATCGAGCGGATCGAGAACGCGCGCAGCGCATCGCTCACCGACAGCGTGCCTTCGGCCGAATCCTTGCGCCCCGCGAACGGGAACACGTCGGGCCCGCGCTGGCACTGGCAATTGATGTTCACGCGGCACACCTGGTTCACGAGCGGATCGACGAGCGCGCCGATCTGCGCCGGATCGGAACCGAAGATGCTGACCTGCTGGCCGTGATCCGACGTCGTCACGTAGTCGAGCGCGGTTTCCACGTCGTCGAACGGTGCGACCGGAATGATCGGCCCGAACTGCTCCTCGCGGTACAGCTTCATCCCTTCGGACACCGGATACACGACGGCCGGATAGAACAGCGTCTTGCTGAATTCCCCGCCCGAACGATTGACGACCTGCGCGCCCTTCGCCTTCGCGTCGTCGATCGCGTCGGTCATGTACGCGGTGCGATGCATGCCGGGCAGCGGCGTGATGCTGACGCCTTTTTCCCACGGCATGCCGATCTTCAGCTGTTCGAGTGCGGCGGTGAAGCGCTTCAGGAATTCGTCGACGATCGAGCGATGCACGAGCAGCATCTTCAGCGCGGTGCAGCGCTGGCCGTTGAACGACAGCGCGCCGAGCAGGCACTCCTTCACGGTGAGGTCGAGATCGGCGTCGGGCAGCACGATCGCCGCGTTCTTCGCGTCGAGGCCGAGGATCGCGCGCAGCCGGTGCGACTTCGGGTGCTGCTTCTTCAGGTGATCGGCCACCTTGCTCGACCCGATCAGCGCGAGCACGTTGATCTTGCCCGACGCGAGCATGTGCGGCACGACCACCGCGCCCGGCGCGTAGATCGTGTTGATCACGCCCTTCGGGAACGCGTCGCGGAACGCCTCGAGCAGCGGCTCGAACAGCAGCGTGCCGTACTGCGGCGGCTTGAACACCACGGTGTTGCCCATCAGCAGCGCCGGAATCAGCGTCGCGAACGTCTCGTTCAACGGATAGTTGTACGGGCCCATGCACAGCACGACGCCCAGCGGCGTGCGGCGGATCTGGCCGATCGTGCCTTCCGCGATCACGAAGCGCGAGTTCGCGTTGTCGAGCTCTTTCAGCGCATCGATCGTCTGCGTCATGTAGGTGACGGTGCGGTCGAATTCCTTCTGCGAATCGGCGAGGCTCTTGCCGATCTCCCACATGATCAGGTTCACGACCAGCTCGCGCTGCGCGACCATCCGCTTGATGAAGTCCTGCATGCACGCGATGCGCTGTTCGACCTTCATCGTCGGCCATTCGCCGCGGCCGGCGTCGTACGCGCGCACCGCGGCGTCGAGCGCCGCGTCGCTTTCCGTTTCGCCCATCACCGGGTAGCTGCCGATCTCGACCTGCTCGACGCTGCCGTCTGCCTGGCGCACGCACACCGGCGACAGCACGGTCTTGGTTGCGCCGTCCCACGGTCGCAATTCGCCGTCGACGAGCGACACGCGCTGGTGAATCGGCGAAGCCAGCCGGAATTCGGCGGGGATGTCCTGTAAGGCGGGAAACAGGTGCTGCAGGGAGGCGGAATCGGGCATGACGGTCTCGTTTGACGGGGTGTCCGGAAGGACGGGCGATGCGAATCCTGAACTGAACGGTCCTCGATCCTGAATCGGCATCATGACGCGCCCGCGACGGCGCGTCACGCGCGAATAGTGTCGATTCGGCGAATGGAACCAGTTCCATTTAAAAGGAACGCCGCGGCGAATGCAACATGGGGCAAGCGCGCCGCAATGACCGTAAGCATTCGGAAAGAATGTGTCCAAATCCCCGGTATAACGGCCGCGGTGCAAGCGCAAACGTTTTACTTGGGCCGAATTGAGCGGATAATGGCGCAGCGCGGCGAGGAAAAAAATGCAGTGAGCCTGAGAGCAGACGTAGTGAAGAACGGACGAAGATCCGCTGCGCTGCCGATACGAGGTCGGCTGCCCGGAGCGCCGGGTCGGGGTTGCCCGGTCCGGCGCGCACCGGACCGTTGAATCCGCCTCGTCTGCTCGACCCGATCCTTCGTGATCCTCTCCAGTTTCCCCCCGTCGTCGTATCCCGATTCCCGCCTGTTATCGATCGTTGCCGCATGAGGCGGCCGATTCGAATCTTTCGTTTTCATTACGAATTGAGCCGCTCGATGGCCCAAAACAGAAAGGCATTCGTCAGGAATGCAGAGCGCCATGCGCGCTTGCGTTGCGGACAGGCGACACGGTGAAAATTAACTAAAAACACGAATCATTCTCGTTTATTATTTCGCCGCATTACGAGCCGTGACGGGATGTCACGGCTTTTTTCGTGCCGGCGGCGCCGGCCGGCAGCGATCCGCGCCGGCCGTTCGCCACCCGGCCTGCGCGACGGGGCGATCCTCCACGCGCATCGTCGTTTTCGCGAAAAGGGCTTGGCCGCTTCGCCGCGCGATGTGCGCGCGGGCCGGCGCATTCTCGTTCGCCGTTTTCTTCACCACCTTCCACGTTCACGAACGTTCACGATGAAACTCAACACGAGCGCGTGCCATGCGCTTCTGATCGTCACGTCGCTGGCCGGCGCCCGCACTTCGTTTGCGCAGGCGGCTGACGCCGCGGCGACCCTGCCCGCGATTTCCGTCAACGCGGCCGCCGAGCATGCGTCGTACGACGGCGGCCATTCGCGCGCGGCGACCAAGACCGACATGTCGCTGATGGACGTGCCGCAGACGGTGAACGTCGTGCCGCACGCGGTGATCGAGGATCAGAACGCGACGTCGCTGCAGGACGCACTGCGCAACGTGCCGGGCGTCGGCTTCTCGGTCGGCGACGGCCAGCGCGACCAGATCACGATCCGCGGCTTCAACAGCATCACGGACCAGTACGTCGACGGCATTCGCGACGATGCGCTGTACTACCGCGACCTGTCGAACGTCGAGCGTGTCGAAGTGCTGAAGGGGCCGGCGGCCGTGCTGTACGGGCGCGGCTCGGCGGGCGGCATCGTGAATCGCGTGCTGAAGCGGCCGCAGGCGACGCCGGTGAACGACGTGGGCGTGACGCTCGGCACGCGCGGCGAGCGGCGCGGCGAATTCGACCTCGGCTGGAACCCGAACGACGCGGCGCGCTTTCGGATGACCGGCGCGGCCGAGAATTCGAACAGCTTCCGCGACCAGTTCCAGCTCAACCGGCAGGCGATCGCGCCGTCCGCGCAGTTCAAGCTCGACCGCGACACGGTGCTGAACGTCGAATTCGACTACCTGCACGACCGCCGCACGTCCGATCAGGGCCTGCCCGCGTATCGCGGCCGGCCGGTCGACGTGCCGATCAACACGTACTACGGGTCGGCCGACGGGGGGAACAGTTCTTACAACGACGTCTCCGCGAAGAGCGCGACGGTGTCGCTCGATCACCGCTTCGACGATTCGCTGTCGTTCCACGGCGCGATCCGCGCGTACGACTTCTCGCTCGAGCGGAAGAACTACGTGACGTACGAGCCGATCAAGACGGCCGCGCGCCCGGTCGTCACGCTCGACCAGTCGACGCGCCAGCGCACCGATCACGGCATCGACGGGCTGTTCGAGCTCACGCAGAAGACGTCGCTGTTCGGCATGCGTCACGAGCTGCTGTACGGGCTCGAGCTGTCGCAGCAGCAGAAGTTCGACACGATCTACGGCGTGACGAAGGTCGCGACCTACGATCTCTTCAATCCGCAGCCGGTCGTGCTGCCCGGCGTGCCGACCGGCGTGCGCGCGAAGACGAACGCGTCGACCGTTGTCGGGCTCGCGGGCGTCTATGCGCAGGATCTGATCTCGCTGACCGAACACTGGAAGGTGCTCGCGGGCCTGCGCTTCGACTACCTGAACCAGACCCGCCACGACTACACGTCGTCGAACGTCAATCTCGAGCGCACCGATCATGCGTGGAGCCCGCGCGTCGGCCTGATCTACGAACCGCTCGACTGGCTCACGCTGTACGGATCGTTCAGCCAGTCGTTCTCGCCGCTGGCCGACACGCTGATCAGCTCCGGCGCGTTCTCGAACGGCGCCGCGCTCGCGCCGCAGAAGACCACCGCGTATGAGCTCGGCTCGCGTTTCGACCTCGGCGGCAAGGCCACGGCCAGCGTCGCGCTGTTCGACATGCGCCAGACCAACCAGCAGATCGGCGACCCGGCGAATCCCGGCTATGCGTTGCCTATCGGCACGCAGCACGTGCGCGGGATGGAGCTCGGCTTCACCGGCGAGATCGCGCCGAAGTGGTCGGTGTATGCGGGTTACGCGTACCTGAACGGCACGGTGGACGGATCCGCGCAATCGACCGCGGCCGGCCTCGCGGTATCGAGCAACACGCCGGGGCTGATGCCGCGGCACAGCGCGAACCTGTGGCTCAAGCGCGAGCTGCCGTACGGCTTCTATGCGGCGGCCGGCATGCAGTTCCAGTCGGCGCGCTACACGTCGGCGAGCGATCTCGTCACGCTGCCGTCGTTTACGGTGTTCAACCTGGGCGCCGGCTATCGCAGCAAGAAGGTCGACGTGACGCTCACGCTCGACAACCTGTTCAATCGCCACTACTTCATCGCCGCGCACGGCAACGCGGACCTGTACAACATGCCGGGCGATCCGCGCACGCTGACCGCCACGGTGAAGTGGCACATGTAACGCACGCGGTGCGCGACAATGCGGGTCTTCGTCACGACGACCCGCACCCGACTGCCCATGATCCGCCCCGTGCTCGATGTGTCCAGCATGACCGGCCGCGCCCGCGCGCTGCTTTTATCGTTGCTGGCGTGCGGGCCGCTCGCGGCCGGTGCGCAGACGATCCCCGCGGATGCCGAGCCGGGTTGCCGGGCGGCGCATCTCGACCGGACGATCACGCTGTCGGGGCACTACGCGCTCGATTACGGCGACGAATCGCTCGGGTCGGACGTATGGTTCGCAGAGGACGACGCGTCGGCGCGGCGCTTGCCCGATCGCTCGCAACGCGCGGGCGTGATCGTTTTCACGAATCAACACGAAGCGAGACGCGGGCTGCGGCTGCCTGCCGCGCAGCCGCGCGGCGTGTGCCGGTTCGACGGGCGCGCGACGCTCGTGATCCGCGATCTGGAGACGGCGTGCCCGGGGCTGGAAACGCCCGATCGTGCGCGGCTGGTGAAGGTCGTGGCGGCCGACGCGCCGGCGCGGCATGCTTGCGGCGCCATCGCGCGATGACGCCGGCGCGACGGCGCCGTTACTCGATGTCCTCGTCCTCTTCGTCATCGGCGGCGGGCGCGTCGCGCTCGGGCGCCGCATACGCGCTCGCCTGTTCGAGCAGCCAGCTGCGGAACGATTCCAGCGGCTTGCTGTGGCTGAACTCGGTCGGATACACGAGGTAGTACGCCGAATCGCCGACGGTTGCCGCATCGCACGGCACGACGAGGCCGAGCTGCTGCAACTGTTCCTCGACGAAGAACTTCGGCACGAGCGCGACGCCGAGCCCGGCCGCGGCCGCGCTGATCAGCATCGTATGCAGTTCGTAGCGCACGCCCTGCATCGTGCGGATGTCCTCGACGCCGTGCGCCTCGAACCACTGCGCCCATGCGCCGGGGCGCGTCGTCGAGTGCAGCAGCGGATACGCGAGCAGATCCTCGACGCGCTCGACCGGCCCGTCCAGCAGCGCCGGCGAGCAGATCGGCACGACTTCCTCGCCGAACAGGTAGTCGGACGACGTGCCGGGCCAGGTCGGCTTGCCGTAGTGGATCGCGGCTTCGAAGTGCGTATCCTCGAACGAGAACAGGTCGGTTCGGCTGCCCATGTTCACGCGCACGTCGGGCGTGCGGTCGTAGAAGCTCTTGATGCGCGGGATCAGCCAGTGCGACGCGAAGGTCGGCAGCACCGCGAGCTCCAGGTAACCGCCGCCGCTGCCGTGCGCGATGATCGACAGCGTGTCGCGGTCGAGCGTTTCCAGCGCGCGTCGCACTTGCGTGCCGTACAGCTTGCCGGCCCGCGTCAGCACGACGCGCTGCTTCACGCGCGCGAACAGCCGCACGCCGAGGCTCGCCTCCAGCGTCGCGATCTGTCGCGACACCGCGCTTTCGGTCAGGAACAGTTCCTTGGCCGCGTGCGTGAAGCTCTCGTGGCGGGCGGCGGCTTCGAAAGCCACGAGCGCGCCCATGTTGGGGATCTTGAATTTGCGCATGATGTCTGGGTCTGTCTGGATAGGGAGCACGCACCCGAAATTAAAAAATCATTCCACGGGAATGCCCGACATCGCCCGCAGGGCGGCGTCGCTCGTCGCTTGTCTGGCGCGACCAAACGGCGCTCGTCGCTCCTTGCCCTGCGCCTTAAGGACGCCCCTTGGGATGAGCGATGTCGGGCACGCGCACGTGTGTTCCCTCTCCAAACGGACCCTGAATTCCTCTGATAAAAAGGGCCGGCGCACGTGGGCGAAAGGCGGGCGAAGAACGGCTGATCATTCCAAAAACTCATTACGTATCAATTTAATCTCGCTTTACGCCCCGCTGCAACCCTTTGAATAATGCTTCCCGTGCAAGGCTTGGCGCCCGCTGGGTGGCCGGCCGACGAGTGGCCGGCACGTTTGCCGGCGGGTCCCCCGAGACGAGAATCCTGATGCGCAATCCGAATATCGACAGCTTGCTGACGAAGCTGCTGGGACAGGCGAAGACCGACGCCCTGTTCTCGACCCTGAACATGCCGGCCATCCTCGAAGAATGGGAAGACGGCGTCGTGACGCGCGCGGAAATCGCGCAGGCGATGAACATGGCGCTGTTCGAAGGGCTGCTCGAGCGTTCGGCGAACGGCCGCGCGTACACGGCCGACACGATCGAGCGCGGCGGTTCGGTCTATTTCGACCACGGCGCGCTGCGCACGGTGCGCTGGCCGCACACGGGCGCGCTGCCGCCGGGCGAGGCCGCGTTCACGCGCATCCTGCGTCCGCTCGGCTTCCGCCTGAACGGCCGTTACCCGCTCGACAAGCTCGGCATGACCGGCCGGGCGTACGCGCATGAAGATGCGCCGGACGAAATCGCGCAGTTCTTCGTCAGCGAACTGCATCCGGAGCGCTTCTCGAAGGAATTCCAGCAGGCCGTGACGAATGTCGTCAGCTCGTCGCGCGACCCGCTGTCGCCGGCGGCCGTCGCGCGGCTGTGGGAAGTCGAGCGCGAAGGCTGGCTGTCGCTGGAAGACGCGCATGTGTTGCTGCCGGAAATCGTCGGCGCGTTCGCGCGCCAGCACGACCTGCCGAACGAGCTCGACTATGAAACGCTGCTGATGGAATCGGCGGAAATGGCGTGGATCGCGACCGAGGGCAATGCGTTCAACCACGCGACCGACCGCGTCGCCGACGTGTTCAAGCTGGCCGACGACGAGAAGGCGAAGGGTCGGCCGATGAAGCCGGAAGTCGAACGCTCGCGCTCGGGCCGCGTGTTCCAGACCGCCTATCGCGCGGATACCGTCGAGCGCGAATTCCGCACCCGCGACGGCGGCACGGTGAAACGCAACGTGCCGGGTTCGTTCTACGAGTTCATCACGCGCAAGCGCACGTTCGACCAGACGGCGCGCCGCTGGGTGACCGACCTGCGCTTCGACGCGGGCAACGCACAGGGCATCTTCAAGATGACGGCGAACGCGGCGAAGTAAGCGCGACGCGTCGCGCGCCGCATGCAAAAGCAGACGGGCCGGCGGCTGGTTTCAGCCGTCGGCCCGTTTTTCGTTCGTCGACGGGGCGTCGCGTGCGTCAGAAGAGGTGCGTGACCAGATAAAACAGCACCAGCAGCCCGATCGGCACGCCGAGCAGCCATGCGATCAGATATTTGCCCATGTCGTTGTCCTCCTCGTGGCCGCGACGCGGCGTGCGTCGCGGCGGGGTGAGACGACTGGCGCGTTACAGCTCGCGGTCGAATTCCTTCAACTGCTTCTCGGCTTCGTCGCGGGCAATGCCGTAACGCTCCTGGATCTTGCCGGCCAGATAATCGCGATTGCCTTCCGCGACCGCGAGATCGTCGTCGGTCAGCTTGCCCCACTTGGCCTTCAGCTTGCCGGTGAGCTGCTTCCACTGGCCCTTGATCTTGTCTTCGTTCATGGTGTGCTCCTTTCGTAAGGGGAGAAAAGTGCGGCACGCGGCCGCGTGATAGTTCAGGCTTTCGCCTTCAGGCCGGACGCGTCGACGTGCTTCACGCCCTTGATGGCGCGCGTCACGGCGACGGCCTTCTTCACGGCAGTCTTCGTCGGCAGCACGCCCGTGAGCGTGACGACGCCGTCCACCGTCTTCACGCTGATGTCGGTGCTCTTCACGCCGTCGGTGGTCGCGAGCTCACTCTTCACCTTGGTCGTGATCCATGTGTCGGTCACCGGCTGGCTCGATTCGGTCGCCATGCCGCTGTCGGTCGACGAGGCCTGAGCGTGCGCGTTCGTGAGCGGGGCAGCGGAAAGCAGGAACGCCGCGCTGACGGCGAGCAGTGTCGAAAGGTGCGAGGTCTTGTTCATTGATGTTCTCCTTCGATTGGCGAGTGAAGCAACGGGTGAGCACGGATCGTTCCCGCGCGTTCCCGGGCCTTAGCGGGCAATCGGCGTGTCGTAGCCGGGCTCGCGCGGCGGCATGTCGGGCCGCGGCACGTCGGGCGGCAGCGGTACCGGCGGGTCGGTGCCGGGCGCCGGTTCGGGCGGATTGTCCGGGGGCGGTTCGGGCCGCGTCGGATCGGGTGTCTGATGCAGTTTCATCCGGGTGTCCTCCTCTGCGGTAGAAAGGGCAGCGCATGAGCGCCGATGCAGTACCAGCGTACCGACGCGAACGCGAGCGGACATCGCGCAAATTCACCTGATCGGCTAGTGCGTTTGCACCGGGGACGGAACGCAGCGGTGGCGCACGCGCGTGCACCATGTCCCGGGCAACGCCGCCGGACGGGCGCGCGGGCCGCGCCGCGACGTTCGGCGGGGCACCGCACGATCGCGAGCGGCGTGCGAATGTACTATTCGAGATAGTGCATCCGCGCCTGTCGGGCCGTTGCGCGGCAGGCGATCATCGCCGCGCGCGCCGGCCGGGGCGTGCCACCGCAACGGGCGCTCGGCCGACGCCCGTATCGACGACAGGGACAACGATTCGATGAACGAACAAGTAGACGAACAGGCGCTCAAGTCGCATACCGACCGGCGTCAACTGCACCAGATCATCGCAGGGCTCACCGAGGGCGTGATCCTGATCGAGCCCGACCAGCGGATCGTCTGGGCGAACGAGGCCGCGCTCGCGATGCACGGCGTGACCGAGCTGAAGGCGCTCGGCGCGGACGTCACCGAATACCGCGAGCGATTCCGGCTGCGCTACCGGAACAACCATCCGGTGCGCGACGGCCACTATCCGATGGATCGCGTGATCGCCGGCGAGGAGTTCAGCGACGTGACGGTCGAGGTCGAATCGGCGGCCGACGAGTCGGTGAGCTGGGTTCACCGCATCCGCAGCCTGGTGCTGACGAACGCGGCCGGCGCACCCGATTGCCTCGCGCTCGTGCTGCACGACGCGACCGAATGGGCGAGCGCCGAGGAGCGCTTCGAGCGCACCTTCAACGCGAATCCGGCGCCGGCCGTGATCTGCCGGCTCGACGACTTGCGCTACGTGAAGGTCAACCAGGGCTTTCTCGACATGACGGGGTACGCGCGCGACGACGTGCTCGGCCGTTCGGTGTACGAGATCGACGTGCTCGAACAGGCCGAGCGGCGCGAGCTCGCGATCGAGCGGCTCGGCGAAGGCGCGACGATCCCGCAGATGGAAGCCGTGCTGAAGCTTGCCGACGGCAACACCAAGGCGGTGGTCGTCGCCGGGCAGCCGATCGACATGAACGGCGAGGCATGCATGCTGTTCACGTTCATGGATCTCGAGCCGCGCAAGCAGGCCGAGCGCGCGCTGATGCAAAGCGAGGAGCGCTTCGCGACGGCATTCCGGATGGCGCCGGTCGCGACCGCGATCGTCACGGCCGACCGTTTCGAGCTGCTCGACGTGAACGACGCGTTTGCAGTGCTGACGGGCCACGCGCAAGGCGACCTGCTCGGCAAGTCCGCCGACGAGATCGGGCTGTGGGCCGAGCGCGGCGTGTGGTCGCGCGTCGAAGGTCGGCTCGCGCGCGACGGCAACGTGCGCAACGCCGACGTGCAGATCCGCACGCGCGACGGCGACGTGCGCGATTGCGTCGTGTCGGCCGACCCCGTCGCGATCCACGGGCGCGACTGCCTGCTCGTCGCGCTGCTCGACATCAGCGACCGCAAGCGGACCGAGATGGAGCTCGTCTATGCGATCGAGACCGCGATGCAGGATGCGTCGTGGTTCAGCCGCACGCTGATCGAGAAGCTCGCGAACGTGCGGCGCGCGAATGCGCCGGATGCGGGCGCGCAGCTGTCCGACCTGACCGCGCGCGAGCGCGACGTGTTCGACCTGCTGTGCCACGGCCTGGCCGACAAGGAGATCGCCGGCCGCCTCGGGCTTGCGCCGAACACCGTGCGCAATCACGTCGCGACGATCTACGCGAAGCTCGACGTGCACAGCCGCGGCGAGGCGATCGTCTGGGCGCGCGAGCGCGGGATCGTCGGCGCGGCCGAGGCGAACGGCGCGCGCGGCGACAAGGGCGGTGCGAAGGGCAAGGACTGACCGCGGCGGTACGAATGCACCAGACGCACTGGTGCATCCGCATCTGCCGCCCGCGGCGCCTGCTTGCGATCCTGTCCACTCGGCGGCGCCGCGCAGGGGCGCGGCATCGCCGGCTTTCCTCAACCATCGCAGGAGACGACCATGGACAGGAATCGCATCGAGGGCAAGCTCAAGCAGGTCAAGGGTTCGGTCAAGGAAGCACTCGGCAAGGTGACGGGCGACCGCGAGACCGAAGCGGAAGGCGTGGCCGAACAGCAGGCCGGCAAGCTTCAGGAGAAGGCCGGCGAGGCCGCCGACGCGGTGCGCAACCACAAGGGCACCGACCGGCACTGATCGATGACGCGGCGCCTTGTCGGCGTCGCGAAGGCCGGCCGGGACGGCGTCGCAACGATGATGCGTTGCCGGCATGACCATGGCCGGCCTTGATCCAGCGGCGCGGCCGCCCTTCGCCATGGAAGGCTTCCCTGCACGGTCCACCGACGAGCGGGCCGAGGATCGGCCGCGACTACGGAACTTGATGACAAATCCTCACAACGTAGTTCCGATATTTCGTTTGCTGCACGGGTATTGGCTACCCACAATCCCTTCACCTCTTACGCGATGAAAGGCTCTTCGGAGACGGAGCCGCGGTCATCGTTCGCCCGGATCGGCGCGTGGCACGCGCCCCGGCACGCGAACGCATCACCGGCGCGCAGGAGGTTGCCGGCGCGCGACCCCCGCGCGTTGCATCCCGACCCCAGAAGAAGGACTGCCATGACGTTCCGCATTCGTTCGCTTTCCGGCGTTGCGCTGACCGCCGCGCTTCTCGCATTTCAGACGGGCGCGGCCCACGCACAGGAGACGATCGTCAAGGTCGGCGTGGCCGGCCCGCTGACGGGCGGCGGCGCCGCATACGGCAAGGACATCGAGAACGGCGTGCGCATGGCGGTCGACGAAGCGAATGCCGCGCGCACGACCGTCGGCGGCAAGCCGGTGAAATTCGTCGTCGCGTCGCAGGACGACCAGAGCGATCCGCGCACCGGCGTGCAGGCCGCGCAGCAGCTCGCCGACGCGCAGGTCGCCGTCGTGATCGGCCACTTCAATTCGGGCACGACGCTGCCCGCGTCGAAGATCTACGCGAAGGCCGGCATTCCGATGATCACGCCGTCGGCGACCAATCCCGACATCACGCGCGCCGGGCTCGATACCGTGTACCGCGTGATCGCGACCGACACGCAGAACGCCGGCAACGCCGGTGCGTATGCGGCGAGCGTGACGAAGGCGAAGCGCATCGCGATCATCGACGATCGCACCGCGTTCGGCCAGGGCGAAGCCGACGAGTTCGAGAAGGCCGTGAAGGCGAACGGCGGCACGATCGTCGCGCGCGAATTCACGAACGACAAGGCCGTCGACTTCAGCGCGCAGCTCACGAAGATCAAGAGCACGAATGCCGACCTCGTGTTCTTCGGCGGCCTCGACGCGCAGGCCGCGATGCTCGTGAAGCGCATGCGCCAGCTCGGCATTCGCGCGCAGTTCCTCGCGGGCGGCGGCGTGATGAACGCGAACTTCATCCGGCTGGCCGGCAACGCGGCCGAAGGCGCGGCGGTGTGGGAGTACGGGCAGCCGCTGTCGCGTCTCGCGAAGGGCAAGCTGTTCGAAACGAAATTCAAGCAGAAGTACGGCGTCGACATGCTCGCGTATGCGCCGTTCGCGTACGACGCGACGTGGATCGCGATCAACGCGATGCAGAAGGCGAACTCGACGAAGCCGGCCGATTTCAACGGTGCGCTGAAGGGCACGCGCTACGACGGCATCACGGGCACGATCGCATTCACGAACACGGGCGACCTGAAGAACCCGAGCTCGACGCTGTATGAAGTGAAGAACGCCGCGTGGCAGCCCGTCACGACGAAATCGGCGGACTGAACGCAACACGGGCGAGCGGGCTTTCGCGGCGATGCCGGACGTGCTGAAATAGCCGGAGCGATCGTCGACGAAGCCTGCCCGCGCGACGCCGCGCGAGGCGCGGCACGAACCAACCACGGGCGCGGCCGGCCGGCGAAGGCCGGCGCCAAGCCCGTCATCGGCGTGAGCGGCCCCAAGCCTTTTACGTGCAACCGGAGTCAGTCGTGAGTTCTCAAGTCGTCATCGTCGGCGGTGGTGTGATCGGCAGCTCGATCGCGTATTTCCTGCGCGCCACCGATCCCACGGTCGCCGTGACCGTCATCGAACGCGATCCCACCTATGCGAGATCGTCGTCGGCGCTGTCGGCCGCGTCGATTCGCCAGCAGTTCTCCACGCCGCTGTCGATCGAGATGTCGCTGTTCGGCATCGACTTCCTGCGCACGATCGGCGAACGGCTCGAAGTGGACGGCAACCGGCCGTCGATCGATCTGCACGAAGGCGGTTACCTGTTCCTCGCGACGCCGGCCGGCGACGCGACGCTGCGCGAGAACCATGCGCTGCAGACGCGTCTCGGCGCCGATATCCGGCTGATGGACGGCGCCGCGCTGCGCGCGAAGTTTCCGTGGCTCAACGTCGACGATCTCGTGTCGGGCGCGTACGGCGCGAGCGGCGAAGGCTGGTTCGACGGCTACGGGCTCGTGCAGGCGCTGCGCAAGAAGGCGCAGGCGCTCGGCGCGCGCTACGTGGCCGCCGACGTGAAGGACGTCGTGCGCGACGGCCGCCGGATCACGCACGTCGTGACGGGCGACGGCGAGCGCTACGCATGCGACACGCTGGTCAACGCGGCCGGCGCGTGGACGCGCACGCTGTCGTCGATGATGGGCATCGACATTCCCGTGTATGCGCGGCGGCGCAGCATCTTCAACGTATCGTCGCCGGCGAAGCTCGCCGATTGCCCGCTGCTGATCGACCCGACCGGCGTGTATTTCCGGCCGGAAGGGCGGACGTATATCTGCGGCACGTCGCCGAGCCCGGATCGCGACCCGGACGACCTGCCGCTCGACGAAGTCGATCACGCGCTGTTCGACGACGTGATCTGGCCGACGCTCGCGCACCGCGTGCCGGAATTCGAGGCGCTGCGCGTCGAGAATTGCTGGTCCGGTTACTACGAGTACAACGTGTTCGATCACAACGCGATCATCGGCTACCACCCCGAACTCGACAACGTCGTGTTCGCGAACGGCTACAGCGGCCACGGGCTGCAGCAAGGGCCGGCGACCGGGCGCGGCGTCAGCGAACTCATTCTGGGCGGGCGTTACGACACGCTCGACCTGTCGTCGCTCGGCTGGGCGCGCGTGCTCGAAAACCGGCCGATCGTCGAGAAGAACGTCGTGTAGCACGGCGTGACCGCCCGGTATGGGGTGGGCGGTATTCTCCTTGTGTCTCAAACCCGTTGGCCCGACTGCGTCGGGCCTTTTTTCATGGTCGGCGTGCCGCGCCGTGCTCTATGTCGCCGATGCCGGGATGTGGCAACATCGCGGAGGTTTCGACACACGATCTTTACTCGAGCAACGGGGGCCGGGATGAGCGACATCGCCATCGATATACCGTGGCCGGTCATGATGCTGATTCTGGGTGTCAGCTATTGGCCATTGTGGCTGCTTGTCGGAGCAGGGTTGATGTATTTCGGTGTAACGCGTCTGCGCGGGGGCGGGCGTGTTGCCTGTACGGTCGTTGCGGTCTTGTTCATTCTTTATACCGGCTTGGGCTTGTACGTGATGCTTGCCAGGTCACGATAGCGATGCGGTCGGCCGGAAGCGGCGTGACGTCGATTCATGGATGTCGTGACACGTCATGCGCCGCGCTGGACGCGAGGAAGCGATCGATCTGCGCGGAACGACACGGGCCCGGCTTTGCCGGGCCTTTTCCATTCCGATCGCTACTGGACGCCGTAAATCGCGTCCCGCAGATCGAGCGTGTACTGCCCGTTCATGCCTTCGTAAAGCGTGTTCGACAGCGACACGACGGTGAGCCCGCGTGCGCGGTCGACGAACCACGAATGGCCGTAGACGCCGCCCCAGCGCCAGGTGCCGACGGATTCCGGCGACGCGGCCGCCTGCGGGTCGTGCAGCACCGAGAAGCCGATTCCGAAGCCCGCGCCCGGCAGGTCCGGCAATTCGAAATCGCCGGTTTGCACGCGGCCCATCTCGTCGACGAGCTCGGCGGGCAGGATCGCGCCGCCGCCCGCGCGCAGCGTGTCCAGCACCGTCAGCACGTCGCCGGCGCTGCCGACCATTCCGGCGCCGCCCGACGGGAACGCTTGTGCATTCAGCGCGCGCGACGGCGAGTACGTGACGCCGACGAACCCTTCGACGATGGGCACCGTCTCATTCTCGGCGAGCCGGTGCGGCTGCGGCGTGTCGTTGACGTACGGCGTGGCGAGCCGCGCGGGATCGCGTGCGACGAAGGCCGTGTCGCGTGCGCCGAGCGGGCGCAGCACGAGCGCATCGACCGCGTCGGCGAGCGGCACGCCGCAGACGGCCTCGATCAGCGCGCCCACGACGTCGATCGACAGCGAATAGTTCCAGCGGGTGCCGGGTGCGAACAGCAGCGGCACGCTGGCGATCCGGCGCAGGTTTTCGGCGAGCGTGATCGATGCGCCATCGAGCCCGTCGGAGACGCCGGCGCGCGCGTAGGGGCCGTTTGCGTCGGTTTCGTTGAAGCGATAGTCGAGACCGGCGGTATGCACGAGCAACTGGCGCACGGTGATCGTCGGCACGCGGCCGTCGGGGAGTGCCGGACGGAACGCGGGCAGCCAGCGCGTGACGTCCTCGTCGAGCGACAGCTTGCGTTGCGCGACGAGCGCCATCGCGGCCGCCGAGACGATCGGCTTCGTCACCGACGCGAGCCGGAACAGCGTGTCCTCGCGCATCGGCGTACGCGATTCGCGGTCCGCGAACCCGGCCGCGCGGCGATAGACGAGTTCGCCGTCGCGGGCGACGAGGACGACCGCGCCGACCAGGCGCTGCGTGTCGAGCTGGCGGGACAGGACGGCGTCGATGCGCTCGGCGAGCGCGGGATCGGTTGACGACTGCAGTGACGATGCGGGAGAGGAGGTCATCGAAATTTCCGTCGTGAAGGGGCCGTTCGACATGTTATGGGATGCCTGGCGCACGCGTCGTTAACCCGTACGCGGAGCGGGGCGATGTGGGCGGCGCGGGCTCGCGGCGACGAACACCCGGCCCGGCAGCCGACAAAATATGCGCCAATCGGCCGGCGGCGTTCGTTAGAATCTGCTTTCGTCGAGGAAATGACGCATTTGCATTGGTGCAGAGCAGTATCGAATCGAAGACGCGGCTTGTCCCGATTCCATCGTTCATCTTTCACCGGAGGCGAGCATGCCAGGTTTACTTCCCGATGTTGACCGCGAGGGGCTCCTCGAATATTCGGTGGTGTACACCGATCGCTCGGTCAATCATATGTCGCAGCGCTTCCAGGGCGTCATGCGCGACATCTCCGCCACGCTGAAAAAAGTCTACAACGCGAAGTCGGTCGCGATCGTCCCGGGCAGCGGGACGTTCGGCATGGAAGCCGTGGCGCGACAGTTCGCGACGAACAAGAAGTGCCTCGTCATCCGCAACGGCTGGTTCAGCTTCCGCTGGTCGCAGATTTTCGACATGGGCAGTATCCCGTCCGAAACGACGGTGCTGAAGGCGCGTCCGGTCGAAGCCGGCAGGCAGGCCGCCTATGCGCCGGCGCCGATCGACGAAGTGGTCGCCGCGATCAAGGAAAACAAACCCGATCTCGTGTTCGCGCCGCACGTCGAAACCGCGTCCGGCATGATGCTGCCCGATGCGTACCTGCGCGCGGTGGCCGATGCCGTGCATGCGGTCGGCGGCATGTTCGTGCTGGATTGCATCGCGTCGGGCACCGTGTGGGTCGACATGCAGGCGAGCGGCGTCGACATCCTGATCAGCGCGCCGCAAAAGGGTTGGAGTGCATCGCCGTGTTGCGCGATGGTCATGTTGAGCCCGCTCGCGCGCGAGCGCATCGATGCGACGACCAGCACCAGCTTCGCGTGCGATCTGCGCAAGTGGCTGCAGATCATGGAAGCGTACGAGGGCGGCGGGTTCGCGTATCACGCGACGATGCCCACGGACAGCCTCACGACGCTGCGCGACGTGATGAAGGAAACCGATGCATACGGTTTCGACAAGGTGAAGGCGGAACAGCTCGAGCTCGGCGAGCGCATTCGCGCGCTGCTGACGGAGAAGGGGTTCAGGAGCGTGGCCGCGGCAGGATTCGAGGCGCCGGGCGTCGTGGTGAGCTACACGGACGATGACGGTATCCGCACCGGAAAGAAATTCGCCGACGTCGGTTTGCAGATCGCGGCGGGCGTGCCGTTGCAATGCGACGAGCCGGAGGACTTCAAGACGTTCCGGCTCGGGTTGTTCGGTCTCGACAAGCTGCACGATGTCGACGGCGCGGTGAAGCGGTTTGCCGATGCGTTGAACCGGATTCTTTGAGGCGGTCGTGCGCAACGGGCTGCGCCGGCGGCTGCCGCGCGTTCGTCGCGCGGCGGCTTCCGGATCGTTGAAAACCCGACCATTCAGGGGCGTGACATGACCGAAGGCGCGCTGACGTTTGCCAGTCAAGCCGAATGGGAAAGCTGGCTGGAAAAAAACGGCGGCGCGTCGACCGGCGTATGGCTGCGGCTCGCGAAAAAAGGCGCGGGGCAGCGAACCGTCACCTACGAAGAGGCGGTGGAAAGCGCCCTCTGTCACGGCTGGATCGATGGCCAAAAGAAGGCCGACAGCGAGCAATACTGGTTGCAGCGTTTCACCCCGCGATCGGCGAAAAGCATCTGGTCCAAGCTCAACAAGGACAAGGCCGAAGCGCTGATCGCCGCCGGCAGGATGCGCGCGGCCGGCATGGAAGAAATCGAAAAGGCGAGGAAGGACGGCCGCTGGGAGGCGGCCTATACGTCGGCCGGCAACTCGACCGTGCCGGACGACTTGCAGGCGGCTTTGGATGCCAATCCGAAAGCCGGGAAGTTTTTTGCGACGCTGAACAGCCGTAATCGCTATGCGATCCTGTTTCGGATACAGAACGCGAAGAAGCCGGAAACACGGGCGCGAAAGATCGCGGAATTCATCGACATGCTGAAGCGGGGCGAGACTTTTCATCCGTAGGGCTGTGGCGCCGGCGGCAGCATTCAATTTTTCGGCATGCCGAGGTCGGTTGCATCGTATACGGATTCGATTATGCGATATGGGCTTCGCGCGCAGGATTGATTTAGTCGACGTGACATGGAAAATTCGGTTTGTAGGGTTTTATGGGTAATTTTATTTATAAAAATAAAACAATGATTGTTTGGTTGCATCGATAATTTACATCCTCCTGACGAAATTGACAGTTGCATTTCATTTAAATGTTAATTTAAATTGACTTGCGGTGGAATTGGTCATTTCGATTAATGAAATAATCAGGAGGGGATGTGATTCATCGAATGCTTTTTGCCGGTGCGATTGTGCTTGCGACGGCGATGCCGGCTCATGCGGAAAGTGCGACGGATGTTTCTCCCATTTGCACGACAGTCCGGACCGAACCGACCAGGGACTCGCTATTGAGTCGAAGCAGTTATTGCCAAAAAACGGTCCCGCTCGAATATGTCGCGAAGGACAATCAAAACAATGAAATCGGGCGAGTGGCTATCGAGGCCTACGCGTATTCCGACAATCCGTCGAATCAGCTTGCGTGGCCATTGAAGTTCCGATTTCGCACCCGCGTCATTTCCGGCAATCCGGGCGGCCTGATGATCAAGCCCGTCGTCGAATGCGGATCGGATTGCACGGTTGCGCCCAATGCCGGCGTGCCGCTTGCCCTCGGCGGATTGTCCAACGAGATATCGGTGATGGTTACGCCGAACATGGGAGCCAATAACCCGCTCAGGTTCAGTCCGACGCTCGAGTATCGGGTCGCGAAGTCGGGGGACTCGTTCGAGAACGGAGCAAGCGTGAGTCCGTACGCGGGTGTGGGTTATATTCCCGACATTCGATGCGACGTCGCGCTCGTCAAGAGCAACTCGCAAGGATGTGTCTACGCGGACGCACCGGCGGTTCTCCGTACCATCGTCGCCACGAATCCCGACGTCGATGAATCGGCGATCCATATTCGCGAAGCGCAAGCGGCCGGGCGGCCCGGCAAGTTCGTGCCGAAGGGAGACGGCACGATTTTTCCCGATACTTGGGAGTCCCGGCCGCTGACACGCACGCGCGACGCAACGCTTCGGCGCGACAATCGGGATGCATCCAAGAAGCAATGCGTTGCGAAATACGGCTCGGTGAACGGTCAGTGCACGTTCACCGGCGATCCGGACGAAACGCCAACCGATTGCGATTGCGACGAGTATCCGTTTGCGTCGACCGAGCAGGGTGCATCGAGTGACCCGGAAGTATCGGTCAAGGGTATCGATGCCAGCGATAATCGACGCGCGGGCGCTTTTCTCGGCAATTTCTATTTGAACCAGCGCGTGCTCGACCAAGAGAATTTCTACGTCGACGTCGGATCTCAGCAGCCTGCCGCAAAACGTTGAGCCGCTGGGGAAAAGGAAAACCGTACCGTTGCCGCGGTTCGCGGGTGACCCCAAACCGCGGCATGAAAACATTCACCACATGAGCGATCACGAGAATTTCCCTTTCTGGCTCAACCAGCCCTATGAACGCTGTCGACGCGTCGTGCCGGGCGCGATGCAATCCGAGACAGTGCCGGTCGAGGATGCGCTGACGCGTGTGACGGCGGCCGACGTTTTCGCGCTGGAGAATGTCCCGCCCGTTCCGCTCGCTGCGATCGAAGGCTATGCGTTGCGCGCATCCGATACCGTACACGCGACGCATAGTGCGCCCGCCGAACTCGATTTCGAGTTCAGCCGACGCGCACTGGCTTCGCCAGCGGGCAGTCCGGCGGCTCGCGCAATCGGCGCGCGGTGTGCGGTCGATGTTCCTCCGTATTTTGCACTGCCGGAAAACGCCGACACCGTCGTCCCGAAAGGCAACGTTGAAATTACGCATCGCGGCGCCCGGTCTTTCCTGCTGTTGCATGCGCCGCTATCCGCCGGACAACACGTCATCGCTCCCGGAAGCGAATATCGACAAGGCAGTCTGCTCCTGCCCAAGGGCAGCCGGATAACGGCCGAACGGCGGATCGCGCTGATAGCGGCAGGCGTTCGCGATATCGAGGTCACCAAACGGCCGCGCATCGGCGTGGTGATCGTCGGATATGAACAGCGCGCGCCCGGAATTGCTCGCGAACGCTGGCAGCGGCCCGACACGAGCGGACCGTATATCCGTGCGGTACTGCAGCGCTGGGGATACGAAGTCCACTCGGTCGAATACATCGAGCCTCCAGACATGGCGCTGTCGCCGCTCGAGGTGCAACAGAACGAGTACGCATTCAGGAAGAAGCTCGCCGAGCTCGCGCAACGTTATGACCTGATCGTCGGAGCCGGATTGCCTGCCAAGCCGCCCTTCCGGGATGTCGGACTGAATGCGCAACCGGTGTATTCGCGCGACGACGCGACCGTCGAGATCCGGCAAACACCGGCGGATCGTTTCAACTTCGGACGCAGCGACGATCGCTCGCCGCCGAAGAAAACCACGCTCACGTTCACGCGGCCGGACGGTACGCAGAGCGGGATGACGGTCATGACCAGCTACGATCAGGCCACGCTGATCAACCTGCCGGGCCACACGAACGCGGTCGCTATGCTGATGCACGCGATCATGCCGCGCGTGCTCGATTTGCTCGAGCACGCCGCAACACCGGGGCCCCATTGGGAAGCCGGCATCATTGACCACAGCGTCGAGCGCGATGCTCGACTGAACGCGATGCGATGGGGCAATCTGCACCGCGGCGTCGATGGTAACCCGGTCGTTCGCCTGCTGCCGGCCGAAGATGACGGGTCGATCGGTGGTGTCGTCCATGCCGATGTGCTCGTCGCGATCCCCGCGGCGAACGATCCGATGGCGGCAGGTTCGTCCGTGCTGTTCCTGCGTCTCGATCGCGGCCTTGCCAGCGAGCCACCGCGCCATGTCACGGCGACATCCGCCGAGGGAGCCGAACAAGCGTTGCCGGCGGTCGACACCCGCGTGGCCGCCCACGCGATCGACGACGCACGCACTATCGACCTTCGCGAAACATGGCAGCGGATCGACGCAGCGTTCGCCGCCGATGCGTCACGCGTGCCGGGCGGACTCAACGGACCCGCGTCCGACGATGACATCGATGCATTGCAGGTCGCGCTGGGTACGACGCTGCCCGACGTTTTCATCGACAGTCTGCGCATTCACAATGGCCAGACGGCATTGGGCGATGCGTTTTGCGGAAGCGATGCGCTGCTGAGCGTTCACGAGATCCTCGCGCAATGGCGCATCTGGAAAGGTCTCGTGGACGGCGGCGATTTTGACGGCATGACATCAGAGCCGGATCCCGGCATCGCCGACGACTGGTACAACCTGAAGTGGATTCCGTTCACCCACGACGGCAGTGGCAATCACTTGTGTATCGACCTCGATCCCGCTGAAGGCGGCGTCGCCGGTCAAGTGATTCGGGTCTGGCATGATGATGCGCGGCGCGAGCGTGTCGCGGGGAGTTTTCCCGAGTGGCTTGCCGGCATCGCGTCGGCGCGACAATCAAGCTGAGTACTCATGGAGCGTGCAGTCGTGCCGCCTCGTCGATAACCGACGCGTGGCGCGATGTGGCGGGATGGCGGCCCAGACTCAACGGGGAAACGAACGATGGCGTCGAAAACGGACGCATCGTAGGGGTTGTTGAAGGCGTCGAGCAATTGTTACTTTCGCTAGCGCGTGTCGGTATCGATTTATCCAATCCGCAGTTCGCACGGGCAATCAGCGATTGCGTAGCCAACCTTCAATCAGGCTGACCGGCGAATTTCCATATGCGGTCAAGAAACGACGCGCAATTCGATGACGTAGATCGTCAACATTCTGATCGGCAATTGTGGAATAGTCTTTGATGTCCCAAGGCGATCAGATGCGAACGGATTGCATGGATCGCGACGGCGGATCGACCCCGGCACGAAAGCCCGACCTGATACAGGAAGCGACAGTATGAAAATGGATGCGTTTGCCTTTGGCACGACCGACTGGGCCGAAATCGAACGAACGGAACATCGAGGAGAAACCGGAGTCGCTTATTGGCGCACGCGGTTCTTTGGTGAAGGGCCGAATCGGATCCGTGTGCGGATGGTGGAATACACGCCCGGCTACCTCGCCGATCACTGGTGCCAAAAAGGGCATGTTCTTTTCTGTATGGAAGGCGAACTGGAAACGACGCTCGAGGACGGGCGGAAGTTCGTTTTGACGGCGGGCATGAGCTACCAGGTTGGCGACAACGCGGAGCCACATCGGTCCTACACCCGGACGGGGGCGAAACTTTTCATTGTCGACTGATCCGGGTGTCGGAGTGATTTTGTCAGTCCGCTTTCAAATGCCCCGGACGTCTCAAACGGGTCGTTTGAGCTGGTAACGGACCACCACCGCATGTGACACCGTTGCGGTCATCGCGACATCGCATCAACATGCTGACTGATCCATCCATCGGGGAGGACTCATGTTTGACCACGTCAAATTCGGCGTCAGCGACTACGCCGCCAGCAAGGCGTTTTTCCTCAAGGCGCTCGAACCGCTGGGAGCCGAAATCGTCGGGGAACGCGAGCCGTCGTGCGGGATCGAGATCGGACTGCCCAGCAAGTCTTCGCTGTGTTTGTTCCCGACCGACGAGAAACCGGCGCATCTCCACATCGCGTTCGTGGCCGACACGCGGCAGCAAGTCGATGCGTTCCATCGCGCGGCGCTGGAGGCCGGTGGGAAAGACAATGGCGCGCCCGGGCTGCGGCCGCATTATCACGCGAACTACTACGCGGCGTTCGTCATCGGTCCGGATGGACACAATATCGAGGCGGTGTGTCATCGGGCGGAGGGGTGATGCGCTGGATCGGTAAAACGCTCGCGGCGATCGCAAGCATCGCGTTCGTCGGCATTGCCTGCGTTCAGGCAGCGCCCCGCGAAACTGCATTCCCGCGCTTCACGCAGGCGGAAGGCAAGCTCGACGGCGACGGGCTTCCGCTCTCCGGCGTGAAGCTCTGCGTGCTGCCCGACCGTGCGCCGTGCTTCGAGATGCCGCCGGCGCCGCTTCCCCATTCTTCGAAGGCGCTGTACCAGTTCGGCCTGAATCCACGGTCCGAGCGGTTGCCGATTGCGTCCGGCGGTTCGTGGGTGTTCTTCTCCGGAATGTTCTCGGGTGGCGGCAGCGGGATGCTGGAGCGCGTGGCGGTGCTGCGCGTCGGTGCGAACGGCAAGATCGAGAACCTGATGCCGAAGGTCACGCAGACGGAGATGGCCGATCGCGCGATGTGGGACTTGCCGGAGGTGTCGCCGTATCCGCTGTTTGTCCGCGCGGACGCCGAGTGGCAAGAGGGCGAAGTGCATTTCGACAAGCACTTCTTCGAAGTCGACGCATGGGTGTTCGACCCTGCCGCCCATCAATACGCGAAGCGCTTTTCTTATCGCACGAGCAAACGCTACGACAGAGGCGAGGGCTCGGACCACGTGCTGGCCGCCGAGCGCGCGGAAATCCTGCGTCGCCTTTCGGCGGGCAAGTAACGCGGTTATCGCTGCGCGTCCCCGTACGTCTCCTTGCATACCGCACGCAGCGCATCGACGAGCAGATCGCGCGCGGGCGACTGCGAATCGGCGGAGCGCGTGAACAGCGCGATGGGCGGCAGCGTCCATACCAGCGAATACGGCACGATCGCCACGCCGGCGATCCGCACGAGTTCTTCCGCGATATCGGCCGGCACGATCGACACGGCCTCGTCGCTCGACGCGATCATTTCGCCGATCAGCTTCGACGAGTAGCTTTCGACGATCGGCACGGGCGGCGCGATGCCGGCCGACAGGAACAGGTCGGTCACCTGTTCGCGCATCGGCGTATGCGGCGCGCCGAGAATCCAGTCGAGCGCGTGCAGCTTGTGCCAGTCCAGCGGCGTGCGGGCGAGCTTCGCCGCCAGCCGCCGGCTCGCGATCATGCGCGGCTGCTGCTGATACAGCACTTCGAACGAAACCTGCCCGAGATCGATCGCCGACGACGCACGCCCGATCACGATGTCGACGCTGTGATCGCGGAGTTGCAGCAGCAACTGATCGCTGGTGCCTTCGTGAATCGTGACGGTCAGGCGTCGCTCCATGCGCGCTTGCAGCCGCTTCAGCGCGGCCGACAGCATCTGGCCGGAGATGAACGGAATCACGCCGATGTGCAGATGGGCCGCATGCCCGGCGGCGACGGCCTCCATCTCGCGAGCGAGGTGGTCGAGATCCTTGATCATCGCCTTCGCCCGTTCGAGCACGACCGCGCCGAGCGCGGTGGGCCGCATGCCGCGCGACGAGCGCTCGAACAGCGGCGTGCCGAACATGCTCTCCAGCTCGGACAGCGCGTTCGTCACGGCCGGCTGGCTGCTCGCCATGTGCTCGGCGACGCGCGTCAGCGATCCGTGCTGCTGGATCTGCAACAACAGCACCAGATGCCGGATCTTCAGACGAGCGCCGAGCCGCCTGACCACGTCGTTCGCGTCAAAATTCATTGACTGGTCATGCATTCATCATGAAAAAGTGATGGACCGATATTAAAACAGAATCATCACGTTATGGCAGATCCCTAGAATCCCCTTCATGGATCGCGCCGGGACTGGCCTGGCGCCCACGCCGGGACCCCAACATGAAACAGACAGAGACACAGCAGCAGGCCGCGTTCGACTATCACGAGTTTCCGACCCCCGGGAAAATCTCGGTCGTGGCGAGCAAGCCGCTGGTGACCCAGCGCGATCTGGCGCTGGCCTATACGCCCGGCGTGGCGAGCGTGTGCGAGTCGATCGCCGCCGATCCGCTGCAGGCGCACCGCTTCACGAGCCGCGGCAATCTCGTCGGCGTGATCACGAACGGCACCGCCGTGCTCGGTCTCGGCAACATCGGGCCGCTCGCGTCGAAGCCGGTGATGGAGGGCAAGGCCGTCCTGTTCAAGAAGTTCGCCGGGATCGACGTGTTCGACATCGAGATCAACGAGACCGATCCGGACAAGCTGGTCGACATCATTGCCGGCCTCGAGCCCACGTTCGGCGGCATCAACCTCGAGGACATCAAGGCGCCGGAATGCTTCACCGTCGAGCAGAAGCTGCGCGAACGCATGAAGATTCCGGTCTTCCACGACGATCAGCACGGCACGGCCATTACCGTTTCCGCCGCGTTCATCAACGGGCTGAAGGTCGTCGGGAAGTCGATCAAGGAAGTGAAGGTCGTGACGTCGGGCGCCGGCGCGGCCGCGCTCGCGTGCCTGGACCTGCTGGTCGACCTCGGGCTGCCCGTGGAAAACGTCTGGGTGACCGACATCGAAGGCGTCGTCTATCGCGGCCGTACCGCGTTGATGGACCCGGCCAAGTCGCGCTTCGCGCAGGAAACCGATGCGCGCAAGCTCGCCGACGTGATCGGCGGCGCGGATGTGTTCCTGGGGCTGTCGGTGGGCGGCATTCTCACGGCGGAGATGCTGAAGCAAATGGCGGCGCGCCCGCTGATTCTCGCGCTGGCCAACCCGACACCGGAAATCTTCCCGGAACTCGCGCACGAGACGCGCGACGACGTCGTCATCGCGACGGGCCGCTCGGACTACCCGAACCAGGTCAACAACGTCCTGTGCTTCCCGTACATTTTCCGCGGCGCGCTGGACGTGGGTGCGACGACGATCACGCGCGAGATGGAGATCGCCGCGGTGCACGCGATCGCGGGGCTGGCCGAGGAAGAGCAGAACGAAGTCGTCGCGGCGGCCTACGGTGCATACGACGTGTCGTTCGGCCCGCAATACCTGATTCCGAAGCCGTTCGACCCGCGCCTGATCGTGCGGATCGCGCCGGCCGTGGCGAAGGCGGCGATGGAAGGCGGCGTGGCGACGCGTCCGCTCGCGAATCTCGATGCGTACGTCGAGCAGTTGCAGCAATTCGTCTATCACTCGGGCGCGTTCATGAAGCCGCTGTTCGCGACCGCGCGCCAGCTCGTGCGCGACGGCGGCAAGGCGCGGATCGTATTCACCGAAGGCGAGGACGAGCGCGTGCTGCGTGCGGTGCAGGTCATCGTCGACGAGAAGCTTGCGCGGCCGATTCTGGTCGGGCGTCCGGAGGTGCTGCTCGCGCGCATCGAGCGGTTCGGCCTGCGCTTGCGGCTCGGTCAGGACGTCGAAGTAACCAATCCGGAATACGACGAGCGCTTCCCGCAGTACTGGACGAAGTATTGGGAACTGCGTTGCCGCGACGGTATTTCGAAGGAAATGGCGCGCGTGGAGATGCGCCGCCGCCTGACGCTGATCGGCGCGATGATGGTGCAGCTCGGCGACGCGGACGGGATGATCTGCGGGACGGTGGGCGAGTATCACAATCACCTGCGGTTCGTGGACGAAGTGATCGGCAAGAAGCCCGGTGCGTCGACGTACGCGGCGATGAACATCCTGTTGCTCGATCAGCGGACGGTCGCGCTGGTGGATACGCACGTGAACGACAACCCGGATGCGGAGCAGATCGCGGAATTCACGATCGCGGCGGCGCGGCAGATGGAATGGCTGAATCTGACGCCGAAGGTGGCGCTGCTGTCGCGGTCGAATTTCGGGTCGGGGAGTGCGGCTTCCGGCGTGAAGATGCGCCGGGCGCTGGAGATCGTGCGGGAGCAGGCGCCGGATATCGAGGCGGATGGCGAGATGCATGGCGACTGCGCGCTCGATGAAGGGCTGCGGGCGAAGCTGCTGCCGATGTCGCCGTTGAAGGGGGCGGCGAATTTGCTGGTCTGTCCGAACGTGGATGCCGGCAACATCGCGTACAACCTGCTCAAGACGGAAGCGGGGAGCAATGTGGCGGTGGGGCCGTTCTTGCTCGGCGTCAATGCGCCGGTGAACATTCTTACGTCCAGCGCAACCGTGCGGCGGATCGTGAATATGGCTGCGTTGACCGTGATCGAGGCTAATCGAGGGTGACGGGCTGATTGATCGCTGGGGGAGGGGCGGCTACGGACGCGCCTCCGTTTGTCGGCATTTGGCCATGAACCACCGTTGAAAGATCAAATCCGAGCGGCTGCTGGAGGCTGTAATCGATCATGGATATCCGTGTGCCGACCGATGGCGATTTTCACTCGATGTACCGGTCGCCGGATCCGACCGCACCAAGATCTGGTCAGGATGTCGAATGGTGCGCCCATGCCGAATACTGATCCTACTGCCCGCTCCTTCGGCTCAAGCGTGGCGTACCTGACGTCCCGACGAGTTCAAGCGGGCAGTATCGTTCGCCTGAAGCAACCGTTCACCGAGGCAGTTCTCCAAGACTGAAATGGCCCGAAGAAATCAAGCCGGTCAGAACACCTGAGACAAAACCTCCTGTATCAATTTCCCTATAGTTATTGTCCAAGGTTTCACGGTTTTATTCCGCAACAATCGATTTAACAGTTGTTTTCATTGCTATTGCGGGACTGCATGGGGTTCGATTACGTTAGCGCGTTTTCATTCAGAGTCGCTATCCGCCCATGCCCGTTGTCAAGAAAATCCCGTATTACCAGATGGAGCCTCGACTTCTATATTCCGGAAAGCATTGGAAATGCTACTCGGGCGTCGTCGGGTGCGTTCCCATCGACACGCAGCAAAAGATTTCGTTTGCCAGGCTTGCGCCAAACGAGCAGCCACCCCCATCTCCGTCCAAGGTAGCCGCTCCGGTCGCACCGCAGAAACCGCCCACCCCTGTTCCAGCACGGGCCAAGCCGGCCGCCAAGCCACAGCCGAGCGATCAGGCTCAAGATGCCGAGCAAGTCGACAAGCTGCCCAAGTTTGATCTGCAGGACATTCCCAAAGCGATGGAGAAAATGGGTTGGCCCATTTCGGCCAAGTTGGCGCGAGAATGGTTCGCCAGCCCCAAGCATGTCTACAACAACGATCCCAACTCTGTACAGCCGTTCGACGACACGACGGTTACCCTGGACTGGGTATTGAAATTTCGCGGTGCCTCGGGGCAATTAAAGCAACTCGTCCGGCAAGCGATTTACACGCAGAAAGCTGTACGAGTAGCCACGAGAATCCTGGTGCCCTTGATCGAAAAGAGTTTCTCGATAGGACAGTTGAACGGGGCAGGTATCGTTGTCGACACCGCACCCTTTCTCAAGGATCCGCTCCAGTTTCACATCGCGTGGGGGTTCCAATTTCAACCGGTATCCTCCATCGATACGCTCGACGGTATCGCGATGACCGATCTGACTGGCGCCCTGGCGAACTTCAACATCTACGCTGCCATTGGGAAGGCAACCGTTGCTGGCGAGCGCTATTACAGGTACGAAGGCAAAAGCAAGATATTCTGTCTCGAACCGGTGGCGCAGATTACCCACGTCTATGTCTACATCAAGGATAGCTACTCATTCAACGACGATTCGCCTTCCAAGAGCCAGTATCTCGGTCACTGGAACAAGAACGGTATGGTTTTGTCTTACGCGGCGGCAGTCAACGATTTTTTCAAGAGCAGCAAATTGAACGTTGGAAACTCGAACATTGAGGAGTGGCGTTATCTCCCCAAGGGAGAAGAGATCAATAAGCCGATCGACAAGCGAACCGGACTCTTTCGGAAATTTTTGGCGAAGGATGTCTACTGGCCGGTGCATAACAGGACGTACCGGGACTGGAGGTCGGTGCATAATCGTGGCGGCGACTTCATGGTCTACAGTAAGCTCAAACTCATCAAACTGGACAAGCCGATCATGTTGAAAATCGACACCCTATGCAGAACCATTCCAGCCGAGCAGTGAAGGCAGCCATGACCGCCCTCAAGGTGGCCTCCTCCATGGTCGCTATCTGCCTGATTGTCGCAATCGGCTGGCTGTTCGTGCCGCTCGACGTGAGGAACGCGATCACGCTTTTTTCGCTCTTGAATACGAAGGGAGCGATCTTCGCCATCACGTCGTTCATCTTCGTGCTCTATCTGTACCGGTTTGTCAGAAATTTCAACCGTTTCAGCCGGGTGAGGCGCGTAGGCCTGGCGATCGTCACGCTCGGCTTTTTGACGTTAGCCTACGTGTTCGGCTTTCGCGGGATCATGACCGACGATACCGATTGCCGGCGCTTCAATTACAACGCCAAGCTGAATGGCGGTATCAAACAAGTCGACGGCACGACCTACATCGTGAACATCTGCGGAAGCGGTGGCCGCGGCGATGGCCTTTTCGCGGATCAAAATGAGCAGGTCAAAATCGTCGTAGCCGATGCTCACGGATCGACGTTGGCCACCAGGTTGTCATTCGTTTTCTGGGGCGGCCGACCGGGCTACGAGCCGATCGAGATTCGCGATGGCAAGTTGATCTACTTCGATGCGTCGGATCGATATGACGGCATGCGATCGATCTCGATGCCTCCCACCACGCTCGATCGGGTTGCGGCGAGAATTCCGATTTGGCTTCGCTGAGCACGTTTCCGTTTCCGGGGCGGTCATCGCGTTGAGGCGGGGCGGACCACATCCTGGCTTCGCGTGGCCGTTGCCCGCGCGTCGCAACTCATACCCATAGGCATCTTCAACCACTATCACGGCCGCAATGACCGTGAGGCCGCGCCACGTCCGGCGAAACGGCTTGCATCGAAAAGCGGGAGAACGTTGCCGACACGTATTGCCAAAATAATGCACGACGTATACAGTTGCCCGTAGTGCATCGGGAGGTTTCCTGTATAGCCGGTCGACAGCCATGACAGGCCGACGCCAAGCGGGACCTTCGATGTTCAACACCCACCATTGGATCGACGTCGATGCATCACACGCTATCGCCCTTGCTCAGCGCGATGTATGACCTTGGCTTCGCGTTGTTCCATGTGACCTTCTGGCGCTGGTTCAACTGGCCAATATCTCTCGAGAAAAGCGGGAGACTCAATCGGGGCATCACCCAGACCCTCAACGTGATGTTGAGTTACGTGTTCATTGTCTATGCGGTGTCGCTCTTCCTGACCGAAACGCGAACCCGAGGCCCGCTCGCGCTGGCGGGAACCGGATTCTGGTTGCTGAGGGCGATTGCGCAGCCGGTGCTGTTTGCCGGAACGCGCTTGAGCTGGGTTTTCGTGGCCGTGTTCGCGCTTGGCGCGGGACTGCATGCGGTCACATCCGTTGATTCGACGAAAGTGAGCGTCGAGACATGGTCATCCGCCAGCCGCTTTCGTGAAAGCGGCGTCGGCGCACGCCCGATTGCCGGATTTCCATGGTTTTAGAGAAGTTTCCCGAAACGAAACGCTGTCCAACATCACCATGAATGCCGACCAGCTCTTTCAACACGCCCATGAAATCGTCAGTCATTGCGCGCTCTGTTTCGTGTCTTCGAGCGACGCCGCCGGTCAGATCAACGCTAGGGTCGTCGAGATCCTGGAAATCGGAAGCGACCTCACGATTCGTTTCATGACCGACTCGAGAACGCGCAAGGCGCTGGAGATCAGCCGGGGAAGTGCGATCAGTCTGTCCTTCCTCAGCATGGCCGACCGTGGATACGTGACGCTCGGAACCGCTCCGGCGGTTTCCGCCGACTCCGCGTTGAAACGACGCATCTGGAAAGAGTCGCTGCTGACGTGGTTTCCCGGCGGGCCGGACGATCCATACGTGATCGCCGTGACGTGCACGCCGGTCTGGGTCGAGATGTGGTCGCGCATGCGGGGGATTGCGCCCGATCCGCTGGGCCTCAATTCGGTCCGGCTGATCCGGAAGGACGGCAACTGGCGCGTGAATCATACGTTTCCGGGCGCTCGCGAATCGTTGCGTGAGGGATCGTATGGCGAGCAATGACGAGCGGCCCGCCGTCGTCATCGGCGCCGGCCTCGCCGGCCTGGCTGCTGCGCTGATGCTGGCGCGCACTGACAGGCCTGTCGTCATCGTGGAGGCATCGGACGAAGCAGGCGGCTGCTGTTCGACCACGACGGCTGACGGCTTCACGTTCAACAACGGCGCGATGTATGTCGCGGTGCCGTCGCTGATTCGCGCGTCTTTCCGGCGTCTCGGCCTCGACTTCGATCGCGAGGTGCCGATGGTGGCCATCGAGCGCCCGCACGTCACGCATCTGGACAATGGAACGGCCGTTCATCTGTCCAGTGCCGACACGTCGTATGTGGAAGGCGATCGCGCGGATTCGAGGACACGGCAACTGCGCGACGGCCTCGGCAGGCTCCGGCAGCAATGGGGGCCCGCCTACCGCACGCTGGTCGATGAAGTGTTGCCGTACGAGCCTTCGCTACTACGGACGTTGAGCAAGCTATGGCGTTACCTGCCCCGCATGAGCGGGCATGCCAGCCGTCTGATCGAGGCGCACTTTGCCGATGCTGACCTGCAGTCGGCGGTTGCGTCGACCCTGCTCTACACCGGGCAAGGCCCCGACCGCCTTCCGGCGACGCAGATCATCGGCCTCATTGCCATGCTGGAGGAGGGATTCCATCTGCCGCGTGCAGGCATGGGCGCGATCAGTTCGGCGATGACGCGCGAGCTGTCCAGGCGCTCGGTGCCGATCCGGTTCGGCGCCCATGTACGCGAAATCGTCGTGGAGAACGGGGCGGTCCGCGGTATCGTGCTGACTGACGGCGAGCGCATTTCGACCGATTGCGTCGTGGCGACCTGTTCGGGTTTCGAAGTGGTTCAGCACCTGTTGCCCGACCGCGCGGTGCCACGGCGGCTCGCGCACAGGGCGCGCACGGCGCCACTGTCGCATCGGGCGATTTCGATTCAGGTCGGTTGCTCGGGCGCCAGACTGCCACGCGGGTTCATGACCAATCATGTGCCCGCGATGCGGCAGCAGGCGGCGCTGCATGTATCGACTCCAGGCATACCGCACTGGCTCGCCTATACCTGTCCGTCGCTGGTGTTGCCGGAGCTTGCGCCGAACGGCAAGGCGGTGCTGGAACTGTATGCGCCGGCGACGGGTATCCGCTCCGTATCGGAGTGGACGCGCGCGATGACACAGGCTGCGGTCGACGACTATCTCACCGCGATACAGGCGCATTTTCCCGGCCTGTGCGTCGAAACCGTCCGCGTGGCGGATCCGCGGGATTTCGCGAGCGAACGGCATGTGTACGAAGGCGCGCTGTACGGCGTTGCCCCGGGTACGGCGCCCGACAAATTCTTTCCGCATCGGGCAGGGCTGCGCGGCCTCTATCTCGGAGGACAAACGACGTTCCCGGGGTATGGCGTGCCCACGGCGATGTTTTCGGGAATCCAGGCGGCGGAAGCCGCGATGCAGGACGTGCGCGGGAATGCGTGATCGGCGCGTCGCGTGAGCGTCGGCAATGCCCGCCGCCGGATCGAACGCCCGCCGCCCCCCATTTGATGACCAAACCGCAAGACCTAGTGCATAGATATCGTTTGCCGAGCCCTTAATGACTATCGACAATCGTGGCTCGAATTCACCGCCGCGGCGCCAGAAGCGCCTTGGCGGCCGGCACGCGGCGGCTATCCCGGCCGGCCGTGCCCACCCGCTCACGACGACATGTACGCGTTCACGCCCTCATTCCAAAACCCTGCCGGCTCGCCGATCCGCGAGTTGTTCAAGTACCTGTCCGAACCGGGCATGATTTCCTTCGCGGGCGGTTACCCGGCCAGCGACCTGTTCGATGTCGACGGTCTGAATGCGGCCGCCGAACGCGCATACGCGCAGCCCGTTCGCTGCCTGCAATACGGCCCGACCGACGGCCTCGCCGAACTGAAGCAGCAACTGATCGCGCTGATGGCGCGGCGCGGCGTCGCCTGTACGCCGGCCGAGCTGCTCGTCACGACCGGGTCGCAGCAAGGGCTCGACCTGCTGCTGCGCGTGATGGTGTCGCCCGGCGACGTCGTGCTGACCGAACAGCCGGCCTACCCGGCCACGCTGCAGGCGATGCGCTTGCAACAGGCGCGCATCGTGACGATCCCCGTCGACGGCGAAGGGCTCGACGTCGATCGTCTCGGCGAAGGACTCGCGTCCGGCGCGATCGCGCAGCCGAAGCTGCTCTACACGGTCCCGACCTTCGCGAACCCGACAGGTGCGACGCTCACGCGCGAACGCCGGCTGAAGCTGCTGCGTCTCGCGGTGCAATACCGTTTCCTGATCGTCGAGGACGATCCGTACGGCGACCTGCGTTTCGCGGGCGAAGCCGTGCCGTCGATGCTCGCGCTGGCCGCCGAAGTGGACGGCGCACGCGACTGGATCGTGCATTTCGCGAGCCTGTCGAAGATCGTCGCGCCGGGGCTGCGCGTGGGCTGGACGATCGCGCCGGCCGAAATCGCGCGGCGCTGCGTGATCGCGAAGCAGACGGTCGATCTGTGCAGCGCGCCGTGGACGCAGGCCACCGCCGCCGAATACCTGGCCGACGGCGCGCTCGAACGCCATCTGCCGCGCATCGCGGCCGCGTACCGGCGCAAATGCGACGCGATGTGCGACGCGCTGCGCGACGGTTTCGGCGATGCGATCGCATTCCATCGTCCCGAAGGCGGGATGTTCGTGTGGGCGCGGATCGGCGCGGTGCCGTCGGACGTGCTGCTGCAGCAGGCGATCGCCAACAGGATCGTGTTCGTGCCCGGCAAGGCGTTCTTCGCGGACAACGTCGACGCAGCGTCGCTGCGCCTGTCGTTCGCCGCGCCGGACGTCGATGCGATCGGGGAAGGCGTCGCGCGCCTCGTGCGCGCGTATGGTGCGGCGTTGGCCGCGTGAGGAGACATCGACATGACGATCACCGTCAACGAAACGACATCGACGGGCGCAGCATCGGCCGCCGGAGAAGAACGGCCGGCCACGCATCGCTCGACGCAGATCGGCGCGGGGCCGCAATATGTGGCCGACGTGCTCGGCCGCTTCGGCGCGGAACCGGCGACCGATGCCGGCGATGCGGCGCCGGTCGTGCTCGGCTACAACTGAGCGGCGCACGCGCGGCGGCGCATCGCATGCGAGCGGTCGCCGACACGAACGGTTAAGCTTGCGCGATCGACACACCGACGATCGCCGCTGCCTCATGTCCGACTCGACTTCCGAATCGCTCGCGCAAACCTATGACCGGCTGTGGTCCTGCCTCGAATCCGGCGTGCGCGTGTCGCGCTCGCCGTTCACGATGTTGCAGGCGGCGACGCTCGGCCTCGATGGCGCGCCGAAGGTCCGGACGATCGTATTGCGTCAGGTGAATCGCACCGAGCGCGTGCTGTCGTTTCATACCGATGCGCGTTCGGCGAAGGTGGCGGAGTTGCGTCGCGATCCGCGTATCTCGATCGTCGCCGGCGATCTCGATGCGCTCGTGCAGATTCGCGCGGAAGGCGTTGCGTCGATCTGTGACGACGAAGCGCAACGGCGTGCGATCTGGCGAGCGAGCCGCCCGCATACGTTGCTGCTGTATCGCGCGCCGTTGCCGCCCGGTACGCCGGTCGCGTCGCCCGAAGTCGCGCATGTCGACGGCGCCGCACTCACCGGCGAAGGCTACGAAAACTTCTGCCTGATCCACATGACGGTCACGCGCATCGACTGGCTCGAACTCGCGCGCGCCGGCCATCGTCGAGCGGTATTCGACCTGAGCGAAAGCGGCTACGAGGCCCGCTGGATCGCGCCCTGACGCGAAGCCGGCGCGCTCGCGCCGTTCAAGGCCGCCCGTCCGACGCGGCCCGGATCATCCATTCGCGCATTACCGCGATCGCGTCGTCGTCGCGGCGCTCGGCCGGATACACGAGATAGAACCCCATCGACAGCGGAAACGCGAAGTCGAACGGCTTGCACAGCCGTCCGGCGGCGATGTCGCGCTCGACGAGCGGCTCGGTCGCGAGCGCGATGCCCTGGCCGGCGACGGCCGCATCGATCGCGAGCGACGTCTGGTTGAAGCGCAGCCCCTTGTGCGGATCGACGTCGACCGGTTCGGGCATCGCCGCGAGGAACGCGGGCCACAGATCGTGCGCGTCGTGCAGCAGCACCTGGCCGGCGAGCGCACGCGGCGAAGCCGGCGCGCTCAGCACGGACGGGCTGCATACCGCATACACGTCGAGCGGAAACAGCGCATGAGCGGCGAGATGCTTGCCGAACGGCGGCTTGCCATAGCGGATCGCGAGATCGACGCCGTCGTGGCGAAACGTCGCGATCTGCGGGTCGGCGATCACGCGCACGTCGTAGTCGGGGTGCGCGTCGGTGAACTGCGCGAGCCGCGGGATCAGCCACTTCGACGCGAACGACGGCGTCGTGCTGATCGTCAGCGCGGCGCGCCGTTTCACGAGCTTGTCGGTCGCGTCGGCGATCGCGTGCAGCGCGCGCTGCACGTCGGAGAAATACGCGGCGCCGTCGTGCGTGAGCGCGAGGCCGCGCGGCAGGCGCTCGAACAGCTTCAGGCCGAGCACGTCCTCGAGATGACGCACCTGCTGCGCGACGGCGCCCTGCGTGACGCCGATCTCGTCGGCGGCGGCGCGGAAAGTGAGGTGCCGCGCGGACACTTCGAACGCACGAAGCGCATTCAGCGGCGGCAGGCGGGAAGGGCGTGGCGGCATCGTCATGCTGTAGAAAAACTATCGGCTGGCGGCAGAAATACTGGTTCGACAGTCGGAAGCGATGCGCCTACATTACCACCATGGCGCGCCGAATGGCGGCTGCGCGACGGCGGAACGAGAGCAAGGAGCGGATCGTGACTGTAGAAAAAGTGGCGTTGATCACGGCGGCGGGCAAGGGCATGGGCGCGGCGATCGCGCGGGAACTGGCGGCGACCGGCTATCGCGTCGCGCTGATGTCGCCGTCGGGCAGCGCGGTGGCGCTCGGCGAGGAACTGGGCGGCTTCGGCATCGAGGGCTCGGTGACGGAAGAAGCCGATATCGACCGGCTCGTGCAGGAAGCGGTCGCGCGTTATGGCCGAATCGACGCGGTCGTGAACAACACCGGCCATCCGCCGAAGGGCGAACTGCTGGCGATCACCGACGACGACTGGCATGCGGGGCTCGACCTGATCCTGCTGAACGTGGTGCGCGTGATGCGCCGCGTGACGCCGATCTTCCAGAAGCAGGGCGGCGGCGCGGTGGTCAACATCTCGAGCTTCGCGGCGGACGCGCCCGAGCAGCCGATGCCCGTGTCGTCGGCGTTGCGCGCGGCGCTGAGCGCATGGACGCGCCTGTACGCGGAACGCTATGCGGCCGAGAACATCCGGATGAACGCGGTGCTGCCGGGCTTCATCGACAGCTGGCCGGAAACGCCGGAGATCGTCGCGCGCATTCCGGCCGGCCGCTTCGGCAAGACCGGCGAGATCGCGAAGACGGTCGCGTTCCTGCTGTCGGACGGCGCGGGCTACATCACCGGGCAGAACATTCGCGTCGACGGCGCGATCGTCAAGGCGCTCTGAGCGGCACACGGGCGCGCGGGCCGCGAAAGCGGGTTCGCCCGCCGTGCAGCAGCCGCTACAAACGCGTACAAATCAGACAAATCCGGGATACATCGGACCTTTCAAATGGGCGACGCCGCGTGGCCAGGGCGCGCCGGATTGAAAGCCGAGGCGCGATCCCGCGCGCGGCATGTTCACTTTCCACTTCACGAAAGGAGATGCCGAACGATGTCTTCCACACCGTTTTCCCCGATGCGTCGCCACCTGCTGGCCACTTCCGTGGCCGCCGGGGTCTCGGCGATGCTGCCCACCGCGCTGCATGCCGCGACCGGCGCGAGCGGCATACGCCCGTTCACCGCGCACATTCCCGACGAAGCCGTGGCCGACCTGCGCCGTCGTATCGCCGCGACGCGCTGGCCGGGTCGCGAGACCGTCGCCGACGAATCGCAGGGCGTGCGGCTCGCGCGCATGCAGGCGCTGCTGCGCTACTGGGGCACCGACTACGACTGGCGCAAGGGCGAGGCGCGTCTGAACGGTTTCCCGATGTTCATCACGGAAATCGACGGGCTCGACATTCATTTCATTCACGTGCGGTCGCGGCACGAGAACGCGATGCCGATGATCATGACGCACGGCTGGCCCGGTTCGATCTTCGAGCTGCTGAAGGCGATCGGCCCGCTGACCGACCCGACCGCGCACGGCGCGAGCGCGGACGACGCGTTCCACGTCGTCGTGCCGTCGCTGCCGGGCTTCGGTTTTTCGGGGCGGCCGACGAAGACCGGCTGGGGTTCCGACCATATCGCGCGTGCGTGGGGCGAGCTGATGGCGCGGCTCGGCTATACGCGCTTCGTGTCGCAGGGCGGCGACTGCGGCTCCGTGATCTCGCATCGAATGGCGATGCAGCGCGTGCAGGGCCTGGCCGGCATTCACGTCAACATGCCGGCGACGGTGCCGCCGGACATCGCGACGCTGCTCGCGACCGATGCGCCCGCGCCGGCTTCGCTGTCGCCGAAGGAGAGGGCCGCGTACGAGAAGCTGGCGACGTTCTATCGCGACAACTGCGGCTACTCGGCGATGATGGTCACGCGGCCGCAGACGGTCGGCTATGCGCTTGCGGATTCGCCGTCCGGGCAGGCTGCGTGGATGTACGACAAGATCTCGCAGTGGACCTACAGCGGCGGCGTGCCCGAACGCTCGATTCCGCGCGACGAGATCCTCGACGACATTTCGTTGTACTGGCTGACGAACACCGCGACGTCGGCCGCGCAGATCTACTGGGAGGATCACTCGAACAACTTCAACGCGGTGGACATCTCGTTGCCGGCGGCGATCACGGTGTTTCCGGGCGAGATCTACCAGGCGCCGCGCAGTTGGGCCGAGCGCAGTTATCACAACCTGATCTACTTCAACGAAGTCGACAAGGGCGGCCACTTCGCGGCATGGGAGGAGCCGGAGTTGTTCGCGCGTGAAGTGCGTGCCGGGTTCCGGCCGTTGCGGCGCGCGTAAGCGGGGTGGCAGGACGAATGCGGGCCGGCCCGTTGCGCGGCTCGCGTTCGTTGTCGGGTAACCGTCAGCAATGCCTGCGCAAACCGCGTGTCCGCCAGATTCATATGCCTGGAAAGTGATCGTCGCTGACGCTCGCGTCGAGCGTACGTTCGCAGTCTGCGAGCTGCCGACGCGCATCGGCATCTTCTTGTCCGGGAGATCGCTCGCAAGTGCCGCATTTGCCGTGTTTTCCGACTGTTACAAAGTTCTTCGATGTCCGTGCGCGTTAACCTGTGGTTAAAGTTCGAACGAGCATGATGACTCCTGTCGCGTCGCCGGAATGGTTCCGGGGCGGTCGACTTCGAAGGAGTGTCACGTCATGAAAAAGCTCGTCACCATGGCTAGTGCCATTGCGCTGATCGTTCCCGCTTTTGCATTCGCACAATCGGGCCAATCGCACGTCACCCGAGCGGAGGCGCGCGCGCAAATCGTTCAGCTCGAACACGCCGGCTACTATCCGTCCCGCAAATCCAACCAATATCCGGAGGATATTCAGGCGGCGGAAAGGAAGATCGACGAGTCCGCATCGGCGGGCTACGGCGCCGATGCAACAGGAGCAGTCGAGGGCAGTGCCGCAGTGCGTCCCCCCGTTTCGACGAGTTCGACCGCTCGACACCATTGACGGCGTGGTTCGCTTTTTGCGCCGATACAAGCATGCTTGCGCGATTGCGTCGCCCGTTCGGCGTTCGGCGTAATCGCGCTGCCGATGTCACCGTCAGTGGAGCGCACACATTCATGCGCTGCGTCGCCGACAAAGCGAGCACCCCGCCGGTAACCCGATCGAATTCCGTTCATCCGACACTTAACCATTCCTTAAGCCGTTCGCGGACACAATCGGCGGATCAGCGTTCCGGCACGCCGGGATGACGTTTTGACGACGACCAAACAGGGAGCCGCAAGGTGCTTCGCTCATCACCGATCAGGCCGGCACGCATCGTACGTACGATTGCCGCGTGTGCAATCGCGTCTGTCGTCGCGCTCGTTGGCTGCACGACCTATCACCCGCAACCGCTGATTTCGCATGCGACGCTGACGGGTAGCGACGCACTCGCCAGGCTGAATATCGATTCCGGGAAGATGCCGCTTCCGGAGCTGGCCGCACATCGATTCGATCCGTCCGATGGCTTCGACATCGAGGACGTCGCGATGATCGCGGTCGCGAACAATCCCGACCTGAAGCTCGCACGCGATGACCTCGGGATCGCGCGCGCCCAGGCATTTTCGGCGGGACTGCTGCCCGATCCGCAACTGTCGGTGTCGAGTGACTTCCCGGGCGCGGCCGGGCTCGAACGCGCGTTCAACTACGGGCTGAGCATGGACGTCATGGCGATCGTCACGCGCAACGCGAACAAGCGATCCGCGGACGCGACCGTCCGCAAGACGGACCTCGGGCTGCTGTGGCAGGAATGGCAGGTCGTCGCGCAAGCGAAGCAGCTCTACACGAAGGCACGGTATGAAGACGCGGTGTTGCCGCTGCTCGCGCAGGCGCGCGATCTCGACGCGACGCGCTACCAGCGGCTCGCGCATGCCCGGCAGGCGGGCAACGTGACGGACGACGTGGTGAGCGTAGCGTCGACAACTTACAGTGACGCTAGCAAGCAGTATGACGACATGCTCCGCGCGCGCGAACTGACGCATCACGACCTGAATGCGCTGCTGGGCCTCGCGCCGGATGTCACCTTGCGGCTCGCCGGCACCGACCGGTTGATGCCGCTCACCGACGCGACACTGGACGCGGCGGTGGCCGCGCTGCCGCAGCGGCGTCCCGACCTGATCGCACTGCAGGCGGGCTACGACGCACAAGAGCAGAAGTATCGCGCGGCGATCCTGAACCAGTTTCCGAGCCTGAACGTCGGCTTCAATCGTGCGCGCGACACATCCGGCATCTATACGACCGGTTTCCAGATCGCGCTGAGCTTGCCGATCTTCAACCGCAATCGCGGCAACGTCGCGATCGAGCAGGCGACCCGGCGGCGGCTCGGCGACGAATACCAGGTCCGTATGAACACCGCCTATGCGGACATCGCGCACCTGCGCGCCGATGCCCGGCTCGCCACGGAACAACTGGCGCAAGACGAGGCCGCGCTGCCCGCACTAGAGCAGGCCGCCGCGCATGCGCAGCACGCGTACGACGCGCACGACATTGCGCTTGGGCAATACACCGACGCTCAGCTTGCCGTACTGACGAAACAGATCGATGCCGCGACGCAGCGCGATGCGCTGGCCGAGCAACGCATCGGCCTGCAGGCCTTGCTCGGTAGCGCCGTGCCCGATGCCTTTTCCTCCGTTTCCATCGATTCCACCCAGCGTTGATCCCATGCCAGCAGTCCTGAGTCTCCTTACACGTCCCCAAGTGGCAGCATTGGCCGCCGCGCTTGCAATGCTCGCACCCCGCGCCGGCCTCGCACGGGCCGACGAGCCCGTGACTGCCGCGGTCGAGACCGTGCGCGTGCAGCGTGCGCCGATCTCGCAGCAGGTGCGTGCGTATGGCATCGTCGCCACGTCGTCGGCGAGCGTCACGTCGGTGAACCTGCCCTACACCGCACGCATTCGCAAGGTGCTCGTGCTGCCCGGTCAGACGGTCGCCCGCGGAGCACCGATCGTCGTCGTGCAGGCCGACCCCGCTGCCGTGTTGGCCGCAGCGCAGGCGGCGAGCGCGCTGACGCTGGCGCGCGGCGAACTCGCACGCATCCGGTCGCTCTATGACGACGGCCTCGCGACGCAGTCGCAGCTCGCCGCCGCGCAGAAGGCGCTCGACGATGCGCAGCAGGTGCAGGCCGCGCAGCGGCAGATGGGGATACATGGCGGCGACGTGACGATCACGGCACCGTTCGCGGGCGTCGTATCGCAACTCGCGGCGCTTCCCGGCGACCAGATACAGTCTGGCGCGACGATCGTGCAGCTTGCGACGAGCACCGGTGCGTCGAGCCCTCAGGCCAACGTCATGCTCGGAGTCGATCCGTCGGCCGCCGCGTCGATCCGCGCGGGCGACGCCGTCGTGTTGCACGGCCTGTCGACCGCGCTCGCGCACGCGCATCCGACCGGACAGGTCGTCGTCGCCGGGGCGTCGATCGATCCGCAGAGCCAGCTGGTGAACGTGGGGGCGAACGTGCCGCTCGGCGGTACCGCGTTCATCCCCGGCACCCGCGTGAGTGCCGATATCGCGACGCAGACCGGCACCTGGTGGGTGGTGCCGCGTTCCGCGGTGCTGCGCGATGCGAAGGGCGCTTACGTATTCCAGGTCACGCCGAAGCACGCGGCGCAGCGCGTCGACGTCGCGGTGCGTGTCGAGAGCGGCGACCGCTACGGCGTGGACGGGCCGCTGAACGCGGCGGAACCACTCGTCGTAACCGGCAACTACGAATTGCAGGACGGGATGACGGTGCGGCTTGCCGGGGGCGCGCACCCATGAATTTCGGGCAATGGATGCAGCGCCACCGGCGCTCGCTGCTGTTCGTCATCGCGCTGCTCGCGATCGCCGGCGCGCTGACGGCTTTTCGGCTGCCGATCTCCCTGTTCCCGAACGTGTCGTTCCCGCGCGCGGTGGTATTGCTCGACGCGGGCGACCGGCCGGCCGAGCAGATGGCGACGCTGGTGACGATGCCCGTCGAGGAGGCGCTTCGACGCGTGCCGGGCGTGCGCGATGTGGAATCGAAAACCAGCCGTGGGTCCGCCGAGATTTCGCTGAACTTCGATTGGGGCACCGACATGGCGAAAGCGACGCTGCAGGCGCAATCGGCTATCGCCGAAATCCTGTCGTCGCTGCCGGCCGGCACGTCGATGCAGGTGAAACGGATGGATCCGACCGTGTTCCCCGTGCTTGCCTATAGCCTTACTTCGTCGCGGCAGTCACTGTCGCAATTGCGCGATCTGGCGCAATTCCAGCTGCGGCCACTGCTGTCGTCGGTTGACGGCGTGGCGCGTGTCGAGGTGACGGGCGGCGCGCAAGACGAGCTGCAGGTCGCGATCGACCCGGCGCGGCTTGCCGCGTACAAGCTGTCGGTCGAGGACGTGTCGAAGGCGATCGGCGCGGGCAATGTGCTGATGGCGACCGGACGAATCGAGGATCACTACAAGCTGTATCTCGTCATCGCCGATACGACGATCACGTCGCTCGATACGTTACGCGACGCGGTCGTGTCGTCGGTGGGCGGGAGTCAGGTGCGCGTGGGTGACGTCGCGACCGTGTCGCGCGGCACCGTCCCGCAGTGGATCCGCGTGACGGCCGACGGGCAGGACGCGGTACTCGTCAACGTGTTCCAGCAGCCTGGCGCGAACAGCGTCGCGATGGCGGCGGCGATTCGCGCGAAACTTGCCGGCTTCCAGACGCAGATGCCGGCCGGCGCACGCCTCGCCAACTGGTACGACCAGAGCCAGCTCGTGATCGCATCTGCGTCGAGCGTGCGCGACGCGATCCTGATCGGTGTCGTGCTCGCCGCGCTCACGCTCTTCGTTTTCCTGCGCAACTGGAAGATGACCGCGATCGCGGTCGCGATCGTGCCGGTCGTGATGAGCGCGACGATCCTGCTGCTCGACGTGTTCGGCATGGGCTTCAACATCATGACGCTCGGCGGGATGGCAGCGGCGGTCGGGCTCGTGATCGACGATGCGATCGTCATGATCGAGCACATCGCGCGACGTATGCGGGAGGCCCGTGCGCACGCGTTCCACGGCCGTGTGATGAGCGCGGCGCTCGAATTCACCCGGCCGCTTGCCGGATCGTCGGCCGCAACGCTGATCATTTTCGTGCCGCTTGCGTTCCTGTCGGGGGTGACGGGTGCGTTCTTCAAGGCGCTGTCGATCACGATGGCGAGTGCGCTGTTCATTTCGTTCCTCGTGAGCTGGCTCGCGATTCCGATTCTGTGCGATCACTGGCTTAAGCCGGCCGATGCCGAAGAGCCCCGTGAGTCGCGTCTTGCACGCTGGCTGAATGCGCGTTATGCCGTGCTCGTCGAGCGGGTCAGCCGAAAGCCGGTGCTTGCGCTTGCGAGCGTGGCGCCGCTGCTGATCGTGGCTGCGCTTGCGTTCACGCGCGTCGGCAGCGGGTTCATGCCATCGATGGACGAGGGCGGGTTCGTGCTCGATTACCACACGGCGCCTGGCACGTCGATCACCGAAACGGACAGGCTGATGCGAGAGGTCGAAACGATCATTCGGGACAATCCGAACGTCGCGACCTATTCCCGCCGCACTGGCGCAGGTCTTGGCGGCGACCTCAACGAGCCGAACAAGGGCGACTTCTTCGTACGGCTGAAGTCGGGCTCGCGCGAGCCGATCGACACCGTGATGGGGGAGGTCCGTTCGAAGATCGAGGCGAATGTGCCCGGCGTGAACGTCGAACTTGCTCAACTGATGGAAGACCTGATCGGCGACCTGACCGCGGTGCCGCAGCCCGTGCAGATCAAGATCTATTCGGACGATCCGGCTGTGCTCGAGGCGACCGCGCACCGGGTGGCCGCGCGTATCGGGAAGATCCAGGGCATCGTCGACGTCGCCGACGGCATCAATCCGGCGGGCGACGCGCTCGACCTGCATATCCGTCCGGACGCGGCGGCCGCCGAAGGCATGGATCCGCAGTCGATCGCACAACAGGTGTCGAACCTGCTCGAAGGGAGCGTCGCGACGCAATACCAGCAAGGACCCAAGACGGTCGGCGTGCGCGTGCGGGTGGCGGATGCGGCTGGAATGAACGGCACCGGGCTCGGCGCAATGCAGATTCGCGCGCCCGATGGCCATCTGTTCCCGCTCGATCGCGTGACCGATCGCATCACGATAAGCGGCCAGCCGGAGATCAGCCGGGACAACCTGAAGCGGATGGTGGCCGTGACCGCGCGGATCGATGGGCGCGACCTCGGTTCGACGATTGGCGACGTGCAGCGCGCCCTTGGCGACGCGAACCTGCTGCCGCCCGGCGTCTATTACGAACTCGGCGGCCTGTATCAGCAGCAGCAAATCGCGTTTCGAGGCCTCATCGCCGTGTTCGGCGCGGCCGTCGCGCTGGTTTTCGGGTTGCTGTTGTTCCTCTACGAGCGGTTCCGCGTCGCGTTGGCGGTGATGGCGATGCCGCTATGCGCGACCGGCGCGGTATTCATCGGCTTGTGGGTGACTGGCATCGAGCTGAACATTTCCGCAATGATGGGGATGACGATGATCGTCGGCATCGTGACCGAGGTCGCGATCTTCTATGTGTCGGAGTTTCAGGCGCTCGTGAGGGATGAAGGAATGGCGCCGGCGGCCGCACTGCTGACAGCCGGCCGCAATCGACTGCGGCCGATCGCGATGACGACGATTGCGGCGATTCTCGCGTTGCTGCCGCTTGCGTTCGCACTCGGCCAAGGGGCTGCGATGCAGCAGCCCCTTGCCGTTGCAATCATCTCCGGACTCATCGCTCAGTTGCCGCTGGTGTTGCTGGTGCTGCCTGCGCTGCTTCGTGCCCTCTTGATCCGAGATTGAGCAGGGCGACCGCACGATCGGTCGTTGACTCGACGACCGCCTGAACCGGCCATTCGGCGAGGCGACGGTGGATGATTGGGGCGCTCGGGCCAACGTGCGTCACTTCGAACGCTACGACGTGTCGCTGTTTTTTGAATCGCCATGTGTCGTATTCGCACACGGATACGTTGGGATACAAAGCCTCCGGACGGTTCGGATATAAAACCGGTGAAGCGATTCACACGGCGGCGCGGTGCCATGCGCTGCCGCTGCGAACGGCGCCCCCGATTGCCCGCACGTGCCGCGGGCCCTTTCCCTAGCGATCGACACTGGAGAACGAGTCATGCCTGATACCTTGAACACCCGCCGCCGCCTGATCCTGGGCTCGACGCTGGCCAGCCTGAGCCTGGCCGACCTCGGCTTTAGCGCGCTGGCGCGAGCGCAGTCGGCGCCCGATTCGCCCGCGGCAAAGCGCCCGGCCGGCGTTGCGTCGCTGGGCACGATCCACCAGATCGATGCGGGCGTGCTGAATGTCGGGTATGCGGATCTCGGCCCGAAGGACGGCCCCGTCGTGTTCCTGCTGCATGGCTGGCCGTACGACATCTACAGCTACGCGGAAGTCGCGCCGCTGCTCGTCGCGGCCGGCTATCGCGTGATCGTGCCGTACCTGCGCGGCTACGGCTCGACGACGTTCCGCTCGGCCGACACGGTGCGCAACGGCCAGCAGGCCGTGACGGCCGTCGACATCGTCGCGCTGATGGATGCGCTGAAGATCGACCGCGCGGTGTTCGGCGGCTACGACTGGGGCGCGCGCACGGCCGACATCATCGCGGCGCTGTGGCCGCAGCGCGTGAAGGCGCTGGTATCGGTGAGCGGCTACCTGATCGGCAGCCAGGCGGCGAACGCCAAGCCGCTGCCGCCGCAGGCCGAATTCCAGTGGTGGTATCAGTTCTACTTCACGACCGAGCGCGGCGAACTCGGCTACGCGCAGAATCGCGATGCATTCAACAAGCTGATCTGGCAGCTCGCGTCGCCGAAGTGGCAGTTCTCCGACGAGACTTATGCGCGCTCGGCCGCATCGTTCCGGAATCCCGATCACGTGGCCGTGGTGATCCACAACTATCGCTGGCGGCTCGGCCTGGCCAAGGGCGAAGCACAATACGACGACATCGAGCGTCGTCTCGCGGCCGGGCCCGCGATCACCGTGCCGACGATCACGATGGAAGGCGATGCGAACGGTGCGCCGCATCCGGAGCCGGCCGCGTACGCGAAGAAGTTCACCGGCAAGTACCAGCACCGGACCATCGCCGGCGGCATCGGCCACAACCTGCCGCAGGAAGCGCCGCAGGCGTTCGCCGACGCGATCCTGCAAGTGGAGCATCTGTGATGCGGGCCGGCGTGGAGGTGTGGCGGCGCGGCGCGCGTCGCGCGCTCGTCGCGGGCGCGCTGCTGGCCGGCGCGTGGTCGGCCAGCGGCCCGGCCGCATTCGCGGAACAGCCGAAGCCGGCTGCGGCCGCATCGCCGATCTACGGCGTGACGATTCCGCCCGGCTACCGGAAATGGGAGATGGTCGCGCCGGCCGAAGAGGCCGCACCGCTCGACGAATTGCGCGTGGTGCTCGGCAACCCGGTCGCGATCCGCGCACTCGAACAGGCGACGCTGCCGTTCCCGGACGGCACGATCCTCGTGAAGCTTGCGTACAAGCGCAAGCAGTCCGACGAGTTCGCGCCCGCGACGGTGCCCGGCCAGGCGACGACCGTGCAGGTGATGGTGAAGGACTCGCGCCGCTACGCCGCGACGGGCGGCTGGGGGTTCGGGCGCTTCATCAACGGCGTGCCGGCCGACATCGGCCAGCATCAGACGTGCTTTGCGTGCCATCAGGCGCGGGTGAAGAATCACGATTACGTGTTCACGCGGCTCGCGCCGTGACGTGACACGGCGGTGCGAAGGTGACGGAAAGGCGTGCCCTGCGAGGCACGCCTTTTTTCGTGGTGCGCGGGAGCGGTGGAGCGCATCGGCAAGCGGGTTTGTATCGCACTGTATCTGCGGCCTTCTTTGAAAAACTGGCATGCAGAAAGCCCTGTTCCGGAAACATGCCGGATACGTGCGCGGGTTCTACTGTCGACATGCAGCAAACGTTCGGTGCCAGACGTTCGCGCCGGACACCCAGTGATCGACACCCCAACTTCCATCAAGGAGAAATCGCATGAAAGCCGCTCGAATCCTCGCCGTTGCCGTCCTCGCCGTCGCACCCGCGTTGTCGTTCGCCGATACCGGCCACGGCCTCACGCGTGCCGAAGTGCGCGCGGACCTCATCCGTCTCGAGAAGGCCGGCTACAACCCGGCCGGCAGCGAAGCACATTACCCGGACGATATCGCCGCCGCACAGAACGCCGTCGCGGCTGCCGAGCAAGTCGCGCGTTCGGACCAGAACGGCCCGTCGAAGTCGCAAGGCGACAACGTGGCCGACGCGTCGACGCCGGCCGGCCATCGCGACGCAGCGCAGTCGCGTACCGCACGCAACGCCGCCGACGACCTGTACGCGCATTCGTGATGCCGCGCCGCGCCAGCGACAGGCAGGCGCGGCCGCTCACGCAGTACTTCACTTCAACGACACGACAAGGAAAGGAGCATGACGATGGCCGGTTTGATGAAACGCGTTCTGGTATCCGCCGCGATGATCGGCGGACTGTTCGGTGCGGTCGCGGCGCAGGCCGCGCCGAAGGAAGACCTGAAGGGCACCAACGTCGTGCTCGTGCACGGCGCGTTCGCCGACGGGTCGAGCTGGAACCGCGTGATTCCGCTGCTCGAGGCGCGCGGGCTGCACGTGGTGTCGGTGCAGAATCCGCTGAGCTCGCTCGCCGACGATGCGGCCGCGGCGAAGCGCACGATCGACGAGCAGAAGGGGCCGGTCGTGCTGGTCGGTCATTCGTGGGCCGGCGTCGTGATCAGCGACGCGGGCAACGACGACAAGGTGAAGTCGCTCGTATACGTCGCGGCGTTCGCGCCCGACAACGGCCAGTCGATTGCGGACGTCACGCAGGGCCTGCCGGCGCCGTCATGGGCCGGCGAGTTGCGCAAGGACGCAGGCGGCTTCGCGCGGCTGTCGGACAAGGCGATCGCGCAGGATTTCGCGCCGGATCTGCCGCCCGCGCAGCAGCGCATCGTTGCGGCGACCCAGGGGCCGTGGTATAGCGGGTGCATCTCCGAGAAGGTCGCGCAGGCCGCATGGCATGCGAAGCCGTCGACGTTCGTCGTCGCGACGCAGGATCGGATGATCGACCCGACGCTTCAGGAAGCGATGGCGAAGCGGATCGGCGCGACGGTCGCGCGCGTGAACGCCAGCCACGTCGTGATGCTGAGCCAGCCGAAGGCCGTGGCCGACGCGATCATCGCCGCCGCCGAGCGCGCGAAGCAGGCTACGCAGTGAGCGAATGCGGCGCCGCGCTTTCGTGAGGAGGCGCGGCGCGCGAGTGATGGCGATGTCTTTCCACCGAGGAGAAGTCATGACGCAACTCTGGCAACTGTCGGCAACCGAACTCGCGAAACGCGTGCGTCAGCGCGACGTATCCGCGCGCGAAGTGGCGGACGCCGTGCTCGATCGTCTCGATGCCGTGAATCCGGCGATCAACGCGGTCGTCGAACACCGTCCCGACGACGTGCGGCGGCAGGCCGACGAAGTCGATCGCGCAATCGCGCGCGGCGACGATCCGGGGCCGCTCGCGGGCGTACCCGTCACCGTGAAGATCAACGTCGATCAGGCCGGCTTTGCGACGACCAACGGCACACGCCTGCAGGAAAACCTGATCGCGCCCGCCGACAGCCCGGTGGTCGCCAACATTCGGAAAGCCGGCGGGGTGCTGCTCGGCCGCACCAATTCGCCGACGTTCGCATTGCGCTGGTTCACGTCGAATCTCGTGCACGGCCGCACGCGCAACCCGCGCAATCCGTCGCTGACGCCGGGCGGATCGAGCGGCGGCGCGGCGGCGGCCGTGGCCGCCGGGATCGGCCCGCTCGCGCTCGGCACCGACATCGGCGGCTCGGTGCGCTACCCGGCCTATGCGTGCGGCGTCCACGGAATCCGGCCGTCGCTCGGCCGCGTGCCGGCGTTCAACGCGTCGTCGCCGGAGCGTGCGATCGGCGCGCAACTGATGTCGACGGCCGGGCCGATCGCGCGCACGATCGACGATCTCTCGCTGGCGCTGCGTGCTTTCTCCGCGCCGGACCCGCGCGATCCGTGGCACGTCGCGGTGCCGTTCGACGGGCGCGCGGTGCCGAAGCGCGCGGCGCTGTGCGTGCGTCCGCGCGGGCTGGAGGTCGTGCCCGAAGTCGAGTCTGCGCTGCGCGATGCCGCGCGCCGGCTCGTCGATGCGGGCTGGACCGTCGACGAGATCGACGATACGCCGCCGATGCGCGAGGCTGCGTTGTTGCAGGAACAGCTGTGGCTCGGCGACGGGTTCGGCGCGCTGGCGAACGCGGTCGAGCAGGACGGCGATCCGGGGGCGGCGGCGGTGATCGCCGCCGTGCGCGGCAAGGTGCGCGACCTGCCGGCCGACGTGATCAGCCGCGCGCTGGTCCGGCGCACGACGCTGACGCGGCAGTGGCGGCTGTTTCTCGACGAATATGCGGTGTTGCTGCTGCCTGTTTCGTCGGAACTGCCGTTCCCCGACGATCTCGACCGGCAAGGGGCGGACGGCTTCGACCGCGTGTGGGAAGCGCAGCTCACGTTGCGCGCGCTGCCCGCGATGGGGCTGCCGGGGCTGGCCGTCACGACGTCGCTCGCGAACGGCGTGCCGGTGGGCGTGCAGGTAGTGGCCGCGCATCATCGCGAGGATCTGTGTCTGCTCGCGGGGCGCGATATCGAGGCGCGTGGGGTGCCGGTTACGGTGGTCGATCCGGTGGTGTGACGTGCAGGCAGCGTGTGCATCGGCGATACCGCAGGGGCATCGCCGATGCATCGTTCCCTGTCCAATATCGCGCGACGGCGCGACGTCGGTCGTCAACAGCTCAGCTGAATCGTGGCAACCGTCGGGATGTTGGTATTCCCGTCCGAAATACTCGGCATGACGGAAATATGGCCCGGGTGAAAGTTGGCGACGCACGAGAAGCTGACGCTCGTGTTGTTGAGAATCGTCATCGAGACATCGGTTGCTTGCCAATGGAGCGGCGTGTTCGTCCACGGTGCACCGACCGACGCCGTGCACGTCCCGTTACCGGTGGTCGACGTGCATGAAATGCTCAGGGACGTCTGCGCATGCGCTGGCGATGTGGTCAGCAGCAGCGGAATCGACAGAAGCATGGGCAAGTAAATATTTCGCGAATGTTTGGTCATCATTTTTACGAAAATTCTTGTTTGTCCGTCAAATGGAAAGGATCGCGCGATTCGATACGGCGAAAAACGCGATGCGAACATCGTACCGAAACCGCGCCGGAAGTGGTCGCGTTACGCGTGAATGAATGCAGACGGCTCTCATGCGGTTGAAAACCCGGCAACGGCTTTCATAAGCGCGAAGAGCCAGAGTGTGTGGCCGACGCGTTTCGTCACGCTAGATCGCATTCGTGAAAGCAAGGTGACAGCCCGATCCGGTGGCGGGCACGGCGTGTGAGTCGGTGCGGGTGGAGGTTTCCTGGTCGAGCCGTTTCACGATGAGCCGGTCGTGCAATGGACGTCGGTTCATTTTTCGGCTCTGTTCCATCGGGTCGGTTGGCACGCTAAGTATTCCGAATAAGGGGCGGTATATCGGATCCTCGTAATTCCGACAGGTGGTTTTTGGAGGTTTAGTGAGCAGCAGTAATCGGATTGTCGTAACCCATACCAATCGTCTTTGCGGATGATCGAATAGGCCGCCTGGGCTGCGGATCGGGATTGCCGGGCGGCGTACTGATCGCTGGGACGGATACGAAAGAGATTCCTGGAAAACTCATACTCGTCATATATCGACGACGCTTAACAATTGTTGACGCTGATCGATCTGGTTTCGTGCGATGTTCGATGTCCGTGAGAGCGGATCGGGTGAATCGCGAGTAGACCAGGATCATGAATAAAAGAAATCCGGTCAGTGATGCGATCGGCACCGCAGTCGATTCAGCCGTCAACCAGTTCGGCACGCTGATGAAGCGTGACGCTCAGGACAAGATTTCGCAATCTCCCGACAAGCTGATCGCACAGGGCGTAGCGAACGGGGTTAACACAGTCCTGGGTTCGAAGGGCGGCGAGCCTCCGCTGGCCGGTCCCGGGATGGCAATGGTCAATTCGATCACAAGTCAAGCCGCAAACGCCGCGCTCGGTGCAACTGATCGCACTCCGCCCTCGAATGCTATTCTGTCGAACAATGGTGGAGGGGCTTCATCAGCTGAAAGTAGCGGTGGGAAGCAGCAAAGCTCAGTCACCTCTCCGAATGCCGCAATGCGTGAAAACGCAAATGCGACGGGGACATACACCAATCCGCTTACGGGCGAAACAGTACCTGCTGAAGGTACTCTGGCAGTCGATCATGTTGTTCCGAAAAAATGGATCAAGCAGCGACCGGGGTTCGATCAGCTTACCTTGGAGCAACAAAGTTCTGTTCTCAACGACCCGGTGAATACAGAAGGTCTCCCCGCGACCTTCAATTCGTCAAAGGGAGCTAAGATGCCGGGGGAGTGGACGACGTACAAAGGTCAACCGCTGGACCCTGCATACATACTGAGCAGTTCCGAGCGAGCCGAGGTGATTCGGAACTATATCGACAATAAGACTAAGTCATTTCTAAATCCTCCAAAGTGATTGCCATGATTTTTAGATCGAATTTTGACAAAAGGTATGGTCATCCAAATTTTGTGGCGTCGCTGGATGGCGATTTTGAGTTCATGATAAATGATCTGTTTGAGTATTTTGAGGGCGAGATCCAGAAGGGGGCGACGTTCAATGCTGGTCAGACTATCCAGTTTGGCTGGATGATCTTGATGTTGAAAGAAGACGATCGTGGTGATTTGGAGCTATGGGAGCCGGATTTCCGTCGCATGCCAATAAATTGGGTGTTTTCGATAGATAAGACTTTCAAGGATTTGTATTTGCAAAGAGAGGTGTGCGCTCAGTTGAATGTTGAGCCGGATTTCCCGTCCTTATTGGAGAGGGGGATTGTTTCTCCAGGGTTCGGATCGTGTCGAGAATTTGTTATAAACCGGGATTCGCCGCAGAAAGGCGATTCAGGTTGGCTTTTTGTTGAGTGCGCTAATAACAGCGGCGAGGGAAAATTCTCCTCCTTGTTTGAGGTGGCGGTGAATTCTCCAAGGGTTGTCCCATTTTTGGCCTTGCCGTCTGGCGTAGTTGTTGAATATATTTCGGGCAAGATCGAGGTAAGATTTCGTGATCGAGTAATTTCTTCCTCTGAGAATCAATTCCTGCAAAGAATTTTGGATGGCTGGACGTCAGGTGGAACCTATCATTGAGATTTTTTAGGTGAGATGGTTGTAAGTTTAAAATGGCGGAGTGGAAAGATAGCTGGATAAGTGAGAACGTTACCGTGGGATTAACGGTGCACGCTTACAATTATTCAGTCACCAGTGATTCGACGCAAGGATCGCAAAGCGGAACTGTTACAAAGACCCCAAACCCTGGCGCGACAGGCTCTTTATCAGACAAGCTGACACAAATTTCGCCGTTATCTGACGAGGCGACTACCCGTTCGCTCATACGCGAAAATCAAAGTGCTGTCACTTTGGAAAATAAGGGATATGATGTCGTCCAGAATCCTGAGGTCCCTGGCCCCAAATATCATGACTACACCATCAATGGCCAAGTCCAAGTCTTCGATAACTATGCTCCTGCCACTGGGAATGTAAGAAATATTGCCGCGACAATTTCAAACAAAGTAAGTAGTGGACAAGCAAGCAATATTGTTGTCAATTTGGCAGATAGCTCCGCATCTCCCGCCGCGATTGAGGCGCAAATTAACAGCTATCCTATCCCGGGTCTCGGGAAAGTGATCGTTATTGACAAACTTGGTAATGTCGCCATCATAAAGTCAAAGGGGAATTAAGTGTCAATTGACTTGTTTTGCTATCTCTCAATCGATCGTGGTGCTGCAGAGTCTGATCTCAATAAAATTCGCTCGAATCACTCTGAGTTATTTGAGGGGAAGTTTTTGATTTCTCCTGTTCGGGATGCCGATTTTTCGCTCAAAGAAATCGCGGCCGAGCATGGGTTGGTGGCGGAGTCGTTCTTTTTGGTTTCATTGAATGATAAAAATTCGGCTGATTTAATACCGATGGTTTCCAAGATTCTTGCCGATGAATTTAATGGTGGGGCGATACTAATTTTGCAAGATAACGAATACCGAAGGTGAGAACTACCGCTTTCACACGCATGACACCACTCGTTGCGGCGTCCATGATATGGGCGCCGAACGGTGGAAAGGAGGGTTGCATGTCCATTCTCGAAACGAATGTTATTGACTTGATTGGGGTTGTGCGCGCGAAATCACCTGCGCCCATCGTTGTGTGATCGGTAAATATTTTTTGATTTATATATTAAATGACTGCGGCTACGCGGTTTGCGGTTTTGCCAATTACCGCCTTGATTACGCTTGCTGCGCAGGCACAACAGGCGCCGTCTCCAACCGATCAAGCCGCTGCTGCCCGTGCGAACGCGGAACAGAATCAGCAGGTGCAGCAGCGCCGTGACGCGCAGCAGCGAGACGCCACTGTACAAGCGCCGGGAGTGCGCTCGGACGTGCCGCGCCCGGAAGCCTATCCGGTGCTGCCGACCGAGACGCCGTGCTTTCGAATCGATAGCTTCGCGCTCGACGTGCCCGACTCGTTACCGGCCGCGTCAAAGGCGCAAGGCGCATCAGCCTTGCCGCTGGATCGCTTCGCCTTCGCACGCGACTGGCTCGCGCACTACGCCGGCCAATGCGTCGGTAAGCAAGGCGTCGACCTGATCGTAAAAGGACTATCACAAGCCATCCTCGCACGCGGCTACATCACCACTCGCGTGCTCGTTCCAGAGCAGGATTTGTCCACCGGCACATTGAAGCTTGCCCTGATTCCGGGCGTGATCCGCCACGTGCGTTTCGAGGACGAGAAGTTACGCGGAACGTGGAAGACCGCATTCCCGACTCGCGACGGCGACGTGTTGAACCTGCGCGACATCGAACAAGGGCTCGAGCAGATGAAGCGCGTCTCAAGTCAGGATGTGTCGATGCGGATCGCACCGGGCGACATGCCTGGCGAAAGCGACGTCGTCCTCGACGTGAAGCGCGGCAAACCATGGACCGTCGTGGCGTCCATCGACAACTCCGGCACGCGCGCGACCGGCAAACTGCAAGGCAACGTATCGCTTGGCATCGATAACCCGCTGGGCCTGAACGACATCTTCAACGTCGGTTTCAACCAGGACCTGGAGTTTGGCGACAAGCGCTTCGGCTCGCACGGCTGGAACGCGTTCTACTCGGTTCCTTGGGGCTACTGGACCGGTACGCTATCGGCCTATACCAGCACGTACTTTCAACCGCTCGCGGCCGTGAACCAGACGTTCGTCGCCAGCGGCAACATGAAGACGGTCGACTTCAGGCTCAATCGCGTGTTGACGCGCAGCCGGAACGACGTGTTCGGTGCACAGGTTCGGCTGATTCGCCGTTTCGGCGACAGCTACATCGAAGGCACGACGATACCGTCGTCGCACCAGAACGCGACCTTTGTCGAATTCGGGCTCAACGACCGGCACTATTTCGGCTCGTCGCAGTTCGACGGTTCGCTTGCCTATCGCCAAGGGCTCGGATGGCTTGGCTCGACCGACAGCATGTTCGCGGCGGAGGGTGGACAGACTTACAGATTCAAGATGGTCGTGCTCGATGCGAATCTGTCGACACCGTTCGTCATCGGTACGCAGCCGTTCAAATATGTGACGACCTTTCATGGTCAGTACACAGGCAACACGGTGTCGTACCTCGACAGTGTCACGATCGGCAGCCGCTACACCGTACGCGGCTTCGACGGCGAAACGCTGCTGGCAGCATCACGCGGTTTCTACTGGCGCAACGAGTTGCAGATCCCGATCGCGCAGACCGGGCTCGCGGCCTATGCCGGGCTGGACTACGGCCGCGTATGGGGACCGGAACCGGTCGCCTTGGTCGGCACGCAGCTCGCCGGAGCAGTGATCGGCGTGAAGGGCAGCGTCGCGACGCGCTACGGCGCATATGCCTACGATTTCTTTGCAGGCACCCCGGTGTACAAGCCTTCCGGATTCGAGACCGCGCGCGTCACACTTGGGTTTCAGCTTACGGCGCAATTCTGAGCGAGACATGTAAAAGCAAAGAGCCATTTGCGGAAGCCCCCTGTCGGGCATCTGGCGCAGGGGGGGCGCAATTCGTTGGCCGGTGCGATGCAAGAGGCAGCCCCGGGGTGGGCCATCCGTTACCGATCGTGGAGATATCAATGCTGAAAAATGCATGGGCCGGAAATGAGCCTCTCTGGAAAGTCTGGTGGGGACTCGGTATTCCCACCAGAGTGGCCGTGTTTCTGATCAACGTCTGTGTCCGGCACATGGTCGATCTGTCGACGCCGAAGATCTACTTGGTACCGCCGCTCTGTGCGCAACTCGTATTGATCGCCGCGTGGGTACGCACTGCCTGGATTTGTGCTCCGAATGTGAGGCATCGTCTGTGGATGTATCTCGCGCGAATCTGGCTTGTACTCTGGCTGCTTTCGCTGGTTCAGCAAACGTTGCAGCGCGGGTGAGCACCCGCGGGTCTGCGTGGCGCTACAGAGCCGGTCAGCCCGGCTTGATTTATCCGGAATCGATATTGCCGTCGGGCATCTTGACGGCGTCGGCCCGTGAACGTTCGCCTTCGCGATCGAACCCGTCCTTACCCCTGCCACCGCCGCAACTCACGGAGCGTGAGCTGTCCATTCCATTGCCTCGAACACGAGATGACGGTTTGGTCCATCCGGCCTTTTAAAACGCTTCGATGCACGACATCGAACGGTCATCGCCTTCCATTTCCAGCCCACCAGCGACCGCACATCGATAGCGCGCGTCCGCCATTGCATTCCCCGCGGCGCTGATTAGGAAATGAATTTTTATTGGTTCTGCTTCCCCGACCGCACTCGCATAGTGGTGCTGACGGCTATAGACAGCATGCAAGCTGCAACAGCCGCATTCCCGGTGTTTTGTTCATACGAATTTGCGAGAACAAGGAAGTGTCATGACGGTTGAACTGCAAGAACGAACCGCTGCGCAGCAGGCGCTCGAAGACGCGCGCGCGGCAGCCGTGGCGGCCGGCACGCCCTATGCGGGCGGCGTCGCGCCGGAAGCCGCGTGGGCGCTGTTCTCGGCGGGCGACGCATTGCTGGTGGACGTGCGCACGGCCGAGGAGCGGAAATTCGTCGGCCACGTGCCGGAGTCGCTGCACGTGCCGTGGGCGACCGGCACGAGCCTGACGCGCAACCCGCGCTTCGTGCGCGAACTGGAAGCGAAGACCGGCAAGGACGCGGTCGTGCTGTTGCTGTGCCGCAGCGGCAACCGTTCGGCGCAGGCGGCCGAGGCCGCGGCGAAGGGCGGGTTCACGCAGGTTTTCAATGTGCTCGAAGGCTTCGAGGGCGATCTCGACGAACGGCAGCATCGCGGCGGCCGCAACGGCTGGCGCTTTCGCGGCCTGCCGTGGGCGCAGGATTGATTCACGGCCGTGACGGGGAGAAAGCAGGATGGCCGCATTCGACATCGACGACATCGTTCAATCGCTGCAGACGGTGCGCCGCGCATGGCGCGAAAAGCAGCGGCGCTCGCTCGAACCGGGCGGGCGCGATTTGCCGGCGCGAGAAGCGCTCGCGCAGATCGTCGGCGCGCTGAAGGGCGTGCTGTTCCCGATGCGGCTCGGGCCGCCCGATCTGCGGCAGGAAAGCGAGAACTTCCACGTGGCCCATGCGCTCGATTCGGCGCTGAATGCGCTGCTCGCGCAGGTGACGCTCGAATTGCGCTACGCCGCGCGTCAGCGCAATGCCGACGGGCCACCGCCCGATCGCATCGATGAAGTCGCGTCGACGGCCGTGCAGGCATTCGCCGCGCGCTTGCCGGAGATTCGCCGGCTGCTCGACAGCGACGTGCTGGCGGCCTTCCACGGCGATCCGGCGGCCGGCAGCGTCGACGAGGTGCTGCTGTGCTATCCGGGCATCCTCGCGATGATCCACCACCGGCTCGCGCACGAACTGTACGGGCTCGGCCTGCCGCTGCTCGCGCGGATCATCGCCGAGCAGGCGCATGCGGAGACGGGCATCGACATTCATCCGGGCGCGCGCATCGGCGCGGGCTTCTTCATCGACCACGGCACGGGCGTCGTGATCGGCGAGACGGCGATCATCGGCGAGCGCGTGCGCGTGTACCAGGCCGTCACGCTCGGCGCGAAGCGCTTCCCGCGCGATGCGGCCGGCCATCTGGAGAAAGGGCTCGCGCGCCACCCGATCGTCGAGGACGACGTCGTGATCTATGCGGGCGCAACGATCCTCGGCCGCGTGACGATCGGGCGGGGAGCGGTGATCGGCGGCAACGTGTGGCTCACGCAAGACGTGCCGGCCGGCGAAAACGTCACGCAGGCCGTGCTGCGCAGCGAAGCGAACGCCGCGCCGCGCACGGCGGCGCGCGTCGCCTAGGAGGCGCGATGAGCGACCTCATCCATCACTTCGGCGCCAACGTGCGCAAGCTGCGCGAAGCGCGCACGTGGTCGCAGGAGCAACTGGCCGAGCATGCGGGGCTGAACCGCTCGTACGTCGGCGAGATCGAGCGCGGCGAGGCGATCGCGTCGATCGTCACGGCCGACAAGATCGCCCGCGCGTTCGACGTGTCGATCTCGACGCTGCTGCCGGCCGCATACGTCACCTGAGGTTGCCCCGCATCGTTTCCCCCTTCGGTTGCACGACCTGACGGCTATAGCATGTTGAGCCGGCAGGGGCGGGTTTCCGATAATCACCGAGCGTCATAAGCAATCCTGTTTTTCATCTTAAGAACCCGGAGCCACACATGTCGACCGTTGCAAGCGGCACGGCCGCGCTGAGCGATCACGCCGCCCGCCAACTAGCGAACGCTACCAAGACCGTCCCTCAGCTTTCCACGATCACGCCGCGCTGGCTGACCCATCTGCTGCAATGGGTGCCGGTCGAGGCCGGCATCTACCGCCTGAACCAGGTGAAGAACCCGGAAGCCGTGCGCGCCGCGTGCACGCAGCTCGAGGACGAAAGCGTGTTGCCGCAGACCTTCGTGCCGTACGAGGAACAGCCGCGTGAATACTTCCTGAACGCGGTGAGCACGGTGCTCGACGTGCATACGCGGATTTCCGATCTTTACAGTAGTCCTCACGACCAGATCAAGGAGCAGCTGCGCCTGACGATCGAGACGATCAAGGAGCTGCAGGAAAGCCAGCTGATCAACAATCCCGACTACGGGCTGCTCGCGAACGTGACCGACGAACAGCGGATCTTCCCGCTGACGGGCGCGCCGACGCCGGACGATCTCGACGAGCTGCTGACGAAGGTGTGGAAGGAGCCGGCCTTCTTCCTCACGCACCCGCTCGCGATCGCCGCGTTCGGCCGCGAATGCACGCGGCGCGGGGTGCCGCCGCCGACGGTCAGCCTGTTCGGCTCGCAGTTCCTCACGTGGCGCGGCATTCCGCTGATTCCGTCGGACAAGGTGCCGGTCGCGGACGGCAAGACCAAGATCCTGCTGCTGCGCGTCGGCGACAAGCGCCAGGGCGTCGTCGGCCTGTATCAGCCGGGCGTCGCGGGCGAGCAGGGGCCGGGGCTGTCGGTGCGCTTCATGGGGATCAACAATCAGGCGATCGCGTCGTACCTGATCTCGCTGTATTGCTCGCTCGCGGTCCATTCGCCGGATGCGCTGGCTGTCCTCGATGACGTCGAAATCGCCAAGTACCATGACTATCCCGACACCTACCGTTAATCCCGGCCTGGCCGGCGGGGACGCGCACGGGTTGCCGCATGCGTCGCTGCCGGCCGGGCTGCCCGACCCGGCGACGCTCGCGCGGCTCGCGTCCGAGTTCTTCGCGACGCCGCCCGGGCAGGCCACCGCGCCCGGGCTGTCGGCGGGCAGCGGCGCGGTCGGCGGCGTGCCGTCGGCGTTGCCGGCGGCGGCGCCGATCCTCGCGTCCGTCAGCAACCCGGTGCCGGGCGGCTCGCCGCTCGCAGGCCCGGGCGGGGCGGGCACCGGTGTGCCGGGGCTCGCGCTGCCGCAGGGCAAGGCGCCCGGCACGAATCTCGCGCCATCTGCGCCGACGCACGTGTTGTCGCTCGGCAACCGCGCACCGGCGCTCGCGCCGCATGCGGCCGCGCAGAACGGGTTGCCCGACAACGTCGTGTCGATCGCGCCCGCGCTCGAACCGCGGGCCGGCGGGGCGGCGCTCGGCGTACCGCAAGTGAGCGCCGCCGCACCGGAAGGCGCGGCGAAGGCGTCGCCGTACTACTTCACCGACGGTTCGCTGCAGGGCTGGCAGGCGACGCCGCAGGACATCGTCGTGCCGTCGAACGGGCTCGCGTCGCCGGAAGCATTCGGGTTGCCGGGCGACGACGCGCTGCGCGCGCTGCTCGCCGTGCAGCGCGACGTGCCGGTGTCGCATGCATCCGGCACCGACGCGCCGCGCTACTTCATCGACGATGCGCAGGCAGCCGCACCGCAAGGCCAGCTGCATCGCGGTGCCCATCCGCCGTTCGACGTGAACGCGATCCGCCGCGATTTCCCGATCCTGCAGGAGCGCGTGAACGGCAAGCAACTCGTCTGGTTCGACAACGCGGCGACGACGCACAAGCCGCAGGCCGTGATCGACCGCCTCGCGTACTTCTATGCACACGAGAACTCGAACATCCATCGCGCGGCGCATGCACTGGCCGGCCGTGCGACGGATGCGTACGAGCATGCACGGGAAACGGTGCAGCGCTTCATCGGCGCATCGTCGCCCGACGAGATCGTGTTCGTGCGGGGCACGACCGAGGCGATCAATCTGATCGCGAAGACGTGGGGCGTGCAGAACGTCGGCGAAGGCGACGAGATCGTCGTGTCGCATCTCGAGCATCACGCGAACATCGTGCCGTGGCAGCAGCTCGCCGCGCAGAAGGGCGCGACGCTGCGCGTGATTCCGGTCGACGATTCGGGGCAGGTATTGCTCGACGAATATCGGAAGCTGCTCAACGATCGCACGAAGATCGTGTCCGTCACGCAGGTGTCGAACGCGCTCGGCACGGTCGTGCCGGTGAAGGAGATCGTCGAGCTCGCGCATCGCGCCGGTGCGAAGGCGCTGGTCGACGGCGCGCAGTCGATCTCGCACATGCGTGTGGACGTGCAGGCGCTCGACGCGGATTTCTTCGTGTTCTCCGGGCACAAGATCTACGGGCCGACCGGGATCGGCGTCGTGTACGGCAAGCGTGCGATTCTCGACGACATGCCGCCGTGGCAGGGAGGCGGCAACATGATCGCGGACGTGACGTTCGAGCGCACGGTGTTCCAGCCGCCGCCGAATCGCTTCGAAGCCGGCACCGGCAACATCGCGGACGCGGTGGGGCTCGGCGCGGCGCTCGACTACGTGAGCCGCGTCGGCATCGAGAACATCGCGCGCTACGAGCACGATTTGCTTGCGTACGCAACGAGCGTGCTGGCGCCGGTGCCGGGCGTGCGGCTCGTCGGCACCGCGCGCGACAAGGCGAGCGTGCTGTCGTTCGTGCTGAAGGGCTACGAAACCGAGGAAGTCGGGCAGGCGCTGAACGAGGAGGGAATCGCCGTGCGCTCGGGGCATCACTGTGCGCAACCGATTCTGCGGCGCTTCGGGCTCGAGGCCACGGTGCGGCCGTCGCTCGCGTTCTACAACACGTGCGATGAAGTCGATGCGCTGGTGAGCGTCGTCAGGAGACTGGCGGCGCGACGCTGACGTTGGCGTCGATGTGGATGTCGATGTTGACTGACCCGCTTGCGGCGGCCTTCGCGGGCCGCCGCAAGCGTTTTCATGCCAACCGGTCGGAAACGTGGCGACGGATTTCGGACGGCATCACCGGCGTGACGGTGCCCGTGCGTTGCGCGAAGAGGCCGTGGCGGCGTGCACGACGTGGAACGATTGCGTGGCGGACGCGGCCGGAATGTTTCGGATAACGACAGGATGAATTTCGGTGCGCCCGAGCAGCGCGACCTCCTGCGCGAAGGCGCGGCGCGCACGGGCGTCGCTTGCGGCACATCCGTCGACGGTGGCGACGGTCTGCCCGTGCAGCACCTGCATGAAAGGCAGCGAGCCGGTCAGGCCGGCCACGCGTCTGCGAACGAAGCGTAACGACCTCTGTCGCCACGCGTCGCAGGATCCAGCCAGGCCGCGCACGCCGGCGAACCGGCGCGCACGCTGCCGCGGCGTCAGAAATCGAATCCCGGCCCGCCCGCGCCCGGGCCGCCCGGTGCGGCAGCCGGCGCCGCATCCTTCGGCGCTTCGAACACGGTCGCATCGGTCGTCAGCAGCAGTCCGGCCACCGACGCCGCGTTCTGCAGCGCGGTGCGCGTGACCTTGGTCGGATCGAGCACGCCCGATTCGACGAGGTCGCCGTACTCGCCCGTCTGCGCGTTGTACCCGAAGTTGCCCGTGCCTTCGGCGACCTTCGCGACGACGACGCTCGCTTCCTCGCCCGCATTCGCGACGATCTGGCGCAGCGGTTCTTCCAGCGCGCGCAGCACGATCTTGATGCCCGCGTCCTGATCGGCATTCGCGCCCTTCAGCTCGCGGATCGCCTGCCGCACGCGGATCAGTGCGACGCCGCCGCCCGGCACGATGCCTTCTTCCACGGCCGCGCGCGTCGCGTGCAGCGCGTCGTCGACGCGATCCTTCTTCTCCTTCACCTCGATTTCGGTCGCGCCGCCGACCTTAATCACCGCCACGCCGCCCGCGAGCTTCGCGACGCGTTCCTGCAGCTTCTCGCGGTCGTAGTCGGACGTCGCCTCGTCGATCTGCACGCGGATCTGCTTCACGCGCGCTTCGATGTTCTTCGCATCGCCCGCGCCGTCGATCACGGTGGTGTTTTCCTTGCCGACCTCGATGCGCTTCGCCTGGCCCAGGTCGGCGAGCGTGGCCTTCTCGAGCGTCAGGCCGGTCTCCTCGGCGATCACCTGGCCGCCGGTGAGAATCGCGATGTCCTCGAGCAGCGCCTTGCGGCGATCGCCGAAGCCCGGCGCCTTGACCGCGACCGTCTTCAGGATGCCGCGGATGTTGTTCACGACGAGCGTCGCGAGCGCTTCGCCTTCGACGTCTTCCGCGATGATCAGCAGCGGTCGACCCGACTTGGCGACCTGTTCGAGCACCGGCAGCAGGTCGCGGATGTTCGAGATCTTCTTGTCGTGCAGGAGGATGTACGGGCTTTCGATCTCGGCGATCTGCTTGTCCGGATTGTTGATGAAATACGGCGACAGGTAACCGCGGTCGAATTGCAGCCCCTCGACGACGTCGAGCTCGTCGGCGAGCGACTTGCCGTCCTCGACGGTGATCACGCCTTCCTTGCCGACGCGGTCGATCGCTTCGGCAATGCGCTGGCCGATCGACTCCTCGCCGTTCGCGGAAATCGTCGCCACCTGCGCGATTTCCTTGCTGGTGGTGGTCGGCTTGCTGATCTTCTTCAATTCGTCGACGGCCGAGGCGACGGCCTTGTCGATGCCGCGCTTCAGGTCGAGCGGATTGAGCCCGGCCGCGACGTATTTCTGGCCTTCGCGGACGATCGCCTGCGCGAGCACGGTGGCCGTCGTCGTGCCGTCGCCGGCCGCGTCGCTGGTGCGCGACGCGACTTCCTTCACGAGTTGCGCGCCGATGTTCTGCAGCTTGTCCGCGAGTTCGATTTCCTTCGCGACCGACACGCCGTCCTTCGTGACGACGGGCGCGCCGAAGCTGCGTTCGAGCACGACGTTGCGGCCTTTCGGCCCGAGCGTGACCTTCACCGCGTTCGCGAGAATGTTCACGCCTTCGGTCAGCTTCGCACGTGCGACGTCGCTGAAAATGATTTCCTTCGCTGCCATGATTGTGCTCCGTTATTGATTGACGACCGCGACGATGTCTTCCTCGCGCAGCACGAGAAACTCGTTGCCGTCTACCTTGACGGCTTGCCCCGCGTACTTGCCGAACAGCACGCGCTCGCCGACCTGCAGGTCCGGCACGATGCGCTGGCCGTCCGCATCCTTGCGGCCGGGGCCGACGGCGATCACTTCGCCCTGGTCGGGTTTTTCGGCCGCGCTGTCGGGAATCACGATGCCCGATGCGGTGGTGGTTTCCTGATCGAGTCGCTTCACGATCACGCGATCGTGCAAGGGGCGTAGGCTCATATTTTCGTCCTGTGCTGTTCTGTCGAAATGGGCTGGCACTCTTTAACAGAGAGTGCTGACGAGTATAGAAATGCGCGCCGGCGCGATCCAATAACGGATTCGGAAAAGCATTTGCGCGAATGCGCTTTGGGAGCGGCGCCGGCTCCGCCGCATGGAGACCGTCGCCGGACGCAACGCGCAACGCGCGACGCGGGCGCGTCAGATCAGCAGCGACACGGTCTTGAACAGCGCGAGATCGTCCTTGCGCGCGGAGCGCGCGTGCCGCCGGACGACCTGCAGCAGGCAGTCGATGAAGCAGCGCGCGGCCTCGCTCAGCGTGCTGCTGCGGCGCGTGACGATGCCGAGCTCGCGCGGCTCGAAGGTCTCCTTCAGCGACAGCGCGCGCATTCGCTCGCCGAACGGCGGCACGGCGGCGAGAATCGTCGGGCACCACGTGCACATGTCGGCCTGCTCGAGCATCGTCTGCAGCATCGCCACCGATTGCGCGCGCACGATGCGCCGCTCGTCGATCTGCGCGCCGTGGCGCGTGAACAGGTAGTCGACGAGCGCCGCCTGGCCGTCCGCCGCGAAATTCAGCACCCAATCGTTGTCGAGCAGATCGTGGATCGATCGCGCGCGTTCGCGCGGGTGGCCGGCGCGCACCATCACCGAGGTCTCGTAACGCAGCATCGGCTCGAACGCGAACTCCTGCGCGCTGCCCGGCTGCACGTGCCCGAGCGCGAAATCCATGGTGCCGTCGCGCAGCAGCGGTTGCGCGACGGCGATCAACGCTTCGTAGAGTTCGAGACGCACGTCGGGCATCCGTTCTCGAAAACGCAGCACCGTTTCCGCGAGGAACGTCATGGTGAGCCATGGCGTGACGCCGACGCTCAGCCGCCCCTCGACGCGCCCGCGCAGCCGTTCGAGATCGCTCTGCGCGTGCTCCAGTTGCTTCAGCACCAGCTTCGCGTGCGTGAGCAAGGTTTTCCCGTATTCGGTAAAACCGATGCCCTCCGGCGCGCGCACGAGCAGCGGCAGGCGCTCGCTGGCCTCCAGCTCGCGCAACGCGCGCGTGACGGCCGCCTGCGACAGCCCGAGCATGCGCGCCGCGCCCCGGATGCTGCCGGCCTCCGCGCTCGCGACGAGCGCCTGCAACTGATGCAGTTTCATGGTGCGATACCCGACAACGAAAGGTTGTCATCATAACGAAACCGCGGCTGTTCGCCCGGATTTTCGCTGCATACGATCCCGTCACGATCCGCCCTCCGGCGATCGGCAACCGGAACGTAGCGAAGGAGTATCGGGATTGGGCCAAACACGAATTTTTCCCGAAATGGCAGCGATCGAAGCCGAGATGATCGCGCTGCGCCGCCGGCTGCACGCGCATCCCGAGCTCGGCTTCGAGGAGCGCGCGACCGGCGATCTCGTCGCCGAGCACCTGACAACATGGGGTTATCGGGTGGAGCGCGGCCTCGGCGGCACCGGCGTGGTCGGCACGCTGGCGCGCGGCGCCGGCAAGCGGCTCGGGTTGCGCGCGGACATGGACGCGTTGCCGATCCGGGAGACGACCGGGCTGCCGCATGCGAGCCGGCACGACGGCGTGATGCACGCGTGCGGCCACGACGGCCATACGGCGATGCTGCTCGCCGCCGCGTGCTGCATCGCGGCGCGTGCGCGTTTCACGGGCACGCTGAACCTGATCTTCCAGCCGGCGGAGGAAGGGCTCGGCGGCGCGAAGCGCATGCTCGACGACGGGCTGTTCACGCGGTTTCCGTGCGACGCGGTGTTCGCGATGCACAACGTGCCGGGGTTGCCGGCCGGCGTGCTCGGCTTCTGCGACGGCCCGGCGATGGCGTCGGCCGACGAGGTGCGCGTGCGCGTGACGGGCCGCGGCGGGCACGGCGCCGCGCCGCACACGACGGTCGATCCGGTGGTGGTCTGCGCATCGATCGTGATGGCGCTGCAGACGATCGTGTCGCGCAACGTGAATCCGCAGGAGCTGGCGATCGTCACGGTGGGCGCGATCCATGCGGGCGCCGCGTCGAACGTGATTCCGCCGCACGCCGAGCTCGAACTGAGCGTGCGCGCGCTGTCGCCGGACGTGCGCGCGCTGCTCGAGCGGCGCATTTGCGAGATCGTGCACGGGCAGGCCGCGAGTTATGGCGCGACGGCCGAGATCGACTACCGGCACACCTATCCGGTGCTCGTCAATCACGCGGCGGAAACGGCATTCGCTCGCGACGTCGCGCGCGAATGGGGCGGCGACGGCGCGCTGATTCCGCAGCTGCGGCCGATCGCGGCGAGCGAGGACTTCGCGTTCATGCTGAACGCGTGCCCGGGCAGCTACCTGTCGATCGGCAACGGCGACGGCAACGGCGATGGCGCGACCGGATGCGGGCTGCACCACCCCGGCTACGACTTCAACGATGCATGTCTCGCGACGGGCGCGAGCTATTGGGTTGCGCTGGCGGAGCGATATCTCGCGTGACGCGGCGCATGCTGCGCACGCGGCGAACCGGCACCCGACGCGCGGGACGAATTCGATTCACGATCTACATAAGGAGACGGCAATGAAGCAGTGGATGGCGGCGCTCTCGATGGCGCTGGCGGCAGGGGCCGCACATGCGGGCGATTGGGCGGGCAAGGAGATCCGGCTCGCGGTCGATCCGACCTACCCGCCGCTCGAGTACAAGCTGCCGGACGGCACGCTGACCGGGTTCGGGATCGACATCACGAATGCACTGTGCGCGGAACTGAAGGCGCGCTGCGTGTGGGTCGAGTCGAGTTTCGACGGGATGATCCCCGGGCTGCTCGCGCGCAAGTTCGACGTGATCGCGTCGTCGATGACGATCACGCCGAAGCGAATGCAGCAGATCGCGTTCACGAACCGGATCTCGAACGCGCCTGCGCGGCTGATCGCGCGCAAGGGTTCGCCGCTGCTGCCGACGGCCGAATCGCTGAAGGGCAAGCGGATCGGCGTCGAGCAGGGCTCCGCGCAGGCCGACTATGCGATCGCGAACTGGCAGCGCACCGGCGTGCAGATCGTGTCCTACCCGAACCAGGACCAGGTCTACGCGGATCTCGTGACGGGGCGGCTCGACGCGGCGTTCCAGGCATCGATTGCGGCCAGCGACGGGTTCCTGAAGAAGCCGCAGGGCAAGGACTTTGCATTCGCCGGTGAAGCGATCGACGACACGAAGTACTTCGGGCAGGGCGACGGGCTCGGTCTGCGCAAGCAGGACACCGACTTGCGCGACGCGTTCAATCGCGCGCTCGCGACGATTCTCGCGAACGGCACGTATCGGCGGATCAACCGGAAGTATTTCGATTTCGACATCTACGGCGCGAAGTGAGCCGCGCGGCGTGCTGTCGGCGCGCCGCACGTGAGGAGACGGCGCGCGATCGACCGCGCGCCGGATGCGGGGAATGACCGCCTGCACGGCCTGCGAATCGCGCGGACATTCACGTGCAGGCCCGGAAAACGAATAAGGATAACGAATGAACTGGAGAATTTTTTTCGTCGCGATTCCGGCGCTGTGCGCAGCGCCTGCATTCGCGCAGGGCAGCGTCACGCTCTACGGTCTGGTCGACGCGGGTATCGACTATACGAATAATGTCGGCGGCCACCGTGCGTGGCAGATGGCGAGCGGCTTCGCGCAGGGCAGCCGCTGGGGGCTGAAGGGCGCCGAGGATCTCGGCGGTGGCTACAGCGCGCTGTTCCAGATCGAGAGCGGCTTCAACGTGAACGCCGGCACGCTCGCGCAGGGCGGCCGCATGTTCGGGCGGCAGGCTTACGTCGGACTCGGCAGCACGCGCTACGGCACGCTGACGCTCGGCCGGCAATACGATTCGGTGGTCGACTATCTCGCGCCGACGACCGCGAACGGGAGCTGGGGCGTCTATCCGTTCTCGCATCCGCTCGATAACGACAACACGGGCAACACGTTCCGCGTCGACAACACGATCAAGTACGCGAGCCCGGATTTCTCGGGCTTCTCGTTCGGCGGCACCTACAGCTTCGGCAACGACACGGGCTTCGCGAACAACCGGGCGTGGAGCGTCGGCGCGCAGTACGAGCACGGCGGGCTGCTGGTCGGCGCGGCGTTCCTGAACGCGAACGACCCCGGCGCGACGTCCGGCGGCGCGGTCGCGGGTGCGGGTTCGGTCGGCGCCGATGCGAACTTCGCGTCGGCGCGGCTGCGAATCTTCGGGGCGGGGATCAACTACACGGCCGGGCCCGCGACGGTCGGCTTCGCGTACACGAACAGCAACGTCACGCGTCCGACCGCGAACGTCGGCTACCTGTTCGGCGACGAGACGATCGCGCCCGTGACGGGGCCGCTCGCCGGCGGCACGGTGACGGCGATCAAGTACCAGAACTTCGAGCTGAACGGCAAATACCAGTTCACGCCGGCGTGCTTCGTCGGCGCGCAGTACGTGTACACGACGGTGCGCTACGACGCGACGACGGGCAGCGCGAAGCCGAAGATTCATTCGATCGGGCTGATGGCCGACTACAACCTGTCGAAGCGGACGGACGTGTACCTGATGGGCGCGTATCAGCGGGTTGCGGGCGACGCGACGGGTTCGTCGCTCGATCAGGCGCTCATCCCCGGCGCAGCGGACCTGTCGTCGACGTCGAAGCAACTGATGGTGCATACGGGGATTCGTCACCGGTTCTGACGGCGTGCGGTCAAGCGGGCGGCGACGGACGGCGGACGACTCGTCGTCCGTCGCCGCCGACGTGCGTGCGCGACCGCGCATCGCGCCGCTTTCCCCCGTCACGCCGCGACGCGAATCACGACCTTGCCGAAATGCTGGCCCGACTGCAGGTACGCATAAGCTTCCGGCGCTTCGTCGAAGCCGAACACGCGATCGACGACGGGCCGGATCCGCTTCGCGTCGACGAGACGGACGACGTCGTCGAGCATCGCGCGGCTGCCGACCATGATCCCGTGAAGCCGCCGGATGCCGCCGATCAGCGACAGCAGCCCGAGTTCGGGGCCGCCGAAGCTGCTGAGGCCGCCGATCACCGACACGATGCCGCCCAGCTTCGTCGCGGCGACCGAGCGCGGCAGCGTGTCGCGTCCGCCGACCTCGACGACGAGATCCGCACCCGCGCCGTCGGTGAGCCGCAGCACTTCATGCTGCCATTCGGGCGTCGCGCGATAGTTGATCGTTGCATCCGCACCGAGTGCACGCGCGCGTTCGAGCTTCGCGTCGCTCGACGACGTGACGATCGTCCGCAGCCCCGCCGCATGCGCGAGCTGCAGCGCGACGATCGATACGCCGCCGGTGCCGAGCAGCACGACGGTCGAGCCGGGGCCTGCGCCGCCGTCGGCGAACAGCGCATTCCATGCGGTCACGCCCGCGCACGACAGCGTCGCCGCCTTGTCGTAGTCGAGATGCGCGGGAATCGCGACCAGCGCGGTTTCGTCGGACACGAAGTGTTCGGCCAGCACGCCGTCGAATTGCGCGCCGGGCGAGCCGGAGACTTTCGCCGGCGTGGGCGGCCCGTCGATCCAGCGCGGGAAATACGTGTTGATCACGCGATCGCCGGGCTTGAAGCGCGTGACGTCGCGGCCGGTTTCGACGACTTCGCCCGCGCCGTCGGCCACGGGAATCAACGGCGCGTCGCCGATGCCGAGATAATCGCCGCGCGCGAACATCAGGTCGCGATAGTTCAGCCCGGCCGAGTGGATCTTCACGACGACGTCGGTCGGCCCGACCGGCCGGCGGGCCGCGTCGATGCGGCGGAGCCCGGCGACGCCGTCGCCCGGTTTCAGTTGCCATGCATGCATGTTCGACTCCTGGTTCGAGGGGGACGGGACTATCATAGTGTTGCGTATGGGGACGCATTGGCGAGAGTTTGGCCACGTACTGTTTCCATGCGGGACACAAACCTGCGAACGAACCGGAGCGGAATCACATGGACGAGCGGCTGAGAGGCGTCGCGGAATTCGTCGAGGTCGTGGAGTCGGGCAGCTTCGCGGCGGCGGCGCTGCGCGTCGGCGTCACGCGTTCGGCGGTCGCGAAGGTCGTCGCACGGCTCGAGCACCGTCTCGGCGTGCGGCTGCTGCAGCGCACGACCCGCCAGCTCAACCTGACCGACGAAGGGAGCGTCTATTACGAACAATGCCGGCGGTTGCTGGCCGAACTCGGCGAAACGGAGGCCGCGCTCGACGCGGGCCGGCGCGAGCCGTCCGGACGGCTGCGCATCAGCGTGCCCGTGCTGTTCGGGCGCCAATGCGTGGCTCCGGTCATGCGGCGTCTCGTCGAGCGTCATCCGCGGCTCGAAATCGACGTGTCGTTCAGCGACCGCGTGGCCGACCTGATCGACGACGGCTTCGACATCGCGGTGCGCATCGGCGAGCTGGCCGATACGAGTGCGCTCGTCGGCCGGCGGCTGGGCGTGCAGCGCATGGGCATCTGCGCATCGCCCGCGTATCTCGACCGGCATGGCCGACCGTCGGGGCTCGACGAACTCGCGTCGCACGTCGGCATCGCGTACTCGCGCGGCGGGCAGCCGGTGCCGTGGCGGATCATCGGCGCGGACGGCCAGGTGCACGACCACCGCGCGGCCGGGCGCCTGCGGTTCGACGACCTGCAGGCGATCGCGGAGGCCGCCGCCGCCGGCGCGGGCCTCGCATGGCTGCCGTGCTGGCTGATGGCGCCGTACCTGCGCGACGGCCGGCTCGCGCTGGTGATGGACAGCAACAGCGTGTCGGGCGCGGAGGTGTTCGCGGTGCGGCCGAAGTCGCGGCACGTGCCGTCGAAGGTGCGCGTCGTCGTCGATGCGCTGGTCGACGAGATCCCGCGGCTGCTGGCGTCGGATGGCGGAGACGGGCAGCGCGCGCCGCGTCGCCGCTCGCATACCTCGTGATCTGCCATTCGCCGATCGCGATCTCGCTGTTGCTCGTGATGGTGCGATACGGCGCAGCGTCTCGCGTGTCGGCGTCGTTCTTCCCGCTTTCGCCCACGACCGTGCCCGTGCCGATTGCGCTGGTGGCGCTCGGCGAGACGAATCGCGTGCTCGCATGACCCTGCATGGCGCAGGCGGCATGGCTGTTTCTCGTGATGCGTGACTGAACGCACCGGCTGACGGGCTTTCGCTGGCCTCTCACATACCGAGACGACGTCCCGATAATTGACGCGAATTTCGCGCGGCGCCTAGACTGGCTTGCATGACGCCGCGCTTCACTCGGCACGACGATGCCGCCGCCGTGCGCGCGGCGGCCATACCGTCCCGCGAGACGATCCAGGAGACAAGCCGATGACCGCCGCCGCCCCGCAGTTGCACGCCGTCACGATGCGGCGCCTGAACCTGCGCCTGATTCCGTTCCTGATGCTGCTGTACCTCGTCGCGTATATCGACCGCTCGAACATCTCGGTCGCGGCGCTGCAAATGAACGCCGACCTCGGCCTCAGCGCCGAAATGTACGGGCTCGGCGCGGGATTGTTCTACGTGACCTACATCCTGTTCGAGGTGCCGAGCAACCTGTTCCTCGCGCGTGTCGGCGCGCGCCGCTGGATCGCTCGGATCATGATCACGTGGGGCCTCGTCGCGGCCGCGATGAGCGCTGTCCATACGCCGGGGCAACTCTACGCGATGCGCCTGCTGCTCGGCGCGGCCGAGGCGGGCTTCACGCCGGGCATCATCTACTACTTGTCGGCGTGGTATCCGCAGAGCGATCGTGCGCGCGCGATGTCGTTCTTCTATATCGGCGCGACGCTCGCTTCGGTGATCGGGTTGCCGTTGTCCGGCGCGCTGCTGAACCTGAACGGCATGCTCGGCGTCGAAGGCTGGCGCTGGCTGTTCCTGCTCGAAGGTGTGCCCGCGCTGCTGCTCGGCTTCGTCGTGCTGCGCCGCCTGCCCGACACGCCCGCGCACGCGCGTTGGCTGCCGGCCGACGAGCGCGCGTGGCTCGAAGCGACGCTGCGCGACAGCGCGCCGCGCGAGCACCTGTCGCACGGCGTCGCGCTGCGGCGCGCGTTCGGCGATGGCAAGGTATGGGCACTCGCCGCGTTCTGGCTGCTGCAGGCGTTCGGCACGATCGGCCTCACGCTGTTCCTGCCACTGCTCGTGAAGAGCCTGTCGGGGCAATCGAGCTTCGCGGTCGGCAGTCTGTCCGCGCTGCCGTTCCTGTTCGCGTGTGTCGCGATGTATCTGAACGGCCGGCATTCGGATCTCGGCGGCGAACGCGCGTTGCATCTCGGCGTGCCGATGCTGATGGCCGGCGCGTTGCTGGTCGCGGCGATCTATACACCGGTGCTGCCTGTCGCGTATGCGCTGCTGGTGCTCGCGGTCGGCTTCAACTGGGCCGCGACGCCCGTGTTCTGGGCCGTGACGACCGAGTATGTGTCGGGCCTCACGGCCGCCGCTTCGATCGCGCTGATCAACGCGGTCGCGAATATTGCCGGCCTCGCGCTGCCGCCCGTGATGGGGCGGATCAAGGACGTCACGCATTCGTACGACCTCGCGCTGCTGCTCGTCGCAGTCGCCTTGCTGGCGGGCGGCGTGCTCGCGCTGCGGATTGCGTCGCGACGTGCGATGCCGGTCGCGGCGGGGCGGGCGGGGTGAGCGTATGTGAACGCGTTACCCCGCTTCCGGATGAGGCGCTTCGCGGCGTTACCGATGTTCGTCGTTTTTGTTCGATGTCTCAAACGATTTACGCAACAAAGCCGACTCGATCAGCTCGAGTTGATATGTGTAACGCGACTGTACGACCTTCAGCACCATTGAGCCGACGGACATGCCGAAGACCAGCGCAATACCGAAGGCGATGGTGGTGTTCATGAAGTTGCCGGGAACGAGCCCGGTGACCATCGTGTTCTGCAACCAGGGTAATCCGCCCGCATCCTTTATATTTGCGATCGTCACGGCGAGTAAAGCATATACCGCCGTTCCCCCTCCGAAGACCGAGGCGACGCGAGTGTCGAGGCGTTTTACCTTGAGCTGAAGGCAGTGCCGAGCATACTCGAGAGCGCGGTCGTCATAGCTGATCAGTCGCTGCGCGTTCTTCTCGTCGATCTCCACCTCATGTGTGATGGTGTTCAAGGTCTCTTGTTTCCATCGAAACATCTGTACGATACCTGCGATGGGTTCGACGATGAGGGAAAGCAGGCTTAGAAGCATCGTCAGCACATAGAGTGCGAAGGCAGGGTAGCGCAACCACGCAACCGGCGCCAACTTGTACCAGAGCGCTAGCGACGCAAGCAACAGGAAGCAAACACCGCCTGACGCCAGCAGGAGCCATGCCAGTTTCTTGGTTCGCTCCATCGACAGGCCCTTCGCAGGTCGGTAGGGTTCGCAGGTCGAGAGAATTTTCAGTATTTCCGCGGTTTTGAACATCGTTTTCGGGTTGGCGTGGTGAGATCGGGATTGGCGAAGCCATCGGCTCTCTTGTCGCTTGTTGCTTTCGTCGCGATTACGTATCCGCGATTTCAGCATTCGTCGATAGATGCATGCATGTGCTGGCGCCGATATTCATTATCCGATCGAGGACTCATATTCCTCCACTCCGTTAGCATGTGACGAATCCGACTTTGGGCGCCGCGCGCGCGACGCTAAGATCGCCGATCCCGTAGATCGAGCGTTCCGCAACAATGAAAAAGTCCGCGTCGCCGTTGCATGCCTTTCGTTTCCGTGTCGTCTGCGCCGCGATTGCCGGCGCGGTGTCGCTCGCATCGTGCGGCGGCGTCGACGGCGATCCGCCGCCGCAGGCCAGCGCGACGCCGTCGGCCAAGCGCCCGAACATCCTGTACATCATGGCCGACGATCTCGGCTATTCCGACATCCATGCGTTCGGCGGCGAAATCGACACGCCGAACCTCGACGCGCTCGTCGCGTCCGGCCGCATCCTGTCGAACCACCACACGGGTACCGTCTGCGCGATCACGCGCGCGATGCTGGTGTCCGGCACGGATCACCATCTCGTCGGCGAAGGCACGATGGGCGTGCCGACCGACGAACGGCGCGGGCTGCCCGGCTACGAGGGCTATCTGAACGACCGCGCGCTGTCGTTCGCGCAACTGCTGAAGGACGCCGGCTATCACACGTATATCGCGGGCAAGTGGCACATCGGCTCGGGGATCGTCGGGAGTACGACGGGTAGTGGGCAGACACCCGACCAGTGGGGCTTCGAGCGCAGCTACGTGTTGCTCGGCGGCGCGGCGACGAACCACTTCGCGCACGAACCGGCCGGCTCGTCGAACTACGCGGAAGACGGCCGCTACGTGCAGCCCGGCCAGCCCGGGCAGCCGGGCGGCGCGGGCGGCAACCCGGCCGTGTTCTATTCGACCGATTTCTATACGCAGAAGCTGATCTCGTACATCGATGCGAACAAGCAGGACGGCAAGCCGTTCTTCGCCTACGCGGCCTACACGTCGCCGCACTGGCCGCTGCAGGTGCCCGATCCGTGGCTGCACAAGTACGCGGGCGTGTACGACGCCGGCTACGATGCGATCCGCAACGCGCGGATTGCCCGACAGAAGGCGCTCGGCCTGATTCCCGCCGATTTCAAACCGTTCGACGGGCTGCCGGAGACGACGGCCGCATCGCCCGCGACCGCGAACGACGGCAAGGCCGGCGCGAAGTACGTCAGCGCCGTGCATTCGGCCGCGGACGGCTACGTCGACTACGGCCCCGGCAAGGTCGACAAGCTGTGGTCGAGCCTGTCGCCGGCCGAGCGCCGGGCGCAGGCGCGCTACATGGAAATCTACGCGGGGATGGTCGAGAACCTCGACTACAACATCGGACGCCTGATCCAGCATCTGAAGGACATCGGCGAATACGACAACACGTTCGTCATGTTCCAGTCCGACAACGGCGCGGAAGGCTGGCCGATCGATTCCGGCGCCGACCCGACCGCGACCGATACCGCGAACGCGCAGGAGCCGACCTATTCGGCGCTCGGCACCGACAACGGCAAGCAGAATGCGCAGCGCCTGCAGTACGGGCTGCGCTGGGCCGAAGTGAGCGCGGCGCCGTTCCGGCTCACGAAGGGCTATTCGGGCGAAGGCGGCGTATCGACGCCGACGATCGTGCACCTGCCGGGCCAGTCGCAGCCGTTGCCGACGCTGCGCGCGTTCACGCACGTGACCGACAACACGGCGACGTTCCTCGCGGTTGCGGGCGTCACGCCGCCGTCGCAGCCGGCGCCGCCGCTCGTCAACACGCTGACGGGCGTCGACCAGAACAAGGGCAAGGTCGTCTACAACAACCGCTACGTGTATCCGGTCACGGGCCAGTCGCTGCTGCCGGTGCTCACGGGCTCGGCGACGGGCGAAGTGCACACGACGCCGTTCGGCGACGAAGCGTATGGCCGCGCGTACCTGCGCAGCGCCGACGGCCGCTGGAAGGCGCTGTGGACCGAGCCGCCGCTCGGGCCGCTCGACGGTCACTGGCAGCTGTACGACCTCGCGTCGGATCGCGGCGAGACGACCGACGTGTCCGCGCAGAACCCGTCGGTGATCGGCGCGCTCGTCGACCAGTGGAAGGCCTACATGAGCAACGTCGGCGGCGTCGAGCCGCTGCGGCCGCGCGGCTACTACTGAGCGCGGGGGCGACACGATGCGGTTCCGCTTCTGGACGATCGGCGCGACGCTGGCTGCCACGCTGTTCGCCGCCGCGTTCGCGGCAGGCTATGCGGACCCGGCGGCGTCGGCCGGCGGCGCATTCGACGACCTGAATCGCGGCCGCGCGCTCGCGCCGCTCGGTTCGGAGCGCGAGTGCGAACGCTATTCGGGCTTGCCGTCGAAGTGGCGCGACGATCCGAAGGCCGGGATGGTGCATCTGCGCGGCGGCGCGTTCGTGTTCGGCAGCACGCGCGGCTATGCGGACGAGCGTCCGGTCGGCGACGGCCGCACGCGCGTCGGCGGCTTCTGGATCGACCAGACCGACGTGACGATCGCGCAGTTCGCGGCATTCGTGCAGGCGACCGGCTACGTGACCGAGGCCGAGCAGCAGGGCGGCGCGGCGGTGTTCCATGTGCCGACGCGCGACGAGATGAACGCGCGCGATCTCGCGTGGTGGTCGTGGGTGAAGGGCGCGTCGTGGCGGCATCCGCGCGGGCCCGGCAGCGACGTGGCGGGGCTCGGCAACCTGCCGGTGACGCTCGTCACGCAGCGCGATGCGCTCGCGTATGCGCACTGGCTCGGCCGCGACTTGCCGACCGAAGCCGAATGGGAATTCGCGGGCAAGGCCGGCCGCGACGACGCATCGCTCGATGCGGCGCCGCGCGACGCGCAGGGCAAGCCGACCGCGAACTACTGGCAGGGCGCGTTTCCGGTGCTCGATTCGGCGGAGGACGGCCACGCGGGGTTGGCCCCCGTCGGCTGCTATGCGGCGAACGGCTTTCGTCTTTACGACATGATCGGCAACGCATGGGAATGGACGAAGGATGCGTACACGGGCTCGCATCAATCCCACACGAACGGCGACACGGCGGCCGTCGCCCCGCCGACGCGCCGGCACGATACGCCGATGGTCATCAAGGGCGGCTCGTTCCTGTGCTCGCGCGATTACTGCGTGCGCTATCGCGCATCGTCGCGCGAACGGCAGGAAGCCGATCTCGGCGCGTCGCATATCGGCTTTCGCACGATCCTGAGGGACGCGTCATGACGGCGGGCATCGGGCGTTTCGTTTCCGCATGGATGTTGATCGCGTGCGCGGCGATGCAGCAGGGCGCGGCGCTGGCTGCCGAAGCCGCGTGGCCGGCCGTGCGCGTCGGCGTGACGCGCGGCGTGCATGCGCAGATTCTCGACGAAGTGAAGCGGGTGGCCGCCGCGCGGGGGCTGCGCGTCGACGTCGTCGAATTCGACGATGCATCGCGCATCGATACGGCGCTGGCCGACGGGCGAATCGACGCGGCCAGCTTCGAGGATGCGCAACAGCTTGGCGAGACCCGCGCACGCAAGCGTATCGCGCTGACCGAAGTCGCGCCGACCGTCACGTTGCCGATGGCGTTCTATTCACGCAAGCTGACGAGCCTGAACGCATTGCAACCCGGCTCGACGGTCGCGCTTCCCGCAGATCCGCGCGGGATGGCGCGCGCGCTCGTGCTGCTCCAGAACGACACGCTGGTGACGCTGCGCGAGAAGGCCGGCCTGCATGCGACGCTGCGCGACGTGACGAGCAACCGGCTCGGGCTGAAATTCGTCGCGCTGCGCCGCGACCGGCTTTACGCGGCGCTCGACACGGCCGCGTTCGTCGCGATCGACAGCGACGACGCGGCCCGCGCCGGGCTGCAGCCCGCGCGCGACAGCATCAGCCTCGAGGACGCCCGCTCGCCGTATGCGAACGTGCTCACGGTGCGTGACGCCGATCGCGCGAAGCCGTGGGTCGCGCAGCTCGTCGCCGCGTACCACTCGGACGACGTCGCGCACTTCATCCTCACGCGCTACCAGGACTCGGTGCGGCGGCCGTGGTAGCCGGTTACCTGCTCGCGTGCAACGCGTGCGGACGCTGCTGCAACAGCGCGCCGACGCTGTCGTTGCGCGAACTGTTCCGGCATCGGCACCGCTTCGTCGGCGCCTTGACGATCCGCCGCGTGCCGAAACGGCGGATCGGCGAACGCTGGCAAGCGGGCGGCCGCGAGCATGCGCTCGATGCGGACGACGTCGCGGCGGCCGATGCGCTGGCGGACCGGCTGTTCCATCGAGGCCGCGTGCAGGGCGAATGGCTCGCGCTGACGCTGCAAGGCTACGACTATCCGTCGCTGGGCCGTTGCGCGGCGCTGGCTGACGACGGCCGCTGCGGCGTGCACGCGAACAAGCCATCGATCTGCCGCGCGGTACCGCTCGATCCGATGCTGCCCGACCGGTTGCAGGCCCGCGTGCTCGCGGCGCGACGCGGCGAAGCGGCGTGGCTGGGCGCGAACTGCATCGTCGACGCCGCGAGCGTGCGGTCTGCCGACGAATCGGCGTTCCCGATTCCGCTGGTGACGGCCGGGCAGGTCGCGGACCGTGCGGCGCTCGACGCGCATCGCGATGCGCTCGTGTTCGAGCGCGCGGTGTGGCGCGACGCCGTGTTCGCGTCGCTGGCCGACGGCGGACCGGGCGTGAGCGATGCGCTGTCGCGGCTGGCGCCCGGCGGCTACCTGACCGTGTCGATCGTGCCGGCCCTGCTGGCCGTCGCTCCGGTATCCGCGCATTGCCGCGCGCTGTGCATCGACTTCATCGACGCCCAACTGACCTTGATCGGCGCGAACATCGAAGCGGCGCTCGCGCGTCGACATGCGGCCGACCGGCCCGCGACGCACGAATTGCGCGGCTTCGCGCAGGCGCTGGAACGGGCGCGACGGGCGCTCGCGGCGACGCCGGCATCCGCCGCCGCCGCGCGCTTCGATGCGTCACGCATCGAAGCGTGGCTCGACGATCGCGTCGACGCCGCTGCGCTCGCCACCTGACGATCGCGGCACGCCGCGCGTGCCTTACACTTGGCGCTCTTTCAATCGTTACAGAGCGAGCGGGCATGTACGCGTCGACTTTCATTTTTCGCGCCGGCCAGTACGACGACGAATTCCACCGGCTCGACCGGCAGATCGCCGACATGGCGCGCGCGACGCCCGGCTATCTCGGCGAGGAGACGTGGGAGAACGCGCAAGCCGGCTTGATCCAGAACGTCTACTACTGGGAATCCGAGGCGGCGCTGCGGCAGTTGATGCAGCATCCTGCCCATCTCGAGGCCAAGGCGAAGCAGGCGCGCTGGCTGGACGGGTATCGTGTCGTGATTTCGCAGGTGCTTCGCGAGTATGGCGACGGCAAGCTGACGCCGCCGCATGCGGCGCCATCCGCGTAAGGGCTGCCGGTCAGGCGGCCGCCCCGGCTTTTCCCGGCGCGCCAGGCTTGCCCGCCGCGCGCTCCCAGATCGGGAAGGTCGCGTTCTGGATCGACGTCTGCGCATCGATGACCTTGCGGTGATCGATGCCGGGCAGGTCGAGCAGCCGGTCGACGGCCGCCTTCGCGCCCTCGGCATCCTGCGGAAAGCCGCACGCGAATTGCTTGTTCGTATCGAACAGGATCCACCAGACGTCCGACACGAACGGCCCATGATCGCTGGTTTCGATCAGGATCGCGCCGAGGTCGGACAGCGCGATGCCGCGCGTCGTGCCGGTCTGGTCGGTCGACGCGATGCGCGTCTCGGTTGCGGTCACGGTCCAGCCGCTTTGCCGGGCAGCCGGTCGGGGCGACGACGGCGCAGCCGTCGGTCCGGCCGGGCTGCCGGCGGCGGCGTTTGTCCCGGCGTCCGGGCCTGCGCCGGTCGGCACGCCTCCACCCGCGGTGCCGGCCGCAAGGCTCGGCGCACCGCCATCCTGCGGCGCGCGCCCGTCGATCCACGGCAACGCGGCGGCGCTCGCCATCGCCGCCATCCATAAGTAGTACCCGGCCCCGAACGTGCGGATCGTTTCGTAGTTCGCGTCGGTCGGGATCGTATGCCATCCGGCCGCAAAGACCACGACCACGGCCAGCAGCGCCGACGCGGTACGGCTCGGCCTGAGCAGCGCGACGACGAGCAGCGGGTTGCCGAGCCACGCGAATTGCAGGTCGAGGATCGCGAGCCCGCCGAGCGCGAGCACCGTGTAGCCGTGCCACCAGCTCACCGCGCCGGCCGCATTCGGCGGTTCGGCCGCGACGGGCAGCAGCAGCGACGCGGCATACAGCGCGACGATCACGACGCGCGCGAGGTTCAGGCGGGGCGAAGCGGAGCGAATCTGCATGTTGCCTTCCTGTCGTGCACGGTCATGCGAGGCGGCGAATGCCGGGTGGCCCGGCCTTCATTCACGATGCGCGGCGCCGACGTGGCGGCGCGTCGAACGCGATTGTGGGCGATTCGCGCGGCGATGTCGAACGCGCGTCGTCCACCGCTGCACGGTCAAAGCGCTTCGACCAGCAACCGCGTGCTCTTCTCGCAATACTCGTGACACGCCGCGCGCGCGGCGATCGACGCACCGTGCACGAACCGCGGCGCGTCCGCCCGCCGCGACATCGACACGACGATCGACGGCGGCGACGGCTGCAGCGGCAGCTCGACGACTTCGCCGCTCGCGATCAGCGCATCGACGAACAGCACCGGGATCGCGGCGACGCCGAAGCCGTCGCGCACCAGTTGCACGATCACCGAGATCGACGGCGAGCCGGTGATGCGCGTCTCCGACAGCGGCACACCGTGCGCATGCGCGAGCGTGCGGACGATGTCTTCCAGCGCACGATGGGGCGCGGTGCCGCGCCCGTAGGTGAGGATCGGCTGGCGCAGCACCTGCCGCGCGAGGCCCGTGCGCAGGTTCGGCAGCAGCCCCGCGCGCGCGATCCAGCGCACCGGGTAGTTCGCGAGCGCGTCGCACACGACCGACGCCTCGTCGCTGCCTTCCACGCGGATGATCAGGTCGAGCTCGCCGGCCATCAGCCGGCGTTGCAGCACGACGCTGACGTCGACGGTCAGATCGATCTCGAGCTGCGGATAGTCGGCCGCGAGCCGCCGCATGTAGTGCGGCAGCCAGCTGTGCACGACCGTCTCGATCACGCCGAGCCGCAGCTTGCCGCGCAGCGCGCGCTCGCCGGACGCGGCGGCCTGCAGTTCCTGCGTCGCCTCCACCACGGCTTTCGCATAGCCGAGCAGGTATTCGCCGTTCGGCGTGAGCCGGAACGCACGGCTGTCGCGATCGACGAGTACCGTGTGCAGTTCGTCCTCGAGCGCTTTCAGGCGCTGCGAGATCGCGGCCGGCGTCGCATGCAGCGCGGCCGCGGTCGTGCGGAAGTTGCGCAGCTTCGCGAGCGTGACGAAGGTTTCGAGAAAACGGGTGTTCATGGCGGTCGGGCGAGCAGTGGATGCGCAGCTTGCCGGCGACGAAAAATGAACGGGACCGGGGAAAACCCGCGGATCCGTTAAGAAATTCTATACAACGGACGCAAAAAAAACTCGTTGGCGACAAATTTTTTTCTTTTCTATTCTTCGCCGTATCCGATGACACGCCACCGTCATCGCCCCGTCATCCCGATTCTGCGACCGACCATCATGACGCCTTCCGAATTCCGCCAGTCCGTGCGCCGCGGCGCGTTCCGCGGCCCGACCGCCGGCCATTGCGGCCCGTTTGCCCAGGCGAACCTGGCGATCCTGCCCGACGCGTACGCGCACGATTTCCTGCGCTTCTGCCAGGCCAACCCGAAGGCCTGCCCGCTGCTGGGCGTCGGCGAACCGGGCGCGTTCCGGCTCGACGCGCTCGGCGAGGATCTCGACATCCGCACCGACGTGCCGAGCTACAACGTCTACCGCGACGGCCGCCTGACCGAGCAGGTCGAATCGCTGGAAGCGCTGTGGCGCGACGATTTCGTCGTATTTGCGATCGGCTGCTCGTTTTCGTTCGAGGACATGCTCGCCCGCGAAGGGATCGGGCTGCGCCACGTCGAGGAAGGGCGCAACGTGCCGATGTACCGCACGTCGATCGCGAACCGCCGCGCGGGCATCTTCGGCGGCCAGCTGGTCGTGTCGATGCGGCCGCTGCGCGGCGCCGACGCGATCCGCGCGGTGCAGATCACGAGCCGGTTCCCGGGCGTGCATGGCGCGCCGATCCATATCGGCCATCCGCGGGAACTGGGCATCGAGGATTTGAACGCGCCCGAATTCGGCGACGCGGTGACGATCCGCGACGGCGAACTGCCGGTGTTCTGGGCGTGCGGCGTGACGCCGCAAACCGCGCTGATGGACGCGAAGCTGCCGATCGCGATCGCGCATACGCCCGGCCACATGCTGATGACCGACATCACGAACGCGTCGCTGGCCGTGTTCTGACCGGCCGCACACCCGTTACGCCACGTACCCGCGACACACCACACGCCATTCGACGGCGCATCACGACAGGAGCATCACCATGGAAAGCAAGACCCTCGCGGCGCCCGCCGCCGAGCCCGCGAGCCGCGAGCGCAGCGGCCTGTTCTCGTGGTACGCGGATGCGCAGCCGCGCGAACGCCGCGCGTTCTGGAGCTGCAAGGTCGGCTACATGCTCGACGGAATGGACACGCAGATGCTGTCGTTCGTGATCCCGACGCTCGTCGCGACCTGGGGCATCTCGCTCGCCGACGCGGGCTTCATCGGCACGATCACGCTGCTCGCGTCGGCGCTCGGCGGCTGGATCGCCGGCATCCTGTCCGACCGGATCGGCCGCGTGCGCACGCTGCAGCTCACGGTGCTGTGGTTCGCGGTGTTCACCGCGCTGTGCGGGCTCGCGCAGAACTACCCGCAACTGGTCGCGGCACGCGCGCTGATGGGCTTCGGCTTCGGCGGCGAATGGACGGCCGGTGCGGTGCTGATCGGCGAAGTGATCCGCGCGCGCGATCGCGGCAAGGCGGTCGGCCTCGTGCAGTCGGGCTGGGCGATCGGCTGGGGGCTGTCGGCGCTGCTGTATGCGCTGCTGTTCTCGGTGCTGCCGGCCGAGCAGGCATGGCGCGCGCTGTTCCTCGTCGGCCTGGCGCCGGCGCTGCTGGTGGTCGTGATCCGTCGCTACGTGAAGGAGCCGGACGTCTACGAGAAGGAGAAGGCCACGCAGGCGAAGGGCGCCGACGCGCCGCGCCTCACGGAAATCTTCGCGCCGAAGCTGTTGTCGACGACGCTGCGCGCGGCACTGCTGACGACCGGCGCGCAGGGCGGCTACTACGCGATCACGACGTGGCTGCCGACGTTCCTGAAGACGGAGCGGCACCTGACCGTGATGGGCACCGGCGGCTATCTCGCGACGATCATCATCGGCTCGTGGGTCGGCTACCTGACGAGCGCCTATCTGACCGACCGCCTCGGCCGCAAGCCGAACTTCATCCTGTTCGCGCTCGGCTCGATGGTGATCGCGTTCGCCTATACGTCGCCGGTGCTGCAGCTCACGAACGCGTCGATGCTGTGGCTCGGCTTCCCGCTCGGCTTCTTCGCATCGGGCATCTTCTCCGGCATGGGCGCGTTCCTGACCGAGCTGTTCCCGACCCGCGTGCGCGGCTCGGGGCAGGGCTTCTGCTACAACGTGGGCCGTGCAGTCGGCGCGTTGTTCCCGTTCCTGATCGGCGCGCTGTCGAAGCACTACGGGCTCGGCGCGAGCATCGGCATCTTCGCGGTCGCCGCCTACGGCGTGTTGATCGTCGCCGCGCTGACGCTGCCTGAAACGCGCGGCCGCGAGCTCGACGCCGCATAAGCTGGGCGGCAGCCCACCTGCCGCGCGACTTCCCCCTGTTCATCGAAGCCTTCACGCGGCGCGCGACGCGCGCCGTGCGGCGGCGCTCGTCCTTCGAATCAACGACGCATCGAGTTCATCGCCATGACTGACCGACACACTTTCCCCGTTTCCTCCGACGCCGCGCGCTGGCAATTCTGGATCGACCGCGGCGGCACGTTCACCGACATCGTCGCGCGCCGGCCCGACGGCACGCTCGTCACGCACAAGCTGCTGTCGGAGAACCCCGAGCAATACCGCGACGCGGCCGTCGCCGGCATTCGTCATCTGCTCGGCCTCGCCGACGGCGAGCCGATCACGCCCGAACGCGTCGACATGGTGAAGATGGGCACGACGGTCGCGACCAACGCGCTGCTCGAACGCAAGGGCGAACGCACCGCGCTCGCGACGACCCGCGGCTTTCGCGACGTGCTGCGCATCGCCTATCAGAACCGGCCGCGCCTGTTCGATCTCGACATCGTGCTGCCCGACGCGCTGTACGAGACCGTCGTCGAAATCGACGAGCGGATCGGCGCGCACGGCGACGTCGTCGTGCCGCTCGACCTGCACGGCGCCGAAACCGCGCTGCGCCGCGTGTTCGACTCCGGCGTGCAGGCGCTGGCGATCGTGCTGATCCACGGCTATCGCTACACCGCGCACGAACGCGCGCTGGCCGAACTCGCGCGCCTGATCGGCTTCACGCAGGTGTCGGTGTCGCACGAGGTGTCGCCGCTGATGAAGATGGTGTCGCGCGGCGACACGACCGTCGTCGACGCGTACCTGTCGCCGATCCTGCGCCGTTACGTCGAGCAGGTCGCGCACGAGATGCCCGGCGTGAACCTGCAGTTCATGCAGAGCAGCGGCGGCCTGACGCGCGCCGACGCGTTCCAGGGCAAGGACGCGATCCTGTCCGGCCCGGCCGGGGGCATCGTCGGGATGGTGCGCGCCGCGCGCGCGGCCGGCTTCGAGCGCGTGATCGGCTTCGACATGGGCGGCACGTCGACCGACGTGTCGCACTACAACGGCGAATTCGAGCGCGTGTTCGAGACGCAGGTGGCCGGCGTGCGGATGCGCGCGCCGATGATGAGCATCCATACGGTCGCCGCGGGCGGCGGTTCGGTGCTCGGCTTCGACGGCGCGCGACTGCGTGTCGGGCCCGAATCGGCCGGTGCGAACCCGGGGCCGGCCGCGTACCGGCGCGGCGGCCCGCTGACGGTGACCGACTGCAACGTGATGCTCGGCAAGATCCAGCCCGCTCATTTCCCGCGCGTGTTCGGCCCGCACGCGGACGAGCCGCTCGATCGCGACGGCGTGGTCGCGAAATTCAAAGCGCTCGCCGACGAGATCCACGCGGCGACCGGACGGCGCGACACGCCCGAGGCGCTCGCCGAAGGGTTTCTGGAAATCGCGATCGGCAGCATGGCGAACGCGATCAAGAAGATCTCGGTGCAGCGCGGCCACGACGTGTCGCGCTACGTGCTGACGACCTTCGGCGGCGCGGGCGGCCAGCACGCGTGCGGCGTGGCCGACGCGCTCGGGATGACGCAGGTGTTCGCGCATCCGCTCGCGGGCGTGCTGTCCGCCTACGGGATGGGCCTGGCCGACCAGACCGCGATGCGCGAGCGCGCGGTGGAAGCCGTGCTGTCCGACGCGTCGCTGCCCGCGCTGAACGCGACGCTCGACCGGCTGGCCGACGACGCGATCGGCGCGCTGCTCGAGCAGGGCGTGCCGCCGGAGCGCATCGCGACCGAGCGGCGCGTGCACCTGCGCTACCAGGGCACCGATTCCGCGCTCGACGTGCCGGCCGGCAGCGTCGCCGCAATGCAACAGGCATTCGAAGCCGCGTACCGGCAGCGCTATGCGTTCCTGATGCCCGGCACGCCGCTGGTCGCCGAACTCGCGTCGGTCGAGGCGATCGGCCGCTCCGACGCGCCGGTCGAGGTCGCGCCGCTCGCGCCGCGCGACGCGGAGGCGGGGCCGCACGCGCACAGCGCGGTGCGCTTCTACTCGGGCGGCCAGTGGCACGACGCGGCACTGTACGTGCGCGACACGCTGCTCGCCGGCGACACGATCGACGGCCCGGCAATCGTCGCGGAGAAGAACGGCACGACCGTCGTCGAGCCAGGCTGGCGTGCCGGAATGACCGCGCAGGGCAACCTGATCTTGACGCGCACGACGCCGCTGCCGACGCGCCGCTCGCTCGGCACCGACGCCGATCCGGTGCGGCTCGAGATCTTCAACAACCTGTTCATGTCGATCGCCGAGCAGATGGGGCTGCGGCTGCAGAACACCGCGTACTCGGTCAACATCAAGGAGCGGCTCGACTTCTCGTGCGCGATCTTCGACGGCGACGGCAACCTGATCGCGAACGCGCCGCACATGCCCGTGCACCTCGGCTCGATGGGCGAAAGCATCCGCACGGTGATCGAGCGCAACCGCGGCCGCATGCGCGACGGCGACGTGTTCATGCTGAACGATCCGTACCACGGCGGCACGCACCTGCCGGACGTGACGGTCATCACGCCGGTGTTCGCGGACGGCTCGGACGCGCCGCTGTTCTACGTCGGCTCGCGCGGCCACCACGCGGACATCGGCGGCACGACGCCGGGCTCGATGCCGCCCGACTCGACGCACATCGACGAAGAGGGCGTGCTGATCGACAACTGGCAGCTCGTGTCGGCCGGCGTGCTGCGCGACGCCGAGACGCGCGCGCTGCTGGCGTCGGGCCGCTACCCGGCGCGCAACGTCGAGCAGAACATGGCCGACCTGCGGGCACAGGTGGCCGCGAACCAGAAGGGCGTCGACGAATTGCGCCGGATGGTCGCGCAGTTCGGCCGCGACGTCGTGCTCGCATTCATGGGGCACGTGCAGGACAACGCGGAAGAAGCCGTGCGGCGCGTGATCGGCGCGCTGCAGGACGGCGCATACCGCTACCCGCTCGACAACGGCGCGGAGATTCGCGTCGCGATTCGCGTCGACCGCGCGGCGCGGTGCGCGGAGATCGACTTCACCGGCACGTCCGCGCAGCTCGACAACAACTTCAACGCGCCGAAGGCCGTCTGCATGGCGGCGGTGCTGTACGTGTTCCGCACGCTGGTCGGCGACGACATCCCGCTGAACGCCGGCTGCCTGAAGCCGCTGACCGTGATCGTGCCGGCCCGCTCGATGCTGAATCCCGAATACCCGGCGGCCGTCGTGTCGGGCAACGTCGAGACGTCGTCGGCGATCACCAACGCGTTGTACGGCGCGCTCGGCTGCGTCGCGTCGAGCCAGGGAACGATGAATAACTTCACATTCGGCAACGATCGGTACCAGTACTACGAGACGATCGCGGGCGGCAGCGGCGCGGGCGACGGCTTCGCGGGCGTCGCCGCGGTGCAGACGCACATGACGAACTCGCGGCTCACCGATCCGGAGGTGCTCGAATGGCGCTATCCGGTGCGGCTCGATTCGCACCGGATCCGCGCCGGCTCGGGCGGCGCCGGGCGCTGGCGCGGCGGCGACGGCGCGGTGCGGCGGATCCGCTTCCTCGAGCCGATGACCGCGTCGATCCTGTCGAACAACCGGATTCACGCGCCGTTCGGCGCGGCGGGCGGCGAAGCCGGCGCGCTCGGCCGCAACACGATCGAGCGGGCGGACGGCACGGTCGAGGCGCTCGACCATATCGGCCGCGCGCAAATGGCGCCGGGCGACGTGTTCGTCGTCGAAACGCCGGGCGGCGGCGGCTACGGCGCGCCGGACTGAGCGACGCACCCGGCGCGGGCACCCCCGCGCCGGGTGCGCGGGCGGGGGAAGCCTATTGCAAAGAACTGTGGAATAAAGCGGCGCATTCACGCGCGAGCGGAATCAAAAAATGGCGGAAACGCGGATCGCGGCATGCGATTCGACCCCTGCCGCCACGGTCTCGCCAAAGATCTGGCCCCGTCACCACGGATCGGCCTCAAACGCCCGTCCGGCGCGGGTTCCGGCCCGGCAACCCGCTCTCGATGCGCGGCGCGTCGTCTGCCCGTTCTCGAGTGGCCGAGCATGAAAAATCCGGCTTGCCAATCGAGTGCCGGTTCCTTGACACTTTTCTCTAAATGTGAGTGCCAATCTTCATCGTCATTTGATAAGATGGCTCTCATCATTCGTAAGGCAGAACCTGCGCGCATCACGCGCGAACGCCGGCCGCATCAGCTGCAAACAAGTACGGGACGAGGCCCGCTGTCACGGCGATCACGGCTGCCTTGCCGGGCACGCGCACTGCGCGGCTCGGGAAGGCGGTCGGCCCACTCGCCTCCGTCTACACTGTGCGTTTTTTTTGGATCGGGGCGTGTCCATGGATGACGAAAACGATAGCGCGGTGCTCGAGGCGCATGTCGGTACGCGCAGCCCCTGCTGGCGTCTCGGCAGCGACAGCAACGCGCTCGAACTGGCCGCGGTCCGCGGCCTGACCAACGTCGCGATCGCGCTGACGGTCGAACAGGCCGCGCGCATCCGCGCGCTGACCGGCGTCACGTCGCACCTGGTGCTGGACATCGTGCTGTTCGGCAATCCGGTCAGCCTCCATCTCGTCGGCAGGAAGGTCAATACGGTCGACTGGGCCGGCACGGCGTCCGCCTATTCCGATACCGAGTCCGTCGCCGGCGATCTGTCGCACGGGCTCGCGTTCGCCGAGCAGGTCGTGTCCGAAGTGAATTCGCTCGTCGTGATCCTCGACCGCAACGGGATGGTGCAGCGCTTCAACCGCCTGTGCGAGGAAGTGACGGGCAAGCGCGAGGTCGACGTGATCGGCCGCAGCGCGTTCGAGCTGTTCATGAGCCCCGAGCAGGGCGCGCAGTCGCGCAGCAACATCACGGGCTTCTTCGCGAGCAACCAGTCGTTCGCGGTCGAGCGCTACATCAACACGGTCAACGGGCCGCGCCTGTTCCAGTTCCGCAACAAGTTCGTGCAGAGCGGCAGCGGCGTCGACGAACAGTTCCTGATCTGCTCGGGCATCGACATCACCGAGGAGCGCAACGCGCAGCAGCGGCTCTCCGAGCTCGCGAACACCGACGTGCTCACCGGGCTGCCGAACCGCCATGCGATCAGCGAGCGCATCCGGACGGCGATCGCCGAGGAGAGCGAGCTGACGCGCGGCCAGGTCGGCATCCTGTTTCTCGATCTCGACAACTTCAAGCGCGTCAACGATCACTACGGGCACATCACCGGCGACCGCCTGTTGCAGGACGTGTCGGCGATCATCAGCGGCTGCCTGCCGTCCGGCGCGACGCTCGCGCGGCTCGGCGGCGACGAATTCCTCGTGCTGTTCGAACACGGCACGCGCCCGCTGCTCGAAGCGACCGCGCAGATCATTCTCGAGCGGCTGCGCACGCCGATCCATCTCGGGCTGATGGAGGTCTACACGAGCTGCTCGATCGGCATCGCGATGTACCCGCAGCACGGCGATTCGCTCGAGACGCTGATCCGCAGCGCCGACACCGCGATGTACGTCGCGAAGGAAGCGGGCAAGCATACGTACCGCGTGTTCTCGCTGGAGATGAACCAGAAGGTCGCGAAGTACATGTGGCTCGACACGAACCTGCGCAAGGCGCTCGAGGAAGAGCAGTTCGTGCTCCACTACCAGCCGGTCGTCGATATCGCGACGGGCGACGTGCACGGCGTCGAGGCGCTGATCCGCTGGCAGTCGCCCGATCGCGGGCTCGTCGCGCCGGTCGAGTTCATCCGTTTCGCGGAAGAGTCGGGGCTGATCGCGCCGCTCGGGCGCTGGGTGATGCGCACCGCGGCCGCGCAGGCCGCCGCATGGAAGGCGAAGGGGCTTGGCGTGCGGATCGCGGTGAACGTGTCCGCGCGGCAGTTGCAGGACATGAACATCGTCCACCAGTTCGCGTCGATTCTCGACGCCGCGGGGCTGAAGCCGGGCCTGCTCGACATCGAGCTGACCGAAAGCTGCTTCATCGAGGACGAGGAGGCGGCCATCGGGCTGATGCGGCAGTTCCGCCAACTGGGCGCGGAGATCCATCTCGACGATTTCGGCACCGGCTATTCGTCGCTGTCGCAGTTGTCGCGCCTGCCGCTCGACGTGATCAAGCTCGACCGCACCTTCATCACGGCCATCGACCGCAATCCGCGCTCGCAGGCGCTGGTGCGCTCGGTCGTGTCGCTCGCGAAGGCGCTGAATTTCGCGGTGGTCGCCGAAGGCGTCGAAACCCATGCGGAAGCCGAATTCCTCAAGCAGCTCGACGTCGATCACGCGCAGGGCTACTACTACGCGCGGCCGATGCCGGCGCAGGCGTTCGAAGCGTGGCTCGCGGAGACGAGAAAGCTCAGGCTGATCGCCTGAGCGTCGTTCCGGAAACGGGCGCCGCCGGCCGTCGGCGGCGCCCGTCGCATTACACCGTGCGCAGTTTCGACACGCGCCGGTTCTGCAGCATCACCAGGCGTTCCATGTACGCGAGGTCCTTCGGCTCGATCGTGAACGCCGCATGCACCCATGCTTCCGTGATGTCCATCAGCTCCGAGCGCGACAACTGGAACACGCGTTCGCGGGCGCGCAGCATCGCACGGATGCCGTTCAGCTTGGGCTTCGTCACGTCGATGAAGGTGCGCGTCGCGAGGTACGCGTCACCGGCGTCGAACGTCTCGTCGATCAGGCCGCGATCCTCGTACCACTCGGCCGCGTGCGCTTCGCCGGTCGCGATCAACGATTCCGCGAGGCCGCGGTCCGCCTTGCGCGCGACCAGCGAATAGCCGCCCATGCCCGGGAACAGGTTGAACGCGATCTCCGGGAAGCCGAGTTTCACGCCCTTCTGCGCGAGCACGTAGTGATGCGCGAGCGCGGCCTCGAAGCCGCCGCCGAGCGCGCTGCCCTCGACCATCGCGATCGAGATCGCGCCGGTACCGAAGCCCGTGTAGATCTCGTACACGCCGTCGATGCACGAGCGCGCGTAGGCCATCAGCTGGTCGCGCCGGCCGCTGCGGATCGCGTCGACGAAGAAGCTCAGGTCGCCGCCGACGTTGAACAGCTCGGGGACGAGCGAGCCCGTCACCCAGAAGTCGAACTTGAGGCCCGAGTCGCGGGCGACGCGCGCGAGATGAATGATGTCGGTGACGAGTTGTTGGTTGAAGCACGGCCGCGGCTCCGATCGGAGCATCATCCACATGACGTTACGGCCTTCTTCGTAGAAGGCGGTCAGTTGCGAGAGTTCACCGGCTTCGTAAAACGGGCGGCATGCCGGATGGGATTGGAGTTGCATGGTATGTCCTCGTGAGATGTGGTTTTAAAGACCGCCGCGCCAGGCGCGAGGCATCGCCATTGTTGCGCGCGCACAAATGTCGAATTGCGGGGAAAAACGCACGACCGGGACGCCGATGCGAATCGCGTTCGGGCGGGGTGACGGACGGGGTGAGGTCGATCGGAACGCGGCGGCCGGCGGGCCGGGCGGGGGCGAGGGGCTGCCGGCGCGGGCCGGCAGCCGGTCCGGCGCGCGGTTGACGGCGCCGTTCGCTTGCATGCCGAAAGCGCCGCCCCGGCCGCCGGGGGGCGGCAGCCCGGACAGTTGGGCGGCCGGCTACCGGGTCGTATCCGGCCGTCCGGACGACCGGAAAAGTTTTGCTAAGATGCGCGGCGCATTGCCGCAATCAATCGAACTAAAAATCTTTTCCGAGAGACTCCCATGACCAACGCAGTCCCGCTGTTCACCCGGTTCACGCGCGCCGGCCGCTACGCATTGCCGGCCGCCGCGCTGCTGTCGCTTTCCACGCTCGCCGGCGCCGCCGGCGACGTGCCCGGCTCGAAGGACCATCCGCTGATTTCGCGTTTTGCCGGCGCGACGATCAACGCGTATTCGCAGACCGCGTTCGACGAGGCATTCCTGCCGAACCAGCCGATCGACGACGAGAGAACCGCGAAGGGGTTGAACCTGGAAGGCAAGGTCACGCGTATCGGCTATACGATCGGCGCGGACAAGTCGACGCTCGAAATCGAGCGCAACTACCTCGATGCGCTGCAAAAGGGCGGCTTCCAGATCCTGTTTCGCTGCACGGCGGAGCAGTGCGGCAAGAGCGGCGGCGGCGAATTCCAGAGCGTCGTGATCAATTCCGGGCGGATGCGCAAGGCGGGCGGCGGCGAAGCGAACTTCGGCGGCAAGCACCGGACGATCCTCGCGAAGCTGCCGCGCGCAGCCGGCGATGCCTACGTGTTCGTGCACGTGATGGACGATTCGGCGTCGAACAAGCGCACGGTGGTCTACGAGGAAGTGGTCGAGGTGAAGCCGATGCAGGCGGGGCAAGTGAAGGTGATCGATTCCGGCGCGCTGCAAAAGGGGCTGGCCGCGACCGGCAAGGTCGCGCTGTACGGCATCTACTTCGATACCGACAAGGCGCAGGTCAAGCCCGAGTCGAAGGCGCAGCTCGACGAGATGGCGAAGCTGTTGTCGGCGAATCCGGCGCTGAAGGTCTACATCGTCGGGCATACCGACAACCAGGGGCAGCTCGCGCACAACGTCGACTTGTCGCAGAAGCGCGCGGAGGCCGTCACGCAGGCGCTCGCGACGACGTACCGGATCGCGCCGGCACGGCTGGCCGCCAAGGGTGTCGCATCGCTGTCGCCGGTCGCCTCCAATGCCGACGACGCGGGCCGCGCGCAGAACCGTCGTGTCGAACTCGTGCAGCAGTAATTCCCGACGCCAGCCGGATGCCCGTGCGGCCGCGCGGGCATCGCCCAATCGAACATCGACATCATGAAACTGCTGACTGCCGCCATGCTCGCCGGCTTCGCCGCCTCGTCGTTCGCGCAGACCGTATCGCCCGGCGTCTGGCATGACGACACGGCCTACACGCTGAACGGCAAGCCGCTGCCGCAGGGCAAGGACCCGATGCCGGACCAGTGCCTGACCGACGCGGATGCGAAGGACCTGCGCAAGACGATGACGGCGCGCCTGCAGCGCGACGACATCCGCTGCACGATCACGCACTGGGATTACGCGGGCACGACACTGAAGGTTGCGCTTTCCTGCGCGAACGAACAGGGGCGTGGCAACGGCACCGTGACGGGCGCCGTCACGCCGACGAGCTATGACCTGAAGGGGCAATTGCGCGGGCAGCACGTGCAGGCCGGTGCGTACACGCTCGCGTGGACGTGGCGCGGCAAGCGCGTCGGCGACTGCAAGTAACGAATCGACGCGGGCGGGCGCCGCGCGGCACGTGCGCGTCGTCGCGGAAGTGCCCCACGGCTACGGTCGTGCGGCGGCCGCACGCTTGAGGCCTCGCACCGCAACATGCGGGTGCCGCAGCGCAGCGCCGCGACGCCGGCCGTCGCGGCTTGCCGCGTCGCGCGCCGGCCTTGCGCGCCGCGGCTTGACGCTCGCCGGTACGTCACCCACACTGGGCCGCACGACGGCGCCGCGGCGGGTACGCGGGTGGCTTGTCATCCGCGCGTCATGCGGTACGACTTCCGCCCTCGCGCGACGCCGACACCCGGCAACGAACGCGCGGAGAGCTTCGACGTGGTGCGGTTTCCTTCCCGATGGTCCGGCTGCCTGTTCGCGTGCGCGGTGGCGCTCGGCGCGGGTACGGCCGCGGCCGAGGCGCGCGACACCGGCGACTCGCACGACGCGGGCGATACGGCGCCCGTCACGCTCGTCAGCGACGTCCACGAATTCGTGATCCAGCACGACGGTTCGCTCGACGAGCACGACGATTCGACGCTGCGCGCGAACGACGCGAACGGCATCGACGCGGTCGCGCAGCGCTACGTCTGGTTCGACAAGAATCTCGAGAAGGTCGAGCTGCTCGCGGCCGAGACGATCGACCGCGACGGCGTCGCGCATCCGGTCGGCGCGGACGGCATCCGCGACGTGCAGGAGCCGCGCTCGGCCGGCGCGCCGACGTTCCAGGACGGGCTGCTGCGCACCGTCGTGTTTCCCGGCGTCGAAGCCGGGTCGAGCACGCGCGTCGCGTTCCGCAAGACCCGCACGAAGCCGGTCAATCGCGGCTACTTCGGCTACTACGTCGAGCCGTCGCGCGAGCCGGTCGACCGCCAGCGGCTGATCTTCGACGTGCCGGCCGACATGCCGCTGTATGCGGATGCGCGCGGCTACGTCGCGCTGCCGCCGGTCACGGCGAACGGCCGCACGCGTTACGAATTCGACTACCGGCACGGCACGTACGATCGCATCGAGCGCGGCGCGGTCGGGTACCCGACCTACGGCGACCGGCTCGTCGTGTCGACGCTGCCCGACTACGCGGCGTTCGCCGCGCGCTACCGTGACGCAGCGGTCGACCCGAGCGCGAACGATCCGGCCGTCGTGCAACTGGCGCGAGCGCTCACGGCCGATGCCGCCGATCCGCGCGACAAGGCGCGCCTGCTGTACGACTGGGTGCAGGCGAACGTGCGCTACGTCGGGTTGTTTCTCGGCGAAACGGCCGCCGCGCCGCATCGCGTGACCGACATCCTGCGCAACCGCTACGGCGACTGCAAGGATCATGTCGCGCTGTTCGGCGCGTTGCTGGCGGCGGTCGGCATTCGCAGCGAACCGGTGTTGATCAATCTCGGCGCCGTGTACACGCTGCCGTCGGTGCCCGGCTACGGCGGCGGCGCGATCAATCACGCGATCACGTGGCTGCCCGATCTCGGGCGCTACGCGGATACGACGACGGCCGGCATCGCGTTCGGCTACCTGCCGCCGATCGTGATGGATCGCCCCGCGCTGCTGGTCGATACGGGCGTGCTGTCGCACACGCCGGCCACGCAGCCGCGCGCGCGCACCGCGCGCATCGCGATCGATGCCGCGCAGCCCGGCGCCGCGCGTTTTCAAGCGTATGTCGAGGACGACGGTTGGACGGCCGAACTCGAACGCAACCTGTTTCGCCGCGCGTCGCGCGACCGCATCGCGCAACTCGCGAACGAGCGCCTGGCGCAAAGCGGCCTGCGCGGCCGCGTGCAACTGTCGACCGGCGACCGGCGCGCGACCGACGGGCCGTTCGACGTGACCGTGACCGGCACGCTCGATCATTTCGTATGGCCGGACGGCACGACCGCGTTGCCCGCGCTGTCGAGCCTGACGGGCGGCATCGCAACGCAGGTCGAGACCTGGCTCGCCGAGCCCGTGCGCACGCAGCCGTGGGGCTGCCTCGGCGGCACGTTCGACGAGACGGGCCAGATCGCGTTGCCGGCGGGCGTCGCCGTGACCGACCTGCCGGCCGATGCGGCCGTGCACGACCGTTTCGTCGACTTCACGTCGCATTACGTGTTCGATGCGGCCGCGCGGGTCGTGCAGGTCACGCGGCGGATGAAGGCGGATTTCGGCCGGCAGGTGTGCACGCCGGACGAGTTCGCCGCGCTGCGCGCGTCGCTCGAGCGCATCGAGCGCGACACGCAGGCGCAGATCGTCGTGCGGGCGAAGCAGCGTTGAGCGGCGCGGGCACGGCGTTCGCTCCGGACGGGCGAACGACGCAATCGCCGACGCGCAGGAGGGACATCATGACGGAGCGGGACCGCGAGATCGCCGAGCTCGCGAAGGAATTGCTGGGGCGGATCGTGCAGGGTACGGTCGCGGCCGGCGCGGCAGTCGATGCGCAGCAGTGCGCGGCGCTCGCCGTGCAGTGCGCGACGGCGCTGATCGACCGGCTCGACGCGCTGAAGTGACGCCCGGCGGGCCGCCGCCCACGCCCGCGCCGGCGCTGCGCGTCGGGCGTCACGCTTCGGCGTGCACGTCGCCGTCCGCACGCACGGCGCCCGGCGGCTTGCCGACCACGCGCTTGAACGCACGGCTGAACGCGGCGAGCGAACCGTAGCCGAGCCGGTACGCGACGGCTTCGATCGCCTCGCGGTCGCGCGCGATCCACTGCGCGGCGAGCCGCATCCGCAGCTCGGTCAGGTAACGCACGGGCGTCATCCCGGTTGCCGCGAGGAAGCGCTCGGCGAACACCGAGCGCGACACGCCGGCTTCGGTCGCGAGTTCCGCGACGCTCCAGTTGCGGCCCGGGTCGCGATGCAGCGCGACGATCGCGCGGCCGAGCTTCGGCTCGCGCAGCGCCTGCACCCAGCCCGTCGCGTCGCCGCATCCGCACTCGACCCAGCCGCGCACGATGAACGCCGCGACCACGTCCGCGAGCCGCGCGAGGATGCCCGCGAAGCCCGCGCGCGCGGTGCACGCTTCGCGCTCCATCGCATCGAGCATCGGGCGGATCTCCGGGTAGCGCGCGAGCAGCGTGCCCACGTGCATGAACTTCGGCATCGTGCCGACGAGCGGCTGCATGCCGCCGAGGTCGAGCTCCATGCACGCGCTGAAGATCAGCGCGTCGCCGGCGCCGGGCTCCGTCGTCGCGCAGGTCGCGGGCGAGACGCCGGCCGACGCCACCGACGCGACCGTATCGCAGATCTTCGCGATCTCGAAGCCGTTGATCTCGCGGCACGGCACATCCGGATCGGACACCAGCGCGTGCATGCCGCCGTGCGGCAACAGGATCGCGTCGCCGGCCTCGAGCCGCATCGTGTCGCCCGACGCGTCGCGCAGCAGCACGGGCCCACGCACGACGAAATGGAACTGCGCGCGGCCCGGCGCATGCCCGAAGTTCAGCCCGAACGGCCGCGCGACCTGGATGCGGCGGTACTGGACGCCGCTCAGGCGCATCCCGAGCAGCAGCTCGCTGACGAGGTCGTGCACGTCGGGAATCGGGGGCAGAAGGGGCTCGGACATATCGAGATACGGACGTTCGATCAACAAGAACGGATTGTATGTCATAGACCGTCCTGCTGCCGTTCCTTACGATACGCCCTCATCAGTACTTTCCCTAACCGACACGGAACCCCGCATGAATCCCGGAATTTCCTCGGCCGCCTCGACGGCGGCCCCCCGCGAACCGGCCTGGCGCGCGGTATTCGCGATGGCGCTCGGCGTGTTCGGGCTCGTCACGGCCGAATTCCTGCCGGCGAGCCTGCTGACGCCGATGGCCGAGAGCCTTGGCGTGACCGAAGGCGTGGCCGGACAGGCCGTCACGGCCACTGCCACGGTCGCGCTCGTCACGAGCCTGCTGATCTCGGCGCTCACGCGCACGATCGACCGGCGTCGCGTGCTGCTCGTGTTCTCGGTGCTGCTCGTCGCATCGAACCTCGCCGTGGCGTTCGCGCCGAACTTGGGCATGCTGCTGTTCGGCCGCGTCGTGCTCGGCGTCGCGCTCGGCGGCTTCTGGACGATGGCGACGGCCACCGCGATGCGGCTCGTGCCGACGGCGATGGTGCCGCGCGCGCTGTCGATCATCTTCAGCGGCGTGGCGGTCGCGACCATCGCGTCGGCGCCGATGGGCAGCTACTTCGGTCACCTGATCGGCTGGCGCAACGTGTTCCTGATCGCGGCCGTGCTGGGCGGCATCGCGTTCGTGTCGCAGATGATCACGCTGCCGTCGATGCCGCCGAGCGGCACCACGCGGCTGCGCACGCTGATCGACGTGCTGCGCCGGCCGACCGTCGGCCTCGGGATGTTCGCGACGATCCTCGTGTTCACCGGGCACTTCGCGTTCTTCACGTATCTGCGGCCGTTCCTCGAACAGGTGGCGGGCGTCGGCGTGAACGGGCTGTCGGCGATCCTGCTCGGCTACGGCATCGCGAACTTCGTCGGCACGTCGCTCGCGGGCCGCGTGCTCGAACACCGGCTGCGGCCGATGCTGATCGGCATGCCCGCGCTGATGGTCGTGCTCGGCGTCGCGCTCGTCGTGCTCGGCCGCGCGCCGATGATCGACGCGGTGCTCGTCGCGTTGTGGGGGATGGCGTTCGGCGGCGTGCCGGTCGCGTGGTCGACGTGGGTCACGCGCACCGTGCCCGACGAGGCCGAGAGCGCGGGCGGGCTGATCGTCGCGGCGGTCCAGCTCGCGATCGCGACGGGCGCGGCCGCCGGCGGCGTCGTGTTCGACGCGAATGGCGCGGCGGGCGTGTTCGTCGGTGCGGCCATCGTGCTGGCGGTGGCGGTCGCGACGATCGTGACCGGCGTGCCGAAGCGGGTTGGCGTGGCCGCGTCCTGACCGGCCGGCGATCCGGCGGCCGGCGGCCGGCGATCCGGCGATCCGGCGGCCCGGCGGCCCGGCGGCCCGGCGGCCCGGGGCGCGGGGCCCGCGTTGCACGGGGTGCCGGGCGATCGCCCGCGCGTCAGGCGGCGTCGACGCCCGCGATGCGGTCGAGTTCCGCGAGCGCGTCTGCCGACAGATCGACGTCGGCTGCCGCGAGATTCTCGTGCAGATGCGCGACCGACGACGTGCCGGGAATCAGCAGGACATTCGGCGCGCGGCGCAGCAGCCACGCAAGGGCGACCTGCATCGGCGTCGCGCCGGTACGGGCGGCGACGCCGGACAGCGTCGACGACTGCAGCGGCGAGAAGCCGCCGAGGGGAAAGTACGGCACGTAGGCGATGCCGTCGCGGGCAAGCGCGTCGATCAGCGCATCGTCGCCGCGATGCGCGATGTTGTAGTGGTTCTGCACGCAGACGATGTCGCAGATCCGCCGGCCTTCCGTGACCTGCGCGGGCGTGACGTTGCTCAGGCCGATGTGCCGGACGAGCCCGCGCCGCTGCAGCTCGGCGAGCGTGGCCAGCGGCGCTTCGATCGATCCTTCTGCCGGCCCGTGCGTGTCGAACATGATGCGCAGGTTGACGACGTCGAGCACGTCGAGTCCGAGGTTGCGCAGGTTGTCGTGCACGGCCCGTTCGAGTTCGTCGGGCGCGAACGCGGGCAGCCACGACGCATCGTCGCCGCGTCGCGCGCCGATCTTGGTGACGATCACGAGATCGTCGCGATACGGATGCAACGCGTCGCGAATCAGTTGGTTCGTGACGTGCGGGCCGTAGAAGTCGCTGGTGTCGAGATGGTCGACGCCGGACTCGACGGCTTCGCGCAAGACGCGCAATGCAGCATCGCGATCTTTCGGCGGGCCGAATACGCCGGGGCCTGCAAGCTGCATCGCGCCGTAGCCGATTCGTTTGACGTGGCGATCGCCGAGCTTGAAGGTGGCGGTGGGACGAATGTCGGGCATGACGGCGCTCCTGTCGATGGAATGAATGCGTTCAGCATAGGGACGAGTCGTCTGCGCGATAAGCCGGCATAATTCGCACGGGTTGTACGAAAAGGCGAACGATGCAAACCGATCTGGGCGATCTGAACGCGTTCATGGCCGTGGCACGCGCCGGCGGATTCCGCGACGCCGCACGCCTGACGGGCCTCAGCGCGTCGGGGCTGAGCGAGGCCGTGCGCCGGCTGGAAGCGCGGCTCGGCGTGCGGCTGCTGCACCGCACGACGCGCAGCGTCGTGCCCACCGAAGCCGGCGAGCGCCTGCTTGCGCGCCTCGGGCCCGCGCTGACCGAAGTGGCGGCGGCGCTCGACGATATCGACGAATTCCGGAACCGGCCCGCCGGCACGCTGAAGCTCAACGTGCCGGTCAGCGCATCGCGGCTCGTGTTGCCTGCGATCGTGCCGCGCTTTCTCGATGCGTATCCGGATATCCGGCTGGAAGTGATCGCCGACGAAAATTTCGTCGACGTGCTGGCGGCCGGATGCGACGCGGGCATCCGCTACGACGAACGGCTCGAACAGGACATGATCGCGGTGCCGATCGGCCCGCGCATCCAGCGCTTCGCGACCGCGGCGGCGCCCGGCTATCTCGCCCGGCACGGCCGGCCGCGGCATCCGCGCGATCTGCTCGACCATCGGTGCCTGCGCGGGCGCTTCGCCAGCGGCGCGATGCCGCCGTGGGAGTACGAGCGCGACGGCGAGGTCGTGCGGGTCGAGCCGGCCGTCGGCCCGCTGCTGGTGCAGATCGGCGGCGCGACGGAGCTGCTGGTCGATGCGGCGATCGCCGGTACCGGCATCCTGTATCTGTTCGAAGACTGGGTGCGCCCGCATTTCGACAGCGGCGCGCTCGAACCCGTGCTCGAACCGTGGTGGCGGCCGTTCTCAGGCCCCTTTTTGTATTATCCGGGGCGGCGTCTCGTGCCGCCGGCGCTGCGCGCGTTCATCGATTTCATCAAGGCCTCCTGAGCGTCGCCGGCGCGCCGGCGCGTGCGCGTCGAGCCACTGCCGGTGACGCGCGTCGGTCGCATCGTCGGCGGGAAACATGCATTCCATGCGAAATTCCTGCACGGCCGCGCGTTGCGGCGTGCCGACCGTCGTGACCAGCGAGAAGCCACGCAGCACGACGCGTTCGCGGATGAAGCCGATCGGGATGGCCGGCAGCGACGGCGCAGCGGCCGGCGCCGGCGGCGTGTTTCAGTCGCGCGGAAGCGGATACGCGCACATGATGTCTCCGGGCGACGGGCGCTGCCGGAATGGCGGCGTGCCCCCCGAAGCGTAGAAGCGGGCGTGTCGCGCGCCAATGACATGCGATGTCATTGTTCGACGCGCGGCGAACGCCCGCCGCTCCGTGAATCCGTCAGCCGCCCTGCCTGACCAGCGCCGCCAGCGCCTTCATCGCCTGCAGGTACGGATACGGCCCATGGCTGATGCGCGCGACGCCGTATTCGGCGAGCTCGGCGAGCGTCGGCGTTTCCGCGACGCGCATCACGTTTACCGGCAGCGGCGACGCGGCCGTCAGCGCGCGAATGAGCGCCGGCGAGCGCAAGCCCGGCACGAACAGGCCGTCGGCGCCGGCCGCCGCATACGCGCGGGCGCGCGCCAGCGTCGTGTCGAGCAATCGTTCGTCGTGCGTATCGGCGGCCGCGTTGAAGAACACGTCGGTACGCGCGTTGATGAAGTAGTCGGCGCCCGCGCGATCGGCTGCCTGCCGGGCTGCCGCGACACGGGCCGCCGCGGCGTCGACGTCGCGCAGCTCGCCCGTCGACGGCACGCTGTCTTCGAGATTGCAGCCGATCGCACCGGCCCGGATGCTCAGCGCGATCGTCTCGCCGACCTCCTCCGGCCGCTCGCCGTAGCCGCTCTCGAGATCGACGGTGACGGGCAGGTCCGTCGCGCGCACGATTCGCTCCAGCACTTCCATCATCAGTGCGCGCGGCATCTGCTCGCCGTCGACGAAACCGTTGGCGGCCGCGACGGACCAGCTGCCGGTGGCCAGCGCGACGGCGCCGGCATCGGCCACCGCGCGCGCACTGCCGGCGTCCCACACGTTGAACAGCGTCAGCGGTTGGCCCGCACGGTGAAGCGACCGGAAAGTCGCGCCTTTCTCGTTGTTGCCCATGCTCGTCTCCTCGTGGATACCGGATCGGTTGTCGTGCCGAGCGATATTGCCACCGAATCGGGCGGTGCGACGGCGGCCGGCAATGTCTGCTGACAGCGCGTGGCAGGAAGTGCGCGCGACCGCCGCGGCGCGCTTCGTGCGCCGGCTCAGTCGCGCGAACCCGGATCGATCGACAGCGTGCGCAACTGGCCGCGCAACTGGTCGACTTCGCCGGGCGCGAACGGCCGCTCGATCTCGGCATGCGTGCGCTGCCACAGCGGAAACGCTTCGGCCAGCAGGTCGTGCCCGGCCGGGGTCAGTTCGAGCAGGCGGCTGCGCCGGTCGTCCGGATCCTGCGCGATCGCGACGAGGCCGCGCCGCTCGAGCGGCTTGAGCGCCGCGGTGAGCGTGGTGCGGTCCATCGCGAGCAGCGACGCGACCGATTTCATCGGGGCCGGTTGCGGCCGGTTCAACGACATCAGCAGCGAAAACTGGCCGTTGGTGAGATCGAGCGGGCGCAGCACATCGTCGAAGATGCGCGCCAGATTGCGGGCCGCGCGCTGCATGTGCAGGCACAGGCAGCAATCGCGCACCATCAGCGTCGTTTCGAAGGGAAGCTTTTCTTTTCGTGCCATGTTGCAATTGTGTTGATATCAACCTATCTTGTCAAGGTCGAGGCGCGGCAATCCGCTGCGTCCGTCATCGGAGGAGAAGGCATGAGTGCGCAACAACAGGTGTATCTCGCCGTATTTCTCGGGAGCCAGGATAGCCCGGCGATGAAGGCATGGCTCGCGCTGCCCGAGGAAGAGCGGCGCACGCGCGAGCGCGACGGCATCGCCGCATGGCATGCGTGGGTCGAGCGCCATCGCGACGCGATCGTCGAGCTGGGCGGGCCGCTCGGCAAGACCAAGACCATCGACGCGGGCGGCATCCGCGACACGGTCAATGCGCTGACCGGCTTTACCGTCGTGAGGGCGGCGTCGCACGACGCAGCCGCCGCGCTGTTCGAAGGTCATCCGCATTTCACGCTGTTCCCGGGCGTGTCGGTCGACGTGATGCCGGTGCTGGCGATTCCCGGCGCGTGAGCGACGCGCGATGCCGGGCGCTGCGTGTCGCCCGGTTCGATGCGCGTGGCCCGGATACGGGCTTTTTTCCGACGTTCTGGATGGAGATTGGCGATGAAGCTTTACGGATTTGCCGGCACCCGCTCGCAACGGGCGCTGTGGGGGCTGAAGGAACTGGATGCGGATTTCGAATTCGTGTCGGTCAACCTGCTCGAGGGCGAGCACAAGCGGCCCGAATTCCTGCGCCTCAATCCGGCCGGCAAGGTGCCGGTGCTGGTGGACGGCGACCTCGTGATTCCCGAATCGGCCGCGATCGTGCTGTATCTCGCGGACAAATACCCGGAGAAGGCGCTGCTGCCCGTCGATCCGGTGCTGCGGGCGCAGGCCTATCGGTGGATCATGTTCGCGGTGACGGAGCTCGAGCAGCCGCTGTGGCGGATCACGCGGCATACGTTCCTCTATCCGCCGGAGAAGCGCTCGCCGGCCGATATCGAACTGGCGCGCGAGGATTTCGCCACGATGGCCGTCATTCTCGACAAGCATCTCGAGGGGCGCGAGTTCATCGTCGGCGATGCGCTGACGGTGGCCGATTGCGTGACGGCCTACCTGATCGACTGGGCGAACGAATGCCACCTGATCGAACCGTTCCCGCAATTGCGCGCGTATCTCGAACGGCTGTATGCGCGGCCGAAGGCGCCGCAGCGGATCGCGGAGGCGAGGCAGGCGGCGTGAAACGGGTGGCGGGTCATGCGCCGCGTCGGCATGACTCGCCGCGTTCGCTTACGTTCGCTTACGATCGCGACACCGTGTCAGGCCCGCCAAGCGCACGGCACAGCATCGCCAGATCGCGCAACGTGAGATGCGGCGTCGCCGGATGCCGCGGCGCCCGTTCTCCTTCGTCCCGAGGCTCGCGCACGACCCATGCGGCCTGAAGCCCCGCATTCAACGCGCCGACGATATCGAGGTGGAAATCGTCGCCGACATGCAGCAATTCGGCCGGACGGACGTCGAGCGCGGCCGCCGCCGCATGGAAGATCTCGGGTGCCGGCTTGGCGAAGCCGAAGGCACGCGCGCTGAGCGTCGTGCGGAAGAATTCGCCGCCGCCGGTCAGCCGCAGATCCGCGTTGCCGTTGGTGACCGCGATCAACGGAAAGCGGGCGCTCAACCACGCCAGCGCCGGCAGCGCGTCTTCGTAGAATTCGACGCGATTGCGCGCCGCGTAGAAGACGTCGTAAGCACGGTCGGTCAGCGAGACGTCTTCGTTCGCGCGTTCCAGCGCGAGCCGGATCGATCCGATTCTCATCGCGCGATAGTCGCCGGCGAGATCCGGGTATAAACGTTCGTATTCCTCACGTAGCGCACTGAGCGCCTGTTGCGTCGGCAGCACGCTCGCGGTATTGGGCGCATGCTCGATCAGCCATGCGCGAAGCGTCGCCTCGGCCCGGACGACGGACGGCCCGAACGGCCACAGGGTGTCGTCGAGGTCGAACGAGAGGGCGGAAACTTTGGCGAGACGCATGGCGGCGGAAAGCGGGAAGTCGTTTTACCAGGGCCACGGAACGGAGGTTCCGGTGCCGTGGTCGAGGGCGTGCCGATACAGCAAGCGCGCGACGGTCAGGTCCTGAAGCGCGAGCCCGGTCATGTCGAAGACGGTGATCTCGTGCGCGGCACGGTCGACCGATGTCGCACCCGAGAGGATGTCACCGATCTCCGTGCGCGGCAAATTGGGCGCCCACTGGCACTCGCCGATGCTGCGCGCCTGGTCGTGATCGTCCACGACGATGCGCGCGCGTTCGAGCACGCCTGGCGGAAGCTCGCGCTTGCCCACGGTATCGGCGCCCACGCAGGTCAGGTGGGTGCCCGGCTGAACCGCATCCGCGTCGAACAACGCGCCGCCGCCGGGCGTGGCCGTGATCACCACGTCGCTATGGGCGACCGCCTCGTTCCGGTCGCGGGCGACGCCGATCTCGCACCGTTCGACGAAGTGCGATTCGAACGCCGGATCCGGCTCGCCGCCGACGTTCACGTACTGCACCGTGCACCGCTGCGGCAGCAGCTTGAGCGCGTAGTCGAGCTGCACGCGCGCCTGCACGCCGGTGCCGAACACGCACAACCGCGTGCTGTCGCGGCGTGCGAGCAGTTGCAGCCCGAGGCCGCCCGCGGCACCGGTCCGCGCGGTGGTGATCGCGTTGCCGTCCATGATGCACAGCGGCCTGCCCGTCGCGGGATCGAACAGCGCGACGGTGGCCTGATGCGGCTCGCCGCCGCGTGCCCGGTTGCCCGGCCAGAATCCGGCGGCCTTGAAGCCGAGCAGATCCTGACCGGCGACGTCGCCCGACTTGATGCCGAACACGCCGCCGGTATGCAGCTTCTCGCGCACCACCGGGAATACGCGTCCGGCCCGTTGACTGTGCAGCACGAAGGCTTCGCGGACGGCCGCCATCACTTGCCCGGCCTGCAGGGCGGGCTCGACGGCATCGCGGTCGAGGAGAAGGAGGCGGGCGTCGGTCGGCATGATGGGGGCCTGTTCGGCACGAGACGAATCGAGAATTTTTAAATTTTGTCCAGAACTGGACGAACAGTCAATGCCGGATGACACGGCACGGACGCCGGACTTCGCTCACCAGCCGTAGAAGCGCGGCCACGTCTGCGCGTCGCCGTCGTCGCCGATGGCCTGGTATTCGGGATGTTGCGCGCCGGTGGCGCACGCGTGATTGGGCAGGATGCGCAGGCGCGTGCCGATCGGAAACCGCTGCGCGATACCCGTATCCGGCGCGCCCGCGCGCGACACGATCCCGTGTTCCTGGTTGGCGGCGCTCATCAGGTAGTCGCCGAGCACGTCGCCGGCTTCGGCGCAGATCTGCCCGTAGCCGAAATCGCGCGCCTGGCGCTGCGTGCCGCGGTCGCGGCTCATCGCCATCCAGCCCGCGTCGACGATCGCCCAGCCTTTCTCTTCCTGATGGCCGATGACGGTCGTCAGCACCGACAGCGCGATGTCGGACAGTGCGCACACGCCGATGTTGTGCATCACGAGGTCGAACATCACGTACACGCCGGCGCGCACTTCGGTCACGCCGTCGAGCCGTTGCGCCGCCAGCGCGGTGGGCGTCGATCCGATACTCACGACCGGGCACGGCAAGCCGGCGGCCCTCAGGCGCTCCGCGGCCCGCACGGTGCGGCTGCGCTCCTGTTCGGCGAGCGCGACCAGCGCCTCGTGCGTGTCGTATTCGTAGCTGGAGCCCGCGTGGGCCAGCACGCCGCCGAGCAGCATGCCGCCGTCGGTCAGCGCGCGGCCGACGTCGATCAGCCGGTCGGATTCGGGCGGGATGCCCGAGCGGTGGCCGTCGACGTCGACCTCGATCCACACGTCGAAACGTTCGCCGTGCTCGCGCCCGAAGGCGGCGATCGCATGCGCGGCCGGCAGGCTGTCGGCGACGATCTTCAGGTCGCAGCCCTGCCGGCGCAGCGCGAGCGCCTGGCCGAGCCTGGCGGGCACCATGCCGACCGCATAGACGATGTCGCGGATGCCGTCGGCGAAGAACTGTTCGGCCTCCTTGAGCGTCGACACAGTGATGCCCTGCGCGCCCGCCGCGATCTGTGCGTCGACGACGTGCCGGCATTTGGTGGTCTTGACGTGCGGCCGGAACCGGACGCCGAGTGCGTCGAGATGCGCCTGCATGCGCGCGATGTTGCGACGCATGCGGCCGACATCGATCAATGCGGCCGGGGTGTTAAGCATGTGAAGGTCCACGGTGGGTCCGATTGCGAGGTTGCCGAGGCGCTCACTGTAGGGCAGTTGGCCCGCATCGTGCTTAACGCAGGACTAATCTGCCATTAAGCCGGATTTAATGGGCCGAATCTCGCGGACCGCGCCCCGGCTCACGCCTTGCCGCGCCACGGCGGCGGATCGAGAAACCGTCGCGCGGCGTCGAGAAACACGCGCTGCCGCGCGGAGCGGCCGGTACGCGACGGCAACAGCGCCGTCACCGGCGCGGGCGGCAGGCGCCAGCCGGGCAGCAGCCGGACGAGCTTGCCGTTCGCGAGCAGCGGCGCGACGTCCCACTCGGAGCGCTCGACGATGCCGAGCCCGGCGAGCGCCCATTCGGTGATGACGGTGCCGTCGTTGGACGACAGCGCGCCGGTGACGCGGATGACGGCGGACCGTCGCGATTCGCCCTTGACGCCGCTGCCGGGCGAGAAGCGCCAGCGCGGGATGTCTTCGTCGTTCTCGCGCAGGCACAGGCAGTCGTATCGTGCCAGGTCGGACGGATGGTTCAGGTCCTCGATGCGGCGCGCATACGCGGGGCTCGCACACAGGAAGCGCTCGTTGGGCGCGAGCGGATAGCCGATCCACGACGACGACTTGAGGCTGCCTACATGGACGACCACGTCGGCCCCCGCCGCGCTGGTCAACGGGCTTTCCGACAGGTGGAGCGAGATGTCGAGTTTCGGATGCGCACGGTGCAGGTCGCGCACGATCCGGGCGACGTACTTGCGGCCGAAGCCGAGCGGGGCGACGACGCGCAGCGTGCCCTGCACGTCGCCGTGGTCGCCCGCGATGCCGACCGGCAGCGCCTCCACGCGCTCGAGAATGCCGACGGCTTCCTGGTACAGCCGCTGCCCTTCGTCGGTCAGCGCGATGCCTTTCGGCTGCCGCACGGCGAGCCTGGCGGACAGGCGCGCCTCCATCCGCTGCAGGCGGATCGTGACCGCGGGCGGCGTGAGATCAAGCAGCCGGGCGGCGGCGGCCAGCGAGCGCGACGTGCCGATCGCGCGGACGAGTCGAAGGTCGTCGAGGTCGAGCATTTCATGGCTCTTGATGCGGATGATGGCGAGCATTAAACCGCACATCGCACGGCGAAGCCATCGACGTGGCACGGGGCGGCGCCGACGAGGATGGCGGGAACGCGTCACGGCCAGCCCGTGGTGGCTCAACGCGCGCGAAACGCGGCGGATCTCGCTGGAGGAGTGCAGTGCGGGCGGACGCGCAGCCGGCGGTGGACGTCGCGCCGCGCGCGGCGTGACGCCCGCTGCTTCTCGCCTACGCGTCCAGCCCGAAAATCAGCGACCGGTGTGCGCCCACGCCGGCTACCACGCCCGATGCCGATGCGAACGTCGCATTGGTCATCAGGCTCGATGCGTCGCCGGCCGCATACACGCCGGCGACGCTCGTCTGCTTCCACGTATCGACGCGAATCGCGGGGCCGAGCGGCCCTTCGTCGAATGCGCAGCCGAGCTGCTGCGCAAGGTCGCTCGCCATGGTCGTGCGCGCGCCGATGAACAGCGCGTCGATCGGCACGACCTGACCGTCGGCGAGCCGCAGCGCGTCGATACGCGGCGCATCGCCGAGGATCTCGACGACCGGCGAGCGCTCGATGCGCACGCCGCGCGCAGCGAGCAACGCGGCTTCTTCTTCGTTCGCTTCGACCACGCCCTGCGTGAACCATGTCGTCGGGCCCCAGTCCGGGATCAGGATCGCCTGATGGACCGACAGCGGATGCGTGGCGAGCACGCCGAGCCGCTGGCCGCCGACCTCGTACCCGTGGCAGTACGGGCAGTGCAGCACGCTGATGCCCCAGCGTTCGGCGAGCCCGGCCAGCGCCGGCAGTTCGTCGCGGATGCCGGTCGCGAGAATCAGCCGATCGGCGCTCGCGTGGCGGCCGTCGGCCAGCGTCACGTCGAAGCGCCCGTCCGCGCTGCGTTCGGCGGTGCGGACCTCGCCGTCGATGCGCTGCACGGTCGGATACGCGGCGAGCTGTGCGCTTGCTTCGGCGACGATCTGCGCGGGCGGCTTGCCGTCCTGCCCGAAGAAGCCATGCGCGTGTTCGGCAAAGCGGTTGCGCGGGCGGCCGGCGTCGATCACGAGCACGCGGCGGCGTGCCCGCGCCAGTTGCATCGCGGCCGACAACCCGGCAAAGCTGCCGCCGATCACGATCACTTCATGATGGGAATGCATGCATCGACTCCTTTCTGAACCTGCGTGAATGACCACGTGCTCCGCTGGCGGACAACTCATGAAACACGTGAAGTTGCATGATAGGGCGATGGTATCATTCATGCAACTTCAGAAGTTTCGAGAAAGGGGGCCGCCCGTGAGAACCGACAGCCGTTTGTCGCGCATGCTGCATGCGCTGATCCACATGGACCAGGCCGACGGCCCGCTGACGTCGGAGACGATCGCGACGATGCTGTGCACGAACCCGGTCGTCGTGCGGCGCCTGCTCGGCGGGCTGCGCGATTGCGGGTACGTGCAGTCGGAGAAGGGGCACGGCGGCGGCTGGGCGCTGAGCGTCGCGCTCGACGACATCACGCTGCTCGACGTCTATCGCGCGGTGGGCGAGCCGCCGCTGTTTTCCGACCTGGTGTCCGAGGATGCGCCCGAGTGCCTGGTCGAGCAGGCCGTCAACGCGCATCTGACGGCGACGCTGAAGGAGGCCGAAGCCTCGCTGCTCGCGCGCTTCGGCGAAGTCACGCTCGGCATGCTGTCGCGCGATTTCGAAGCGAAGGCGGCCCGGCGGCGCAAGCCGCGCTGACGCGTCGCAGCATCGCGCTCGGGGCGCACCCGACTGGCGATCCGGCGCGGCCGAAACCGCCGCGCCGCGGTGTTCTGTCCCCCGACTTCTGCCCGGTTCGCCCGCCACAGGGCAAAATACGGGTTTTCCGCACCCGCGAGGGCGCGTTCGAATCACGCGCCGGGCGGCGGCCGTGCGCATTCCGCACGTTGCCGCCGGGCGCCCAGGCAAGATCGCTCGCCGTGCTGCGAGCCCACAGGAGTCCAGACCCCATGCCCGAATCCAACCTGTCCTTCTTCGGCCGGCTGTCGCTGGCCGTCGGCACGTTCTTCTCCGTGCTCGGCAACCGCGAGTTCGCGGCCGAAGTGCTGCGCGTGCGCGACGGCGTCCCGGCGGCGGCGCCGGTTGCCCCGGCCCCGGCAGCACCGGCACCCGCTGCTGCGCCGGCACCGGCCGCGGCGCCCGTGAAGGCGCCGGCCCCCGAGCTGCGCGAAGCGAGCCCGCAGGCCGCCCTGCAACTGCTCGGCCTGCTGCAACGCGATGCGCGCTTCATCGATTTCGTCGAGGAAGACATCGCCGGCTACGCGGACGCCGACATCGGCGCCGCCGCGCGCCTCGTGCACGACGGCTGCCGCGCCGCGCTGCGCGAACACTTCACGATCGTGCCGGTGCGCGACGAAGCCGAAGGCAGCCGCGTGACGCTGCCGGCCGGCTTCGACGCGACGGCCGTGCGCGTGACGGGTAACGTGGTCGGCGCCGCGCCGTTCACCGGCACCGTTAGCCATCGCGGCTGGCGCGTGTCCGACGTGCGCCTGCCGAAGCTGACGGGCAGCCACGACGCCTCGGTGATCGCGCCGGCGGAGGTGGAACTGTGAGCGATCCGCGCTATTCGATCGGCATCGACCTCGGGACGACCCATTGCGCGCTGTCGTACGTCGACAGCAGCACGAGCGACGGCGAAAAGATCGTGCAGCAGGTGCTGCCGATCGCGCAGCTCACCGCGCCCGGCGCGCTGGAATCGCGCGACCTGCTGCCGTCGTTCCTCTATCTTCCGCATGAAAGCGAGCTGACGCAGGGCGACCTGACGCTGCCGTGGACGGCTTCGCGTGCGTTCGCGGTCGGCGAAATGGCGCGCACGCGCGGCGCCGGCACGCCGATCCGCCTCGTGTCCAGCGCGAAGAGCTGGCTCTGCCACCCGGGCGTCGACCGTCGCGCGGCGATCCTGCCGAGCGACGCGCCGCCGGAAGTGGCGCGCGTGTCGCCGCTGGAAAGCTCGATTCGCTACCTGACGCACCTGCGCGAGGCGTGGGACCACGCGCATCCCGACGCGCCGTTCGCCGACCAGGACGTGACGGTCACGATCCCCGCATCGTTCGATCCGGCCGCGCGCGAACTGACGGCGGAAGCCGCGCGGGCCGCCGGCTACTCGCGGATGACGCTGCTGGAAGAGCCGCAAGCGGCGCTCTACAGCTGGATCCAGAAGAGCGAGGGCGGCTGGCGCAAGCAGGTGCAGGTCGGCGACCTGATTCTGTGCGTCGACGTCGGCGGCGGCACGACCGACCTGTCGCTGATCGCGGTGGTCGAGCGCGACGGCAACCTCGAACTGCATCGCGTGGCCGTCGGCGAGCACATCCTGCTCGGCGGCGACAACATGGATCTCGCGCTCGCGCACGTAGTCGCGCGCAAGCTCGCGCAGCAGGGCACGCAGGCCGATCCGTGGCAACTGCGCGCGCTGACCTACGCGTGCCGCTCGGCCAAGGAAACGCTGCTGTCCGACCCGACCACCGATGCGGTGCCGCTCGTCGTGCCGAGCCGCGGCTCGAAGCTGATCGGCGGCTCGGTCCGCACCGAGCTGACGCGCGCGGAACTCACGCAGACGATCCTCGAAGGTTTCTTCCCGCAAGTCGATGCCGCCGCGCGCCCGGTGAGCCGCGCGCGCGTCGGCCTGACGCAGCTCGGTCTGCCGTATGCGCAGGACGCCGGCATCACGCGCCATCTCGCGGCGTTCCTCGGCCGCCAGGTCGCGGCGCTCGACACGCTCGAAGGCGTGCAGCGCACGCTGCCGCCCGGCGCGACGTTCCTGCATCCGACTGCCGTGCTGTTCAACGGCGGCGTGTTCAAGTCGACACTGCTCACGCAGCGCGTGCTCGACACGCTCAACGGCTGGCTCGCCGCCGAAGGCGCGCCGCCCGCGCGCCTGCTCGAAGGCGCCGATCTCGATCTCGCGGTCGCGCGCGGCGCGGCGTATTACGGCTACGTGAAGCGCGGCCGTGGCGTGCGCATTCGCGGCGGCACGGCGCGCGCGTACTACGTCGCGATCGAATCGGCGATGCCCGCGGTGCCGGGGCTCGAGCCGCCGGTGCAGGCGCTGTGCGTCGCGCCGTTCGGGATGGAGGAAGGCTCGGACGCGGCGCTGCCGCCGCAGGAGTTCGGCCTCGTCGTCGGCGAACCGGTGCAGTTCCGCTTCTTCGGTTCGTCGGTGCGCCGTCAGGATCAGGTCGGCACGCTGCTCGACTACTGGTCGCCGGAAGAGCTGCAGGAACTCGAAGAAATCCAGGCGACGCTGCCCGCCGAAGGGCGTACGGTCGGCGAAGTCGTGCCGGTGAAGCTGCATGCGCGCGTGACCGAAGCCGGCACGCTCGAACTCGAGGCGATCCCGAGCGGCACGAACGAGCGCTGGAAGGTCGAGTTCGACGTGCGCGGCGCCGCCTGAGCACGATGAAGCGTTATACGGTCGGCATCGACCTCGGTACGAGCAACACCGTCGTCGCATACGTCGAGGTCGGTTCCGACGCGATCCGCGTGTTCGACGTCGAGCAACTGGTCGGGCCGGGCGCCGTGGCCGCGCAGCCGCTGTTGCCGTCGGTGCGCTATCACCCGGCGGCGGGCGAGTTGCCGCCGGACGCGCTGCGCTTGCCGTGGCAGGCGGCCGGCGCGCGCGGCGCGCTCGCGCCTTCGGGCGGCGGCCGTGACGGCGGCTCGGCCGGTCGTCACGGCGGTGCGGACGATGCGCCGCCGGCCGTGATCGGCCGCTACGCGCGCACGCTCGGCGCGCAGGTGCCGGGCCGGCTCGTGTCGAGCGCGAAGAGCTGGCTGTCGCACGCGGCGGTCGACCGGCTCGCGGCGATCCTGCCGTGGGGCGCGGCCGACGGCGTCGACAAGGTGTCGCCGGTCGATGCGAGCGCAAGCTATCTCGCGCACGTGCGCGACGCGTGGGACGCGCACTTTCCCGATGCGCCGCTCGCGAAGCAGGACGTGATCCTGACGGTGCCCGCGTCGTTCGACGACGGCGCGCGCGCGTTGACCGTCGAGGCTGCGCGACGCGCGAAGCTGCCGGCGCTGCGATTGCTGGAAGAGCCGCAGGCCGCGTTCTACGACTGGCTGTACGGCCAGCGCGACACGCTGCGCGACACCTTCGCCACCGCGCGGCGCGTGCTGATCTGCGACGTCGGCGGCGGCACGACCGACCTCACGCTCGTCGACGTCGCGCCGGGCGACGATGGCGAGCCGACCTTCACGCGCGTCGGCGTCGGCAATCACCTGATGCTCGGCGGCGACAACATGGACCTCGCGCTCGCGCGCCTGATCGAGACGCGGCTGACCGAGCCCGGTACGCGACTGTCGGCCGCGAGCCTGTCGCAGCTCGTCGAGCGCTGCCGCGCGGCGAAGGAGCGGCTGCTCGGCGACGACGCGCCGGCGTCCGTCACCGTCACGCTGCTCGGCGCGGGCAGCAAGCTCGTCGGCGGCGCGCGCTCGGCCGAGCTGACGCGCGACGAAGTCGAACGGATCGTCGTCGACGGTTTCTTTCCGCAGGTCGATGCCGGCGAGCTGCCGCGCCGTGCGCGCGCGGCGATCGTCGAATTCGGCTTGCCGTATGCGAGCGACGCGGCCGTCACGCGCCACGTCGCCGCATTCCTGACGCGTCATGCGGAAGGCCCGCTGCCGGACACGCTGCTGCTCAACGGCGGCGTGTTCCGCGCGGGCGCGCTCGCCGGCCGTCTCGCGCAGACGCTCGGCGCGTGGCGCGGCGCGCCGCTCGACGTACTGCACAACGCGCATCCCGACGTGGCCGTCGCGCGCGGCGCGGTGGCCTACGGGCTCGCGCGTGCCGGGCATGCGCCGCGCATCGGCGGCGGCTCCGCGCGCAGCTATTTCCTCGTGCTCGACGATGGCGCGGACGATGCGGCCGCACGCGGCGTCTGCCTGCTGCCGCGCGGCGCGGAAGAGGGCCGCGAGATCCGGCTCGACGATCGCACGTTCGCGCTGCAGCTCGGGCAGCCGGTGCGTTTTCACCTCGTGTCGACGGTGGCCGACACGCAATATCGACCGGGCGATCTCGTCGATCTCGACGGCGGCGATTTCGTGCGGCTGCCGCCGATCGCGACGGTCGTCGATGCGAAGGCGGGCAGCGACGCGCGCGCAACGCCGGTGAAGCTCACCGCGTCGCTGACCGAGGTCGGCACGCTCGAAATGCATTGCATCGCGACCGACGACGCGACGCGCCGCTGGCGGCTCGAATTCCAGTTGCGCGGCGATGCGCCGGTTCACGGCGACGATGCCGCGGTCACGCGGCATCCGCGTCTCGACCAGGCGATCGCGTTGATCGAGCGCTCGTTCGGCAGCAAGGCCGCGGGCGTGACGCCGAAGGACACGCGCCGGTTGCGCGCGCAACTCGAACAGGTGCTCGGCGCGCGCGAAGACTGGGACGTCGCGCTCGCACGCGAACTGTTCGACGCTTTGCTCGCGCGGGCGCGGCGGCGGCGTCGCTCGGCCGATCACGAGCGCGCCTGGCTGAATCTTGCCGGGTATTGCCTGCGTCCGGGTTTCGGCCATCCGCTCGACGCGTGGCGTATCGAGCAGCTGTGGCCGTTGTTCGACGACGGCATTCAATACGTGACCGACGCCCAGGTGTGGTCCGAGTGGTGGACGCTGTGGCGGCGCGTGGCCGGCGGCCTCGACGATGCTGCGCAGACGCAGGTGCGCGACGCGATCGCGTTCCTCGAACCGTGCGACGACAAGCGGCGCAAGCTGCCGTTCGATCCGGCCAAGGTCGGGCCGGCCGACATGACGCGGCTGTCCGCGTCGCTCGAACGGCTGCCCGTCGAGCGCAAGGTCGAGCTTGCCGAGCGCCTGATCGTGCAATTGCAGAAGCCGGCCGAACGTGCGTTGTGTGCGTGGGCGCTCGGGCGGATCGGTGCGCGTCGGCCGTTCTACGGCAGCGCGCACGGCGTCGTGCCGCCGGAAATCGTCATCGGCTGGCTCGATGCGCTGTTCGCGCTCGACTGGAAGCAGGTCGAGCCCGCGGCGTTCGCGGCGGCACAGATCGCGCGGATGACGGGCGACCGCTCGCGCGACCTGCCGGACGACACGCGCGAGGCCGTCATCAAGCGCCTGGCGGCCGCGAATGCATCGGCGGCGTGGATCGACATGGTTCGTGAAGCGATCGCGTTCGACGAAGCCGACACGGTGCGCGTATTCGGCGAGACGCTGCCGGCAGGGTTGAAGCTGTTGGCCGATTGAAAGCGCGACAGGGTGCTTCGATCTTGTTCGGAGACCGAAGCATCACGTCGAGCGTCAAGCGCCAACCGCGGCGCGATGCCGGAGCCTCGCTTCGTTCAGGCGTGCGACACCGCATCGTGCCGCTTTTCCGCCGGTTCGACTGCGACGCCGTCACGCGCCGCTGTCGAACGCCGCGCCAGATGAATCCCCGCGAGCATGCAGCGCACCGACCCGCCGGCCAGTTCGATCGTCGGCACGTCGAGCGGCAGCAATCGCGCGGAGCGCTCGATCGTCGCACGCTGCGCCGGCGCGAGGCAATCGTATGCGCGCCGCGACAATGCGAGCACGCGGCCATCCTTCCCCGACAATTCCAGCGTATTGCCCGCGAAATTCGCGATCTGCGCGTGATCGAGCGCGATCACCGCGCGCCCCGTTTCGGTCAGGCGTTGCGCGATCTCGCCGCGGCGGCGGCTGTCGGCGATCAGGTCGAGGCCGACCATCGCGAACTCGGTGGCGATGCTCATCATCACGTTCGTGTGATAGATCGGCTTGCCGTTCGCATCGGCCGTGTCGAAGCAGATCGGCTCGAAGTTGAAATTCGTGCAGAAGCGTTCGAGCGCGACCGGATCGGCACGGCGCGAGCGCGCGGCGTACGCGATCCGCGCGACGTGGTCGAGCACCATCGCGCCGGTGCCTTCCAGGAACACGTCGTCGTATTCGAGGCCCGAGTAGTCGATCACGTCCTGCACGCGATACTCGGCCTTCAGCATCTCGATCACGTCCGCACGCCGCTCGCGGCGGCGGTTCGGGCTGTGCATCGGATACAGCGCGACATGGCCGCCCGGGTGCGTCGAGAACCAGTTGTTCGGGAACACGGAGTCGGGCGTGTCGCGCTCGCCGTGGTCGTCGAACACGTGCACGCGCACACCCGCATCGGCGAGCGTGCGCGCGGCGGCCGTGACTTCGTCGCGCGCGGCGGCCGACACCGCCGGCGCGTCGCCCGCGCCGCCGCCGGCCGTGCGCTGGAACGCGTTGTCGGCCGCGGTCTGCGGGTTCGGCAGGAAGCGGTGCGGCCGGATCATCACGACGGCGGACGGCGCCTGGATCGATACGAGATTCATGAAGGGCGGGAGCGAAGAGCAGGAAAACGGGCGGCGCACGGGCCGCCCGCGCGGAACGGTCAGCGCGCGAACGCGGCGACGGCTTCGGTCACGAACGCCGCGTGACCGTGCGCGATCGCGGCCGGATCGTCGATCAGCGCGAACAGGTTCTTCGGATCGACGGCCGGCGGAATCAGCGCGATCTCGACGCCCGCGTTGTGCTGCCGCGCGAGCGCATACAGGTAGCGCAGCGCCGAGTAATCCTCGAGTGCGAACCCGACCGAGTCGAACACCGTGACTTCGCTCGCACGCTCGCGGCCGGCCGCCTCGCCTTGCAGCACGCGCCACAACTCGACGACGGGGAAGTCGGCCGGCATCTGCTGGATCTCGCCCTCGATGCGCGACTGCGGCTCGAATTCGACGAATACGCGGCCCGCGTTCAGCACGCCCGCCTCGAGCTCGGTCTTGCCCGGGCAATCGCCGCCGACGGCGTTCAGATGCATGCCGGGCTCGATCATGTCGGCCGTGACGATCGTCGCGTACGCCTTGTCGGCGGTGACGGTCGTCACGATGTCGGCGCCGCGCACGGCGTCGGCGGTCGATGCCGCGCGCACGACGCGCAATTTCGGGTACGCGGCGAGGTTCTGCACGAGCTTGTCGGTTGCGCGCGGATCGACGTCGAACACGCGGATTTCGTCGATGCCGAGCAGCGTGTGGAACGCGATCGCCTGGAATTCGCTTTCCGCGCCGTTGCCGATCAGCGCCATCGTGCGCGAATCGGGCCGGGCGAGCGCCTGCGCGGCGAGGACCGACGTCGCGGCCGTGCGCAGCGCGGTAGTGAGCGTAAGTTCGGCGAGCAGCAGCGGGTAGCCGGTATCGACTTCGGCGAGCGCGCCGAACGCCATCACCGTGTGCATGCCGCGCGCCGCATTGACGGGGTGGCCGTTCACGTACTTGAACGCGAACAACGACGCGTTCGCGACGGGCATCAGTTCGATCACGCCGTCGCGCGAGTGGCACGCGACGCGCGGCGATTTGTCGAAATCGGCCCAGTGCAGGTAATCGGCGCGCAGCGTGTCGACGAGTTCGCGCAAGAACGTCGTGACGCCGGTTCGGGCGACCAGGCGGGCGGTGGCGGGAACGTCGAGGAAGCGAGTCATCGGTCTGTCTCCATATTCGGTGCCGGTACGGGTGTCCGGGCGTTCGGGTCGGCCGGGCAGGGCGTCGGCGCGAATCCGGGCTTTCCGAAAAAGCGGCGGCGCGGCGCGTCGGCCGGTCGATGGAGTCATTATTTCCGCGAGTCGAGCCAACAAAAAGACGGCAAAAGTGGCAGATTCCTCGGTAGACTTTGCAGATTGCCAACCCATTCCGGCAGTTTGACCAGTTTGCGCGGGCCGCAAGCTGGCGGCCGGTTCACGCTCAACAGGAAGGCCGTTCATGATCACGCTCGACGACGTCGACCGTCAGCTCATCGCACTGCTGCGCGACAACGCGCGACTGCCCGTCGTCGCGTTGGCGAAGGCATTGCGCGTGGCGCGCGCGACCGTGCAGAACCGGCTCACGCGGCTCGAGAAGAACGGCGTGATCGTCGGCTATACGGTGCGGCTCAAGCCGGCGGCCGACCGGCACCGGATCCGCGCGCTGATGTCGATCGCGGTGCAGGGCAATCGCGGCGCGGAAGTGGTGAAGGTGCTGCGCGGGCACCCGAACGTCGCGTCGATCCACAGTACGAACGGGCGCTGGGATCTTGTTGCCGAACTGCATGCCGATTCGCTCGAGCACTTCGATCGCGTGCTCGGCGCGATCCGGTTGATCGACGGGATCGCGAATACCGAGACCAGCATTTTGTTGTCGACGCATAAGATGTGAGCGATTGGGGCGCGCGGTGTCGCACGCGTGGTATGGATGTTGCCCTTGAGCATGATGGCAGTCGGGTTCGATGGTCGTTTACGCTATATTTGATTCGGATAACGATGTATTTTATCGAACATGAAAAGGAAGCCGATAGACCATGAAGATGAAACCCGTCCTGACGAACGACGACGTGAAAATGATCGCCGCCGCATCGGAGGCCTATGCGCTCGCCCGTCGGTGGCCCGTGACGATTGCGATTCTCGATGATGGCGGCCACCTACTGCATCTGCAGCGACTCGACGGCGCGACGCCGAGTTCGGTCGATATGGCGATCGCGAAAGGGCGAACGGCCGCACTCGGGCGGCGCGAGAGCAAGGTCTACGAGGACATCGTGATGCAGGGCCGCGTGTCGTTCCTCAGTGCGCCGATGGCGGGTTTCCTTGAGGGCGGCGTGCCGATCGTCGTCGACGGCGAGACGGTCGGCGCGGTCAGCGTGTCCGGCGTGAAGTCGCCCGAGGATGCCGAGGTTGCCCGCGCTGGCATCGCGGCGCTTGCGTAACGCAGGTCCCGCCCGCTGCGGCGGGCGGGTGTCAGCGTCTGTCGTGTCCGAGCAGCGGCGCGATCCGGCGGTCGAGTGATGTGCCGGCCGCGCCGAGATCGAAGACGAGATCGAAATGGTTACGACCCGGAATCTCGCCGGACGAACACAGCAGTCCGCCGCGCGCGAGCCGTCCGACCAAGTTGCGGCTTTGCCGCCGGAATTCGTCGGTTTCATGTTCTCCCCAGCAAACCGTCACAGGCACTTGCGTGCGCAGCGGCCTGTATTGAGGGCTCAGATCGAATGCGTCGCGCTCGTCGAGCTGCAGCGCCTCGTTAATGTAGGTGCCGACGAGCGGGCGCAGGTCGTAGATGCCGGACAGCAGGATCGCACCGTCGAACGGCGGTGTGCCGGATGCACGCGCGCCCCAGTCGAGCGTCAGCAGCATCGCGGCGAGATGCGCGCCGGCCGAACTGCCGGCGATGACGATCCGGGGGGCAGGCATTCGCGGGGCGTCCGTAAAGCGTCGCAGCGCACTGACGGAATTGGCGGCCTGATCGACGATCTGCCGCAGCGTTGCGTGCGGCGCGAGCGTGTAGCCGACCGCTGCATAGGCGACGCGTCGATCGATGAAATCGACTGCCGGAAACAGTGAATCGTCCAGGGACAGTTCTTGCCAGTACCCGCCGTGGAAGTAGACGACCAGCACATCGGCTGCACCGTCGGTCGGTTCGAAAAGCACGATGCGCTGCGCGGCTTCGGCGCCGTAGCGCAGCAGCGTCGGCGGTGATAGGTGGAGCATTGCGGCTCGACTGCGCGCGCGATAGTGGGACAGGATCGCGCGGAAATCCGGCGCCTTCGAGCTCGGCGAATATTCGCGAGTGCGCTCGGCCTCGTCGAGCCTGCGCCATGCGGGCCGAATGCCGTCGGCCAGCGGTATCGCGGCAGCGGTCATGCGGCGGACAGCACCGGAAGGCGATCGCGAAGGTCGCGCTCGACGGCGCGCAGGTCGATCTGGTGGAACGTATCGCAGCCGGCCGTGCCGGCGCGCAGGATGTCAGCCTGGATCTTGCCGCGCTCGTAGGCCAGCGTATAGGGCACGCGCTGGAACGTCACCATGCTGTAGCGTGGTACGAAGCGCTCCGGATGGCGTTCGGCGAGCCACGCCGACAACTCGCGTTCGAGCGCATACCCCGGCGTCGCGACGCGCGCGCGCATTTCGATATAGTTCTCGAGCGCCATCGCTTGGATCGCCAGCGCGTTGGGGCGCCGTTCGGCTTCAAACGCAGCGAGCGCAGTGGCACGCTCATGCGGATGCGCGTCGAGTTGGCGGGCGAGCGCGACCGCGTCTTCCAGCGCGCAGTTCATGCCCTGACCATGGAACGGGACCATCGCGTGCGCGGCATCGCCGAGCAGCACGGTGTGCCCGTGCGCATGCCAGCGCTGCAGCCGCAGCGTACCGAGCGTGCCGACGGGATGCGTGTCGAAATCGGCCTCGAGCGCCGGCACGTGTGGTGACAGGTCGGGAAACACGCGCTCGAACAGCCGGCGCGCGGCGCGGCCGTCGGGCAGGCTCGCGAAGCTCGGCGTGTCGCGGTCGTCGTGATCGCTGCCGTCGACCGGCAGGAACAGCGTCGTCGTGAAGCTGCCTTCGGTATTCGGCAGCGCAATGCACATGTAGCCGCCGCGCGGCCACAGATGCAGCGCATGCGGCTCGAGCCGGAAGCCGCCGTCCGCCGTGGCCGGGATTTCCAGTTCTTTGTAGCCGTGCGGCTGACGCTCGCAGTCGATGCCCAGATCGGCGGTATGCGCGAGCGCGGCACGCACGCGCGAGTCCGCACCGTCGGCGCCGATCAGCAGGTCGAAGCGTGCACGCCGTCCGCTGGACAAGATCAGCTCGCGCGTGCGGCAATCGACGTGCTCGACCGCCGCGCCGTGATGCACGCACGCGCCCGCGCGCTCGGCTGCGTCGAGCAGCAGCCGGTTCAGGCGGCCGCGATGGATCGACCAGATCACGTCCTGCGGGTCTCGACCGTATGGATGCAGCTGCGGAAATGAGCCAGCCACGTGCACCATACGGCCGCGCATCGCGACCGTATGGCGCATCGTTTCGATGTCGAGCCGCGCGGCTCGCAGCGCATGGATGCCGCGCGTTGCGAGCGCGAGGTTGATCGAGCGGCCGCCCGAGTCGCCGTGGCGTCGCGGGTCGAGACGTCGTTCGAATACGTCGACGCGCCAGCCGCGCGCGGCGAGCAGGCAGGCGGTGAGGGTGCCGGCGAGACCGGCGCCGGCGATCGCGACACGACCACGCGAAGCGGGCCGGCCGGAAGGCATGGTCTCGATTTCGTGCATATCGATAGTCCGGTGATGAGCGGAATTCAGAGCGCGGTGCGCATTTGCCACAGCTCGGGAAACAGTACGACGTCGAGCGTCCTGCGCAGATAGTTCGCGCCTTCACTGCCGCCGGTGCCGCGCCGAAGGCCGATCGTGCGCTCGACGGCGCCGATATGCCGGAAGCGCCACTGGCGGATACCTTCCTCGAGATCGATCAGGCGTTCACCCAGCTCGTACAACGGCCAGTGCGCATTCGGGTCGCGATAAACCATGCACCACGCGGCCTCGACCGACGGATCGTAGCGGTGCGGCGTGACCGGGTCGGCGTCGAGTCGCGCGCGGGAAATCGGCAATCCGGCGCGCGCGAGTGCACCGACGACCTCGTCATAAAGCGACGGCGCGTGCAGCCGTTTGAGCAACGCATCGCGTGCGACCGGATGCGCGTCGTGATCGGCGATCAGCGCCGCATTCTTGTTGCCGAGCAGGAATTCGATCTCGCGAAACTGGAACGATTGATGGCCCGACGCAGACCCGAGTGCCGGCCGCATGGCGAGAAACTCGACCGGCGTGAGCGTCGCGAGCACGTTCCAGCCATGTACGAGATGCTCCATCGTCCGCTGCGCACGCGCAACGGTCTTCGATGCCTGGGGCAGCTGCGATGCGTGAAGCTGCTCGCATGCATGCGTCAGCTCGTGAAGCAGCAGTTTCATCCACAACTCCGACGTCTGATGCTGGATGATGAACAGCATCTCGTCGTGCGTGCCGGACAGCGGCGCCTGGCTGTCGAGCAGGCTATCCAGCTGCAGATAGCCGCTGTAGCGCAGCCCGGGGCGCGGCTTCGCGGCCGACGCGTCGAGCGTGCTCATGAAAGGACATTGCTGCATGGTCGGCTCCTTGACGAGGCGAGACGTCGCGGCGGCGAGGCTCAGTATCGGCCGCCGGCGACGGCCGGCAGGATCGTGATGGTGTCGCTGTCCGCGATCGCGGCAGACAGGCCGCCCTTGAAGCGAATGTCATCGTCGTTCACATAGACGTTGACGAAGCGGTGCAGTCGGTCGTCCTGGACGAGCCGCTGCCGAAGACCTGGATAAGCCGACTCGAGCGAGTCGATCACTTCACCGAGCGTGCCGCCGTGTGCCTCGACGACCTTCCGGTCGCCGGTCAGCGGGCGCATGATCGTCGGAATGCAGATGATGGCCATGGGTAATCCTTAATATATTCGAGTGATGGACGTCGGGATGACGCTTGCCGAACGCTATCCGTCGATACAGACGGCGACTTCGGTTGCCGTGCCGTCGACGATCCGGTAGCAGCGCAGAACCGGCGTGTAACGCGGATCGGTCGACACTATCAGGTGGTACGCGTCCGGATATGCGGCCGCATACGCGATGTCGGTGCGACTCGGGCGTGCGGCCGACGCGGTGTGCGAGTGATAGATCACCGACGGCGCTTCGTCGCGGGCGTCGAGGTCGCGCCACACGCGCAGTTGTTCGGCCGCGTCGAACTGGAAGAACGTGGCCGATTGCGCGGTGTTGCGCATCGGAATTACGCGCGACGGCGCGGCGTCGCCGGGCGCACCCGCGATGATGCCGCAGCATTCGATCGGATGCGTATCGCGCGCATGGCGGACGATCGCGTCGGCGATATTGGTCGACAGGATCAGCATAGGTGTCGCCTCAGTACTGTGGCAGCGAAGGGTCGACGATGCGGATCCACGACAGGATTCCGCCGTCGAGGTTGCTGACGTCCGCGAAGCCCGCGCCGCGCATCGCCTGTACGACATCGCGTGAGCGTGCGCCGCCCTTGCAGTACACGACGGTGCGACGCGTCTGATCGAGTCGGGCCAGCCCGTTTTCGTCCAGCAATTGCCGTTTCGGCATCAGCTTTGCGCCCGGAATGCGCACGAGTTCCCATTCGTTCGGCTCGCGTACGTCGATGAGTTCGACCGGCTGACCCGCGTCGAGAAGCTGCTTGAGCGCGAGCGCGTCGATGGCTGGCACGCGCACCGGCTCGGCATGTGTCGAGAGACCGCAGAAGCGCGGGTAGTCGTCGAGCGCAACGATCGGCCGGCGCCGCGGCGCACGTCGCAACGGCAGAAACCGGTAGCGCATGTCGAGTGCGTCATAGACGGCGAGGCGCCCGAGCAGCGAATCGCCGGCGCCCGTGATCAGCTTGACGGCTTCGGTCGCCATGATCGACGCGATCGATGCGCACAGTACGCCGAGCACGCCGCCTTCGGCGCACGATGGCGCGAGATGCGGCGGCGGCGGTTCAGGGTAGAGGTCGCGGTAGTTGAGGCCCGCGCTGTCCGGCGCGTCCTCCCAGAACACCGACGCCTGGCCTTCGAACCGGTAGATCGAGCCCCACACGTACGGCTTGCCGGCCAGCACGCACGCGTCGTTGACGAGGTAGCGCGTCGCGAAGTTGTCGGTGCCGTCGACGATCAAATCGTACTGCGAGAACAAGGCGATCGCGTTGTCGTTGTCGAGTCGTTCGTCGTGCAGCCGTACGTCGACGTGCGGATTGAGAGCGACGATCGCGTTGCGGGCGCTGGCCGTCTTCGGCATGCCGACTGTCGACATTCGGTGGATCACCTGCCGCTGCAGGTTCGATACGTCGACGCGGTCGAAGTCGATCACGCCGAGCGCGCCGACACCGGCGGCGGCGAGGTAGAGCAACGCTGGCGAACCCAGTCCGCCCGCCCCGACCACGAGCACTCGGGCGGCCTTCAGGCGTTGCTGGCCCGTCAGGCCGATTTCCGGCAGCAGGATGTGCCGGCTGTAGCGGGTCAACTCGTCGCCGGAGAGCGGCGCAAGCGTCGTGACGAGAGGTGGTAGTTTCATGATGGATCGGCGTAGGGCGGTTGAACGGAAAGACCTCGCGCGGCGCGCTCAGGCAGCGTTGCGCGCGGCCGGTTCGGCGAGTACCTCTGCGAGCGCTTCCTTCAGCGCGTCCATTTCGTCGCACGCGCCGATCGTGATGCGCATCCCGTTCGGCATGTCGGGCCAACTGCGGCCGACATGGACGCCGCGCGCGGCGAGCGCCGCGATTACGGGCGTTCCGGCGCGACCGAGATCGACCATCACGCAGTTCGAGCGCGATGGCAGGCACGCGAGCCCGCGTTCGGCGAGCCAGCCCACCAGGTTGTTGCGGAGGGTCGCCGTGTGGGCCTTGCGCGCGCCGAGCCGGTCGCGCAGCGCAAGGCTCGCGAGCCCCGCGGCGGCGGCGGGCACGGGCACGTCGTGCGGCGGCATCGTATGAATGCGCGCGATCGCGTCGGGCTGCGCGATTGCATAGCCGAGCCGCAGGCCGGCCATCCCGTAGATCTTCGAGAACGTGCGCGCGACGATCAGCCCGGGATCCGTGCGCACCGCATCAATCATCGACGGTTCGTCGCTGTATTCGATGTATGCCTCGTCGACGAGTACCGTCGTGCCGGGCCATCGGTCGCTCAGCAGGCGCCGCAGCGCATCGTGCGGCGTCACGGTGCCGGTCGGATTATTGGGGTTCGCGACGTAGATCAGTCCGCGCGGCGCGGCTTCGCACATCGCGGCGACGTCGTGCGCGCCATCCGCGCAAAGCGGCACGCGGCGTACGGGCCGGTGTGCGAGCCGCGCGGCCTGCTCGCACACCGGATAACCGGGACTGGCGAGCACGAGCGGTGCATCGGATGCGGTGAACGCGAGCGTCGCATAATGCAGCGCGCGGTTCGAGCCCGGGTACAGCGACACCCAGCCGGATGGCACCTTGTGCGCGTCGGCGATCGCATCACGCAGCCGTTCGACAAGCGGGAACTGGTAGCGACCTGCTTCGCGCAGCGCGCGGACGGCGGCAGCTTCGGCTTCGTCGAACGGACCGAACGGCGACTCATTGAGGTTCAGGAAGATCTCGCGCCGACCGGCGGCGCGGGCGGACATGGCGTGCGGTTCAGTCATGGTTGGCACATTCGGCGGATCGGGTAAAGGCCCGGCAGGATCGATTGCCGAGTACGGATTTCGGCGTGCGCCCGAAAAAGCGGGTGAACGCGGCGCTCAGGTTGCTCGGGTGCTGGTAGCCGACGCGATAGGCCGTTTCCGCGACCTGATGGCCGGCCTCGAGCAACTCCTGCGCGCGGTGCATCCGCAGTTCCAGCAAGTGCTGCGCGGGGCTCGTGCCGTACGCCTGCCGGAAGCACTCCTTCAGCTTGTATTCGCTGATGCCGAGCGCGGCCGACAGATACGCATTGCTGAGCGGCTTGTCGAGATGCGCGCGCATGAACGCCTCGACGTGCGCGAGCTTGTCGAGATCGCGCGCGCCGAGCCGGCCGCGTACCGGTTCCGGCGCGATCGTGCGCAGCTGGTCGGCCAGCAGGCTCAGCGCGTGGATGCGCAGGCTGAGACCGTCCTGCTGCAGCAGGTCCGGGCTGCGGAAAAAACGCAGATGAGGACTCGCACCGTTCGCCGTGAACGCGATCTGCCGGAAACCTTCAAAGTGCCCGAGCGCCGGACCGAGCAGTTCGCGGCTGCGCGCCTCGCCGACGAAGCTTGTCAGCGTACTTTCCGAGACGACGAGCCGGAGCTGGCGCACCAGCCGGTTGGCAGCATGGCGACGCTCGCCGCCGCCGCTGCGGAAGACCGACACCGTCGTGTGGCCGGCCGAGAATGGCAGGCGTTCGCCGCGTCGGTCGCGGAACTCCGAATCGCCGTCGAGCCCGATCGCGACGACGAGCTGCCGCTCGACGCCGTCATGGCTGCATGCCTCGGTCAACGCGCGCTCGGACAGCACGCTCGAGCGCACGACCGAGAAGCCGGGCTCGCAATTCAGGCGTTCGACCGCGTAGTTGCCGCCCTCCGCGCTTCCGCGGGCGACCGTCCATGTGTGACTCGGGGCGACGTCCATCGCGGACGCGCCGGGTACTGTCAGTGCGTGCATACGAACAACTCCTCTCAGGTTCTTCACGGCAGGCCGGGCGATTCGGACGTGATCCACGCTTCTCGATGGCCGCAAGACTAGCCACAAAGTTTTCGGGATGGAACGGCTTCGCCCGACCCGCATATGAAATTCGCCGATATCCATATGAAATGAGAATGATTCTCATTAGCTGCCAAAATATCATTGTGGCTGTTGACCAGCAACCGTGCCCGGCGGCTCGCGAGCGGTTCCGGCGTGTGCCCCGGCGGGGCCGCGGCCCGTGATCGATGCGGCGAGCGGCGGGGCGCTTTCGGGGCCTTCGCGGCCGGGAATACCGCCATGCTCATGACCGAAGTCGATCGAACACGCGCGCAAACTGCGCAGGCGCCGCTGGAGGGCGTCCGACTGGATCCGCGATCCGTGCCGGCCTGTTTTGCGCCGACATGGCGCGCGCTGCATCGCCGGACGATGGCCCTCGGTGTCCGCGCGGTACCGCTACCGCGCGATCCCGGCTTCCTCGCGGCATCGGCTGGACACGCTGCGCTTCACGCGCGGCTCGGCGATGGAGGCGGCGCGTGTGTCGACGTGACGGTGCGGGGCTGGCCGTCGGCCGATCATCCGGTGTCGGATGCGCTGTTGCAGGCGGCGACCGGCATCACGGGCTGGCATGCACGCGCCGAGAACGCATGGCGGCCGCTTGGCGTCGATTACGTGTCGACACTCGGGGCGTCGCTGGCGTCGGCCGCGGCGCTCGCCGTGCTGGCCGGACAGCGTCGCGGCACCGGTGCACAGCCTGTCGCGCTGACGCTGTGTCTCGCCGACGCGGCGTTGTTTGCGATGGCGCAATACCTCGCCATGGACCACGCGGGGCAACCCGCGCAGTTGCCCCGCGACGCGGGCGATCGGCCGCCGCCGTTTGAGAGCCGCGACGGCGTGCGTTTCGAACTCGAGGCGCTCGACCCTGACGCCTGGGGGCACTTCTGGCAGCGCGCGTCTGCTGCGGCCGACGATATCGCCGTGGGCTGGCGGCCGTTCATGCTGCGCTACACGCAAGCTCGCGCAGCGTTGCCGGCGGGGCTGTTTCATGCGGCGGCCAGGCTCGATTTCACCACGGTGCGGATGATCGCGCGCGAGACGGGGGCTTACGTCAGCGCAGTGCGCGATGCGGCCATCGCGTTGAGGGACGATGCGCGCTGGTGCACGGACGGACCCTGGCGATTCGATCGGCCCGGGCAGGCCATCGGCGCGCCGCTCGGCCCGGCAACAACGTGTACTGATCCCGCGCGGCCGCTGGCCGGCGTCACCGTGCTCGAGGCGTGCCGGCTGATCCAGGGGCCGCTCGCCGGCCATGTGCTGCGGATGCTGGGTGCGCACGTGATCAAGGTCGAGCCGCCCGGCGGCGATCCGATGCGCGCGATGCCGCCAATTGCGGGCGGCGTGTCCGCACACTTCGACGCGATCAATTGCGACAAGACTTGCATCGAGCTCGACCTGCGCACGCGCGCCGGACGCGACCATATGCTCGACCTCGCACGCGATGCGGACGTATTCCTGCACAACTGGGCGCCTGGCCGCGCGGAGCATCTTGCATTGACGGCCGCCGATTTCGCGCGCGTCGCGCCTACGCTCGTGTATGCGTCGGCGTCGGGCGCGGGCCGCATGCCGGGCCCCGACGATCCGGTCGGCACCGACTTCATGGTGCAGGCGCACAGCGGGCTCGCATCGTTGATCGGCGGCCGGCACGGGCGCGGGGGCGCATTGCTGACGCTGGTCGACGTGCTGGGTGGCGTCGCGGTTGCAGAGGGCGTCGCTGCTGCGCTGTACGGGCGCGCTGTCGACGGTCGCGGGCGCGCTTTCGATTCCGCGATGACGGGCGCTGCGGCGCTGCTCGTGGCGGACGCGAGCGATCAAGCTACCCGGCCCGCATGCGCCGACCCGCTGGTTGCCGTGCTCGGCCTGCCGGCCGCGTATCCGGCGCGCGACGGACGTCTGATGCTCGACGCGCCGTTGGACGAACGAGGCACGGTCCGGCTCGCGGCACTGTGCGGCGCAACCGCTGGCGGCGAGCCGCCGCCCGACGCGACGGCCCGCCTCGTCGCCGCGCTCGCGGCGCACGATGTCGCGTACTGGCAGCGCGACCTGGCCGGGCACGGCGTGCCGGCCGTCGCGATCGCGTGCGACGCGGCCGGCGTCGCGATCCATCCGCTCCTGGCGAACAGCGTTCGGCGCGATGCCGGCCGCCTGTCCGTTGCCTGTCCCTTCACCTTCACTCACTGAGACGCATCGATGACATTCGACCTTACGCTTTCTGCCACCCGGACGCGCTGCGCATATGAGGGTGCCGGCAATTTCCGCGACCACGTTCCGGCCGCGTTGCGGCGCGCCTGGGCCGACGCCGGCATCTACGAAGGGCGCGACCTGTTCAGGTCGTTCTCGGGTTTTGCCGATGCGCATCCGCTCGCGCTCGCGGTGTCCGACGGCGGTATTGCGCTTACCTATGCGCAACTGCGCGTGAGAAGCCTCGGGCTGGCCACTGCACTGCACGAGTGCGGCGTGCGCGCGGGCGATGTCGTTGCCGTGAACCTGCCGAACGGCTGGCGCGCATGCGCGGCCGATCTGGCCGCTGCCGCGCTCGGGGCGATCGTGCTCCCTTATCCGGTGGGCCGCAAGCGGCACGAGAGCCGCGCGCTGCTTGCGAAGTCCGGTGCGAAGGTGCTGATCTGCCAGCGGCGGGTGGGCGACATCGACTACGCGGCGCTGATCGACGGATTGCACGATGAACTGCCGAGGCTGGAACGCGTGTTCGTGCTCGGCGCGCGCTATCTCGACTGGCCCGACCTCGATCGCTGCTGGGAATGCGATCCGTATCCGTATCGCGCCGACATGCTCGACCCGGACGGGCCGGTGCGATTGATCGCGTCGTCGGGTTCCGAAGCGGAGCCCAAGCTGGTCGCGTATTCGCACAACGGACTGATTGGCGGGCAGGCGTCGTACCTGAAGAGCCTCGGTGCCGACGTGTCGACGATGCGCGCGATGTTTTGCGTGTCGCTTGCGTCGCCGTTCGGTTCGCTCGGCACGTCGTGCACGCTCGCCGCGCTGGGCGGCGCGCTGGTCAATCTCGAGCGGTTCGAGCCGACCGCCGTGCTGCTCGCAGTCGCCGCGTTGCGCGTCACGCATCTGTTCGCCGGGCCGAACATGGTCGACATGCTGCTCGAGAGTCCGCTGCTCGCCGGCGATGCGGTCGACGCGCCCGACCTGTCGTCGCTGAAGGCGATCGTCAGCGGCGGCTCGGCACTCAGCGCGCAGACCGCGCAGCGCGTGCGCGACGTGATCGGCTGCGCGCTGATCCAGTCGTACGGGTCGGCCGATGGCGTCGCTTGCCATACCGCGCTCGACGATGCGTTCGACACGATCGTCGCGACGGTCGGCCGTCCCGATCCGGCGGTCGTGACGGTACGGATCGTCGACGAGGCTGGCAACGACGTCGATGCCGGCGTGGAGGGGGAGGTGTGGGCGCGTGGACCGATGACGCCGCTCGGCTATTTCGGCGCACCCGAATTGAACGAACGGTATCGCGCGCCGGACGGCTGGGTGCGACTGGGCGATCGCGGGCGGCTCGACGCGGCCGGCTACCTGCAGATCGTCGGCCGTCGCGCGGACACCGTGCTGCGCAACGGTGTGAAAATCAATCTCGTCGAGATCGAGATGCTGCTGCACGGGCATTCCGATGTCGCGGACGTGGCCGTCGTGCAGGCCGTCACCGATGGGGGCGCGGGACGGCTGTGCGCATGCGTGGTGCCGCGCGCGGGGCGGCAGGCGCCGACGCTCGATGCGATCAATCGCCATCTCCTCGACGTGGCCGGCGTCGAGCGCTGCAAGCTCGTCGACGCGGTGGCGCCGTGCCCGCGGCTGCCGCTCGCACCGTCGGGCAAGGTCGATCGCGCGGCGCTCGCGCGCGAGGTGGCGACCGCGCAGGCCGCGCTTGCGACGTGCCTGCCGGGCACCGCGTCGTCCACGCTGTCGGCCGCACCGATCCTCGATCTGTTGATGGGGGTCGAGCGCGCCGGCGTACTACGCGCAGCGATCGAGCTGCGCGTGTTCGACCGGCTTGCCGACGGCCCGCGCGACGCCGGCGAGCTGGCGGGTGCGCTGGGGACCAGCGCGCGCGGGATGCGCATCCTGCTCGACGCGCTCGCGGGGCTTGCGCTTGTCGAGCACGACGCCGAGCGCGTGCGCTACCGGCTGAACCCGATGTCGGAGCGCTTTCTCGTGTCCGCGTCGCCGCACTACGTCGGCGGGCTGTCCGGCGTGTATACGGCCGACCTGATGTGGGACACGTTCCGGCATTTCAAGGACGCGGTCGTCGCGGGCGGCAGCGTGCTGCCGTCGAGCCTCGAGGCGGCCGACCATCCCTACTGGCAATCATTTGCGACCGGCATCGCAAACACGAGCCGTCGCACCGCGCGTCGCGTCGCGGACCTGCTCGCGCCATGGGCGGCCTCGCGCACGGCGGTCGCCGTGCTCGATCTCGGTTGCAGCAACGGCATCTACGGCTTCACGTTCGCACAGGCGCAGCCGAATTCGACCGTCTGCGGCGTCGACTGGCCGTCGATTCGCGACACATACGCGGATACCGCGCGCGAGTTCGGCGTCGATGCCCGCGCGCGCTTTATCGGCGGCGATCTGTTCGACGTGGAGATTCCCGGCCAGTACGACCTTGTGGTCCTGAGCCAGATCCTGCACCACTTTGACGAGGACGGGTGCCGACATCTGCTGGGGCGTGCCTGCGAGCGACTCGCGCCGGGCGGGCGGATCGCGGTGTGCGACTTCATGATTTCGGACGCGCCGGCCCAGAGCGAGCCCGTGCCGCGCCTGTTCGCCGCGCAGATGCTCGGGCTCACGCAGGCCGGCGACTGCTATCCGGTCAGGACGATCAATGCGCTGCTTGCAGAACAGGGGCTCGTCGACATCGTCGCGAAGCCGCTCAAAGGCGTGCCCGTGCACTGCGTGACAGGCGACCGCGGGATTGCGAACTGAACGCGGCACACGAGCGGAAAGGCGATGCGGTACATCCGCGTCGATCAATTAGCCCGATCAAGGAGGTGAACCCTATGCAACGTCAGTTATGGCGGCTCGCCGGAGTCGTCTATGCCGATATCGCGATCAGCGTCGCAATCGGGCTCGCGGTGACCGCATGCTACGCGGGACAGGCGTTATGTCTGGCGCTCGGGATCGCCGCCGTGTGGTCGGGCGCGTCGCTGTCCGGCCTATCCGGATGGGCATTCGGCTTCGCGGTGCTCGCGCTGGCGCGCATCGCGTTGATGTGGGCCGGTGAAGTCGCCGCGCTGCGTACCGCGAGCCGCACCAAGGCACGCCTGCGCGCGCAACTGCTCCCGCAGGCGCTCGCACTCGGCGCGCATGGCGGCGCGGGACGCACCGCCGAATTGCAGCACGCGATCGTCGGCGGCGTCGAAGCGCTCGAGACGTACTACGGTCGCTACATTCCAGCCGTCTGCGTCGCGCTGCTCGGTTGCGCTGCCGTAATCGGCGCGGTCGCGTGGATCGATCCGCTGTCGGCGGGCGTGCTCGCAGCCTGCGTGGCGGCGGTGCCCCTGATCGATCGCGTCTGGCTGCGGCTGTGCCGGCCGAAGGCGTCGGGGCTGATGGCGTCGATCGGGCGTTTCGGCGCGACGATGCTCGACAGCCTGCAGGGCATCGCGACACTGAAGGCGTTCGATGCGGCCGGCTCCCGCCGAGCATCGCTCGTCGCGGCGGCGGCGGGGTTGCGGCGCGAGGCGATGGGCATCCTGTACGCAACGCTGATGCGCAACGGCGTGACAGGCCTGTTCGGGCTCGGCTGCGTCGCGGCCGTCGCGGCGCTCAACGCGTCGCGAGCGGCGTCCGGCGTGCTGCCCGCGACGACAGCGCTGATCACGCTGTTTCTCGCGCGCGAGGCATTCCGGCCCGTCGACCGGCTCGACAAGACGTTCCATATCGCGTGGGGCGCCGCGAGCGCTGCCGGCCCGATCGCCGCACTGCTCGACGCCGAGCCGCCGGTGCGCGAGCCCATGTCGCCGCGCGCGCCCGGCGAGCACGCCGATGTCGCGTTCGACGACGTGACCTTCACGTGGCCGGGCAGCGACCGGCCCGCGCTCGAGCATCTGTCGCTCGCGATCGGCGAGCGCGAGTTCGTCGGGATCGTCGGCCCGTCCGGCGCGGGCAAGTCGACGCTCGGCACGCTGCTGATGCGGATGGCCGACCCGCAGCACGGTTCGGTGCGGATCGGAGGCGTCGATCTGCGCGACTTGCCGCTCGCGGCGATACGCGAGAAGGTGGGCGCGGTGTTCCAGGACATCGTGCTGTTCGACGGCAGCATCGAGGCCAACCTGCGGTTCGCGCGGCCCGACGCCGATGCAGACGCGATTCGCGACGCGGCGCGCGTCGCGCATGTCCACGACTTCATCGAAAGTCTGCCGCAGGGATATGCGACACCCGTCGGCGAGCGTGGCGCGCAACTGTCGGGCGGCCAACGTCAGCGGCTTGCGATCGCCCGCGCATGGCTGAAGAGCGCGCCGATCCTGCTGCTCGATGAAGCAACCTCGAACGTCGACCCGTCGAGCGAGCAGGCGATCCAGGCGTCGATCGAGGCGTGTGCCGGGCAACGTGCGCTCGTCGTGATCGCGCATCGCCTGGCCACGGTGCGGCACGCGGACCGGATCGTCGTCGTCGACGGCGGGCGAATCGTCGAGGAGGGCGATCACGACACGCTGAAGGCGCGCGGCGGACTCTATGCGCGTCTGCTGGCCGCGCAGGCCGGCGCCACCCGGGAGGAAACCGCATGAGCACGACCACGACTACGACGACGGCATCGCACGGCCGAGGCGGTGCGACGCACCCGCGCGACGGCGCGCCGGTCGCGCGCAGCGGCTGGGCGGATCTGCTGCAGCTCGCGCGCGGCCAGGAGCGGCTGATGCTGCTGACGATCGTCGCGACCTTGCTCGCGCAGGGCGGGATGGTTGCGACGCTCGCGATCTGCGCGTGGCTGATCGGCATCGCGATCGCCGGCGCGGCGGCCGACGCATGGCTGCCGGGCACATATGCGCTCGTCATGGCCGTGGCCGCCGGCGCGGGCGGGCGTTGGTGGCAGGCGCACGTTTCGCACGAGTTTGCGTTCGCGCTGATCGAGACGATGCAGATTGGCATTTACGACGGCCTCGAACGCGCGGCGCCCGGCTACGTGGCCGGGCGTCGCACTGGCGAACTCGCGGCGGTTGCGACGCGCGACGCGAACGCGATGGAGCATTTCTTTGCGCATACGCTCGCCGACGCGATCGCGGCCGGCATCGTCCCGTTGCTGGCACTCGTCGCGCTCGCGTTCGTGCAGCCGTGGCTGACGCTTGCGCTGCTGCCGTTCCTGCCGCTGCTTGCGTCGGTGCCGTTCTGGCTCGGCGATCGCGCGCATCGGCAGGGGCGTGCGCTGGCGCAGGCCGCTGCGAAGCTCGACGCGGACGTGATCGAAGGCATCCAGGGAAGAAAAGAGATCGCATCGTTCGGTCAGGCGCAGGCGTGGCTCGACCGCGTTGCCGCGCGCGTGCGCGCGATGGAGCGCGAGCAGCGCCGCTACGGCACGCGCGCCGGGCTCGAGCAGGCGGCCATCGAATTGCTGCAGGCCGGTGCGCTGCTCGCGGCCCTGCTGACGGGAGCCGTGCTCGTGCGGCACGGTTTGCTGGCAGTCGCATGGTTGCCGTGCGCGGTCGTGCTCGTCGGCGCCGCGCTGATCCCGCTTGCCGAAGTCGCGCAGGCCGCGCGCAAGCTCGGCGAACTGAAGGCGGGCGCCGAGCGGATTCTCGCGATCCAGCGGCAGCCCGCGCAGGTCGCCGACCGCGGCACCGCGGAGCCGGCCGATGCGACGGTGCGTTTCGAGCAGGTCGGCTTCGCCTACGACGACACGCGCGCGCCGGCTTTGCGTGGCGTCGATTTCCACGTGAAGCCGGCCGAGACTGTCGCGCTCGTGGGTGCATCGGGTGTGGGCAAGAGCACGTGCGTGGGCCTGCTGCTGCGCTTCAGGGACGTGCAGGCGGGCCGCGTAACGGTGGGCGGCGTCGACGTGCGCGACATGCCGCTCGCGCGGCTGCGGCAATACGTGTCGGTGGTGCCGCAGGACGTCTATCTGTTCGACGACACCATCGCGAACAACATCCGGCTCGGTCGGCCCGAGGCGGACGATGCGGCGGTCGAGCAGGCCGCGCGCGACGCACAGGCGCACGACTTCATCGTCGCGCTGCCGGACGGCTACGGAACGCGCTGCGGCGAGCGCGGCACGCGTCTGTCGGGCGGCCAGCGCCAGCGGATCGCGATCGCGCGCGCGTTGTTGCGCGACAGCCCGGTGCTGGTGCTCGACGAGGCGTCGTCGAGTCTCGACACCGAAAGCGAGCGCGCATTCCACGACGCGCTCGTGCGGCTGCGTCGTCACCGCACGGTGCTGATGATCGCGCACCGTCCGTCGACGATCCGGCAAGCCGACCGCATCGTCGTGCTCGACGACGGGCGCGCGGTCGAGCAGGGTACGCATGCCGAACTCGTCGCGCGCGGCGGGCGCTACGCGCGTCTGCTCGCGCGCGATGCCGGCCATGCCTGAGCGCGGCCATTCGATTTCATCGCAGTCACCATCACCACGCTTCACGGGGATCGCGACGAGGCCGCCTGCGGCCCGCCGCGATCGGAGCACCAGCAGAGGAAGGCTTCATGAGTCGTCGTTACTGTCGTACCGCCACCGCGAACCGGGCGGCATCGTGTGCTGCGCGATCGGATCGGTCCGCCCATCAATCCGTCCTTCAAGTCGTTGTCTCATCGCGCGACGCCGTGCATGGGCGCGCCCTTCGGCCGGACCGGCCGCTCGCGCGGCTGTCGCTCGCGCTGGCCGCGGCGCTGGCGTGGCCGCCGCTTGCCGAGGCGGCCGGCGATGACGCATCGGCGCAGGCTCCGTCATCGACACCGGTGGCGTCTGCCGAGCCGGTCACCGGCACGCAGCTCGAAGCCGTGACCGTCACCGCACGTCGTCACAGCGAGTCGCAGCAGAAGGTGCCGGTCAGCGTGACGGCCGTGAGCGGCGCCGATCTCGCAGTCGATGCCGCGCCGTCGGCCGGCAACGCGGGTCTCGCGCGCGCAGTGCCGAACCTCGCGTTCGCCGATATCGGCGCGACCTACGCGAACGTGTTCAGCATTCGCGGCGTGGGCTCGTTCATGCCGCTCGCCGCCGACGACGCATCGGTCGTGATGTACGTCAACGACGTGCCGCGCGCGACGACCGGCGCGCCGCCGACCTTCATGGACATCGATCGCGTCGAGGTGCTGCGCGGCCCGCAGGGCACGCTGTTCGGCCGCAACACGCAGGGCGGCGCGATCAATGTGATCACGAAGCAACCGACCTTCAAACGCGCTTTCACGGCGACGGCGGAAGCCGGTACGCACGGCCGCTGGCTCGGCGAGGTAATCGGCAACGGTCCCGTGTCGGACGACGTCGCCGCGCGGATCGCGGTAAGGATGTCGAATCTCGACGGTACCGTGCCGAACCTCGCGACCGGCGGTAGCGACGGGCGCGTGAAGGTTGGCGCCGCGCGCGGCACCGTGCTGTGGGTGCCGGACGACCGCACGTCGGTCACCGCATCGGGTTTCGTCGACCAGACCGAAACGACCGCGCCGCGCTTCGTGCTGATGCAGAACGGCGATTTCCCGCAGGTTCGGTTGAACCCGTCCACGTACGGCCGCTGGCGCGACGCGGGCGGCAGCGTGCGGGTCGACCGCGACTTCGACCGCTTCAGGCTGACGTCGCTGACGAGCTACCAGGATTCGCGCAACGTGCAGCAGTTCGACCTGACCGACGGGCTCATCTACTCGGCGCTGTCGAAGCGGCCGGCGAGCCTGTTCGACGTGCCGGGCGCGGACCAAACCGAGATGCGCTTCGGCGAATCGACGTTCCAGCAGGAAGTGCGGCTGAATTCGCGCGACGACAGCCCGGTGATGTGGACGGCCGGGATCAACTATTTCCATGCGCATTTCACGAACGACACGAACGCCGTCGCATCACCGGCTGCGTTCAACTTCGTGACGACGCAGAACGGCCAGCAGCACAACCGCATCAACACCGACAGCGTGTCGTGGTTCGGGGAGGCGACCTGGCCGCTGACGACGCGGCTGAAGGCGATCACGGGGCTGCGCGCGACCTACGAGCGCAAGGACGCCCGCTACGCGTTCGACGGCAACGGCAACCCGAAGGTCGTCACCCGGTTCCGCCAGGACGACAGCCTGAGCGACACGTTCGTCACCGGACGCACGGGCCTGACGTTCGACTGGACCGACACGCTGATGATTTATGCGACGGTGTCGCGCGGCGAAGCGTCGGCCGGCTATCCGGCCGTCACCGTGAACGGGCCGCAGGGCCGTCGCGAGTCGTCGTTTCCGGCGTCGACGAGCTGGACCTACGAACTCGGCCTCAAGTCGCTGTGGCTCGACCGGCGGCTCAGCGTCGACGGCTCGGTGTTCTACAACGACGTGAGGAACGGTCACCTCGTCGCGTTCTTCCCGTCGAGCGGACTGTTCATGCCCGCATCGCTCGACTATCGGACCTACGGCGCGGAGCTCGAACTGGGCGCGAAGGTGTCGCGCTATCTGCGGCTGACCGCGGGGCTCGGCTATACACGGGGCGAACTGCGGTCCGTGCCGGTCGGCGACGTGACCGGTGCGCAGTCGGGCAACCGGCTGCCGAACGTGCCGCGCATGACCGGCAATCTCGGCGCGCACGGCGAACTGCCGGGGACGATGGTCGGCCTGCCGGGGCGCTTCAATGCGGACGCGTCCTTGCAATATGTCGGCTCTCGCGCGGTCGACGTGCGCAACAGCTTCGATCTCGCCGCCTACAGCGTGGTCAACCTGCGCGTCGGCTGGACCTACCGAAATTGGATGCTGTACGGGTTCGCGGAGAACCTGTTCGATCGCCGCTACGTCGTTGCGGGACAGGGCTGGGCGCCGGGAGTCGGCTCGGTGCGCGTCGGTCAGCCGCGCGTCGTCGGCATCGGTCTCACCACGCAGCTTTGAAGGAGGCGCCGATGAGCGAACCGCTTCGTGTTGCCGACGATCGACCGCCGACCGTCGCCCCGGCGCACGGCCTCGCGCGCGTGCTGACGGTCGTCGCGATCCTCTACGTGGCGATCGGCAGCGTGCTCGGCTTCGTGCAGGGCGGCCTCGCGCCGATCCTGCGCGCGCAGGGCGTGCCGCTCGCGTCGCTGCAGTGGGTCTACGCGCTGTATCTGCCGTTCGGCGTCGCGTTCCTGTGGGCGCCATGGCTCGATGCACGGCGGCTGCGCTGGCTCGGGCATCGCACCGGCTGGATCGTCGCGGCGCAGCTCGTCGCGGTGGCGGCGACGCTTTGCATCGCGGCGCGGCCTGGCGCACCCGTCGCGTGGCTGTTCGCGCTCGGCCTCGTCGCCACGACGGCCGTCGCGACGATGGACCTGTCGCTCGACGCGTTGAGCGTCGAACAGACGCCGCCGTCGGGCCGCACGCTGGTTGCTGCCGCGAAGATGGGCGGGATGGCGGTCGGTTTGCTGCTCGGCGGCGGCGTGCTCGTATGGGGGTATCCGTGGCTCGGCTGGCGGCTCGTGTTCGTGGCGCTGGCGGCGATCCTCGCGCTCTCGGTGCTCTCGGTCGCGTTGCTGGTCGAGGCCGACCGCGCGACGCCGCGCGGCGCGGGCCGCTCGTTGTCGGGCTGGGGTGAGGCGTGGCGCGACCGTGCGATGCGCGCCCGCCTGCTCGCGACGATCGCGCTGACCGTCATGCTGATGATGCTCTTCAACTTCAACCGGCTGCTGCTCGTCGATCTGGGCATGACGCTGCAGCGGATCGGCGCGTTGCTCGGCACGCTGGTGCCAGCCGCGAACCTTGCGGCGTCGGTAGCGGCCGGCTGGGCCGCGCGCCGCTGGCGGCCACCGACGATCTGCGCGACGGGCGCGCTCGCGTGCATCGCGAGCGTCGCCGTGCTGGCGGTCGCGGCGTCGCGCGGGGATGCGACGCTGGCCGCGACCGGTGCGGTGCTGGTCGGCGCGGCCAGCGCGTGGACCTTCATCGGCATGGGCGGCGCGATCCTCGGCTGGGCCGCCGGGAGGCGGCCGGCGACCGTGTATGCGCTGTTCTACAGCAGCGGGCGGCTGGTCGGCACGTTCGGCCTGCTCGGCGTGCCGGGTCTGATTGCGGCGACGGGATGGCCGGCGTTCTATGCGGGCGCAGGAACCCTGTTCGCGGTGGCGGCGGCCGTGTTCGTCGCGATGCTGCCGAGAAGCGGGGCGGTGCCGGCAGAGTTCGGACGGCACGGTGCCGCATGAGCGTGTTTCCCCAATCCCGACCGCAACGAAAAACGACGCATCGCCCGATACATCGCCCGCGCTACCGGTCTTCCGCCTCCGCAAACACCGGTTCGCCGAGCGTCAGCATCAACCGGTTCGCCCACGCGAAGATCGCGATGGCGTGCGACAGGTCGAGAATCTCCTCGTGCGTCAACCCTTCGGCTTCGAGCGCCGCGATGTCGTGCTCGCCGACCGCGTCCGGCCGTTCGGTCAACGCGATCGCATAGCGGACGATCGCGCGTTCGCGCGCCGTCGTGCCGGCCGTCGCCGGATCGTCGAACACCTGTTCGATCGCATCGGTGCGTTTCGCGAGTTGCGCGAAGCGCTGCGCATGCACCGACGCGCAGTACACGCAGCCGTTCACGCGCGATACGGCCGTGCTCGCCAGTTCGCGCTCCGCGCGCGACAACTCGCCGGGGCCGTACATGATCGCGTTGAACACGGCCGAGCGCTGCCGCAGGATCTCGGGAAGATGGACGAGCAGCCGGTAATAGTCGGACGTTTTCGCTTGCGGATGGCTCGCTTCGAGCACCGCGAGCTGATCGGGCGTCGCCGTGTCGAGCGGCACCGTGTCGAGCCAGGCACGCCAGCCGAGCGTATCGGACGTGAAGCCGTGGGCGGCAGTCGTCATGCGGCCTCCTTCGCGGCACGTGTCTGAAGCGCCCGCGCGGCAGCGGCGACGCGCAACTGATACGCGACGAACGCGACGAGCTGCGACAGCGCGACGATCGCGGGCGTCGTGAGTCCGGCCGACTTCAACGCGTCGAGGTCGGATGCGCGCGCGTCGGCCGGCGCGTGCGTCAGGCGCTTCGCGTGCAAGAGGGTTGCGCCGAGGCGTCGAGGTAGCGCGTCGAACGCATCGGCATCCGCGCGTTCGATGTCGTCGAGCGTACCGCCTGCGTCGAGCAGCCGGGCGCGATAGATGTCGGCCAGCGCGTGCGCATTCGACTGCCGCGCGACATACCGTGCCGCATGCAGCCGTTCGATCGGCGAAAGATCGGGCAACGCGGGATCGAACAGCGCGGTTTCGCTCAGTTGCGTCGGCAGCCGCACCTTGTCGCGGGCGCGGCGCAGCGTGGCGACGGCGTCGCCTTCGCGCAGGCCGGCTGCCGCGTCGATCGTATCCGGCACGACGGCCGGCGTGATGGAGTCAGTCATCGTTTCGGTTTTCCTTCGTCGTCAAAGTGATCGAGGGCATCGGCGTCGCGCCATTCGTCGCCCTGCAACTCCGCGTTCGCGTAGGCGACGAGTGCGTCGTAGTGGCGCTCGCGATCGGCATCGAACAACCGGCTCGCGATGCCGCGTGCCAGCCGCTGCGCGCCCGCGCTGATGGCCGGGATATCGCCTGACAGCTTGCCGTGGCTCAGGCTCGCCGCATGGTTGAAGCAATGGATTCGCGTGACGGCCGGGCAGGCGCCGCGCTCGCGCTCCTGGAATGCGAACGCGGGGCCCAGATCGGGCGACTCGGCCAGCTCGTCGAGCCACAGCGCCGGGTCCGGCCGATAGCGATCCTTCCAGCGCCGCACGTGTGCGCCGAACGACGCGAATTCCTCGCGCGTGGCCCAGTCCGAATGAAACCCCGTCGCGAAGATCAGGAAGTCGACCGTGTAGCGGCCGCGCGGTGTCGTCACTTCCAGCCCGTCCGCCCGGTCGGCGAGCGTGTCGATCGGGCTGCGCGCATGGAAATGCGCGTGGCCGTGGCGCGACACGCGCAGTACGCTGTCGCGCGGCGGTGGCGTTTGCGACGTCAGCGCGTAGTGCATGAAGCGCCACTTCGTCGCGTCGTCGAGATCCGCGTAGCCGTGCACGAGCCCCGGGCTGCCGATGCCCGTCAGCTTGTTGATGCGCGGAATGTCCGCGCGGCGGAAGAACAGGTCGACGCGGGCGGCGCCGGCTTCGAGTGCGGTGCCCGCGTTGTCGAACGCGGACGCGCCCGCGCCGACCACGCCGACGCGCTTGCCCGCGAGCGCGGCGAAGTCGATCGGCTCGGACGAATGGGCCCAGCGCGTGCGCGGCGCGCGTTGCGCGACGGGCGGCACGTACGGACCGCCGAGCCCGTCGCGGCCGGTCGCGAGCACGACGTGCCGCGCGAGCAGCGTCCGCGCTTCGCCGTTGCCGCGCACGTCGAGCGCGAGCAGCCCGTCGTCGCGCGGGCGCAGCGCGACGAGCGTCGTGTCGTTGCGCACCTGCAGGTCGAGCACGCGCCGATACCAGCGCAGGTAGTCCATCCATTGCGGGCGCGGAATCTTGTAGAGCGCGTCCCATGCGTCGCGGCCGTATTGCGCTTCGAACCATGCGCGGAACGTCAGCGCGGGCAGGCCGAGCGCGGGGCCCGCAAGCTGCTTCGGAGAACGCAGCGTCTCCATCCGCGCGAACGTGACCCACGGGCCTTCGTAGCCGGCCGGCGCGCGATCAATCACGCACTGGTTGTCGATGCCGAGCAGGCGCAGCTCGGCGGAGGCCGCGAGCCCGGCCATGCCGCCGCCGACGATCGCGACGTCGAGCACGCGCGCGCCGTCCGCTTCGCGCGGCGGCACCCACGACGGCGCGGGCAGGTCGAGCCAGCGCAGGTCCTGCGCGAGCCGCGCTTCGAGTGCGTCGAGTGCGTCGAGCGGGGGCGTCATGCGGCCTCCGGGCGCGCGCGGCGAGTCCGTGCCGGGCGAGGCGGGCGCGTCGCGCGATCGGTGCGCAGCCGGTCGCCGCGCAGCAGCGCGTCGTGCGCGGCGGCGTCGTGAAAGATCACGTCGTCGAGCAGCGCGCGCGTCGTGCGATGCAGCGCATCGAGCAGCGCATCGACGGCCGCCGTGCGAGCCTTGCCGGCCGGTGTTGCGACGCCGAATGCGAACGGGATGTCGACGTCGAGCGGGCGCGCGACGACGCCGGCCACCGGCAGCGCGACGCCCGTGGCCGGATCGACGATGCCGATCCCGATGCCCGCGCGCGCGGCCATGACCGCATTCAGCGACGCATTGGTTTCGATGAATACGCGCGCCTCCACGCGCGCGGCGGCGAACGCCGCGTCGATTCGCTGGCGCAACCGGTGCCGGTTCGCGACCGTCACGATGCGGCGCCGCGCGAGGTCGCGCAGCGCGATGCGCGGCTTTGCCGCGAGCGGGTCGCCGGCGGGCAGCACGGCCACGCACGGTGTCTGCGCGATCCACTGCACGTCGAGCCCGGCATGCGCCATCGGCAGCGTGAGCACGCCGACATCGGCTGTGCCGGCCAGCACCTCGTGCACGACATGCTCGGCCGATTCGCTGCGCAATTGATAGTGCGGCGCATGCGCACCGTCGGGCAGCGCGGCGAGCGCGGCCGGTACGAGCGTGGCCGCGAGCGACGGCGTGGCCGCGATGCGCACGGGTTCGGCGCTTTCGTCGCCGAGCGCGCGCGCCCGCGCCTCGATCGCGCGCAGGCCGATCAGCGAGCGTTCGACTTCCTCGTACAGCAGGAACGCGCGTCGCGTCGGCGTGACGCGAGGGCCATGTCGGTCGAACAGCGCGTAGCCAAGATCGGCTTCGAGTTCCTGGATCTGCCGCGTGACGGCCGGTTGCGAGCGGCCGAGCAGTTCGCCCGCGCCGGTCACGCTGCCGGCCGACATGACCGCGGAAAAGGCTTCGAGTTGATGCAGCTCCATGACGCGTTCCGATGATGCAATTTGCGCATTGTAGGAGTGCGAGCATGCGCGATTCATATAATGATTTTTGCTATCGACAGCGGGAAAACTGCAAAGCGCGCGGCCGTCGCGTTGGCCCACCGTGTGCGCATGCGCGCCGGTTGCGCGGGGTGACGGGAACGAAACGTCAATCGAATCAACGCGATGCGATGGGTGTGCGCACGTCGCTCGATGGGCGACGGATGGCCGACCGTTCACGAGCGTCGCCTGCTTCGCGCCGCATGCGATATCGATATGCGCAAAACTTCGTTGGATCGTCCTGAACCGGATGGTTACATGCCCTCACTCTTTTCGACCGACTGAAGCTGGGGGACGCATGAACGTTTCGGGGAACGACGCGCGCGGCGCATGGCGACGCGTACTGGGCACGATGGCGGCGCTCGCTGCCGCATGGGGCTTGTCGACGGGCGGCGCGCTCGCGGCCGGCGTATCGGGCGAGCCGGTGGTGATCGGCGTGAGCGGGCCGCTCACGGGCCAGGACGCGCAATACGGCGAGCAGTGGAAGCGCGGCTTCGATCTCGCGCTCGACGAGATCAACGGCAGCGGCGGCATTCACGGCCGGCCGCTCGCGATCGACTTCCAGGACAGCCGCAGCGACCCGCGCCAGGCGGTGGCGATCGCGCAGAAGTTCGTCGCCGATCCGCGCATCGCGATCGAGCTCGGCGATTTCTCGAGCGCGACGTCGATGGCCGCGTCGCCGATCTATCAGCGTGGCCAGCTGGTGCAGTTCGGCTTCACGAATTCGCATCCGGACTTCACGAAGGGCGGCGACTATCTGTGGAGCACCGCGCTGAGCCAGGCCGAGGAACAGCCGCTGCTCGCGCGCTACGCGGTGAAGGCGCTCGGCTTCAAGCGGATCGCGGTGCTGTACCTGAATACCGACTGGGGCCGCACCAGCAAGGACATCTTCGCGAAGGCCGTGACCGGGCTCGGCGCGCAGGTCGTCGCGGCCGAAGGCTACCAGCCGGCGGAGAAGGATTTCCGCTCGACGCTCGTGCGGATCGGCGCGTCGCAGCCCGATTCGATCGTGCTGATCTCGTACTACGCGGACGGCGCGCAGATCGTGCGCCAGGCGCGCACGTCGGGCGTCGCGCTGCCGATCGCGGCGGTGGGCTCCGTGTATTCGCCGAAGTTCCTCGAACTGGGCGGCACGGCGGTCGAAGGCGTCTATACGGAATCGAACTTCTTTCCGGCCGAACCGCGCCCCGAGGTGCAGGCGTTCGTGCAGCGCTATCGTGCGAAATTCCACGCGGATCCCGATTCGTTCGTGGCGCGCGCCTACGATGCGCTGATCCTGTCGGCGGAAGTGCTGCGCCGCTACGGCACGACGCGCCAGGCCGCGCACGACGGCTTCGCGAAGGTCAGCGACGTGCCGAGCGTGATCTTCGGCAAGGTGCGCTTCGATCCGCAGACGCGCCGCGTCGCGGGCGCGCGCACCGTGTATCTGGTCGTGAAGCAGGGGCAGTGGGCGCTGTGGGACGGCGCGAAGCCGCAGCTCGCGGCGCGCTGAGCCCGACATGAACCGCCTGCACCTGACGGACGCATCGTGATGGCTTCCTGGCTCGACTACACGCTCAACGGCCTCATCGTCGGCAACATCTACGCGCTGCTCGCGGTCGGGCTCGCGCTGATCTTCGGCGTGTCGCACCTGATCAACTTCGCGCACGGCTCGGTGTACATGGTCGGCGCATTCATCGGCTGGCTGTGCCTGACGCGCTTCGGGCTGCCGCTGCCGCTTGCGCTCGCGGCGGTGGTCGTCGGTTGCGGCGCGCTCGGCATCGCGATCGAGCGGATCGGGCTGCGGCCGCTGCGCCATGCTGCGCGCATCGCGCCGCTGCTCGCGACGATCGGCATCAGCTTCATCCTCGACCAGCTCGCGCAACTCGCGTTCGGCGCGGATCCGCGCGCGGTGCCGACGCCGCTGCCCGACTGGCACGTGCGGATCGCCGGCGCGACGCTCGGCTCGCTCGACCTGCTGATCGCGGGCATCGGCCTCGCGGCGGCTGCGCTGCTGTACGGCTTCCTGCGCTTCACGCGGCTCGGCTGGGCCGTGCGCGCGACCGCGCAGGATCGCGACGCGGCGCTGCAGATGGGCGTCGACGTCGACCGCGTGAACCAGACCGTGTTCGCGATCGCGTGCGCGCTCGGCGGCGTGAGCGGGCTGCTGGTCGGCATGTACTACAACAGCATCGATCCGGCGATGGGCTTCCAGGCGACGCTGAAGGGCGTCGTCGCGCTGCTGATCGGCGGGCTCGGCAACGTGCCCGGCGCGATCGCCGGCAGCCTGCTGCTCGGTCTCGTCGAAAGCTACGGCGTCGCGCTGTTCGGCACCAGCTATCGCGACCTGTTCGCGTTCGGGCTGCTGATCGTGTTCCTCGTGTGGCGGCCGAACGGCTTGTTCAGCGCGAACCGCGCGCTGCCGCCGGAGCCGATGACGGGCACCTTCCTCGCCGCCGCGAAAGCCGTGCGCGTGCCGCGCCCGGTGCTCGTCGTGCTGATCGCGGCGGCGGCCGTGCTGCCGTGGCTCGGCGCATCGCCTTACGTGCTGCAGACGCTGACCAACGCGTGGCTGTACGGGTTGCTCGCGCTGAGCCTCACGCTCGTCGCGGGCACGGTCGGGCAGATCTCGCTCGGCCACGCCGCGCTGCTCGTGATCGGCGCGTATGCGTCGGCGCTGCTGTCGTCGGATCTCGGCTGGTCGCCGGCCGTGACGATTCCGTGCGCGGGCGCGGTCACGGCCGTGCTCGGCACGCTGCTCGTCTATCCGGCATTCCGGCTGCGCGGGCATTACGTGTCGATCGCGACGCTCGGCATCGGCGAAGTGGTGAGCCTCGTGATCCTGAACTGGGACGGCCTGACGCGCGGCCCGCTCGGCATCACCGGCATCGCGCCGCTGCCGTGGGCGACGACCGCGCGCGCCGTGTACTGGTTCACGCTTGCGGTGCTCGTCGTGTTCGCGCTCGTGCAGGTGCGGCTGCTGCGTTCGCATCTGGGCCGCACGCTGCGCGCGGTGCGCGAGGACGACGTCGCCGCGCGGGCGCACGGCATCGCGCCGAACCGCTACAAGGCGATCGCGTTCGGGGTCGGCGGCGTCGCGGCGGGCGTGAGCGGCGGGATCGCCGCGCACCTGTACAGCTACATCAATCACCAGACCTTCGATTCGCAGGTGTCGATCCTCGCGTTGACGATGGTGATCCTCGGCGGGCTCGGCAACGTGCTCGGCGGCATCGTCGGCGCGATCGCGCTGATCGGGCTGCCCGAGCTGTTCCGTTGGGCGGCCGACTACCGGATGCTGATCTACGGCCTCGTGCTGCTGCTGCTCGTCCGGTTCCGGCCGCAGGGCCTGCTCGGCACGGTGTGAGGAGGAATGCGATGACGACCACTCGACCCCTGCTCGACGTGCAGGGCCTGACACGCCGTTTCGACGGCGTGACCGCGCTCGACGGCGCGAGCCTGACGCTCGCGGACGGCGAGCTGCTGAGCGTGATCGGCCCGAACGGCGCGGGCAAGTCGACGCTGTTCAACCTGATCGCGGGCGCCGACCGGCCCGATGCCGGCCGCGTGACGTTCGACGGCCGGGACATCACCGGCACCGCGCCCGAACGGCTCGCGGCGCTCGGCATCGCGCGCACGTTCCAGCACGGCCGCGTGTTCGGCAACCTGAGCGTGCTGGACAACGTGCTGATCGGCGCGCATGCGCGGCTGCGTGCGGCGCGGCCGGGCTGGCCCGCGCTCGGCGCGGCTGCCGAAGTGCTGCGCGCGCTCGTGCGGCCGGCTTCGGTGCGGCGCGAGGAGGCCGAACTGCGCGAAGAGGCGCGCGCGATCGTCGCCGGGTTCGGCGAACGGCTCACGCCGCGCATCGATCATCCGGCACACAGCCTGTCGTATGCGAACCGGCGGCGCGTGGAGATCGGCCGCGCGCTCGCGCTGCATCCGCGCCTGCTGCTGCTCGACGAGCCGACGGCCGGGATGAACGAGACGGAGACCGCCGAGATGCTGCAACTGATCCAGTCGCTGAAGGCGCGCGGCCTGACGATCCTGCTGATCGAGCACAAGCTCGAACTCGTGATGCGCGTGTCCGACCGCGTGATGGTGCTCGACAACGGCGTGAAGATCGCCGAAGGCGCGCCGCGCGACGTGCGGCACGATCCGCGCGTGATCGAGGCCTATCTCGGCCGCCGTCATGCGGGCGGCCCGTCGGCCGATCGTGCCGCGCAGGCGGCTGCATGAGCGTACTTTCTTCGAGACCCGATACGACCATGACGGACGCACTGCTGAAACTTGAACACCTCGACACGTTCTACGGGCCCGTGCAGGTGCATTTCGACGTGAACGTCGAAGTCGGCCGCGGGCAGATCGTCAGCCTGCTCGGCGGCAACGCGAGCGGCAAGTCGACGACGATGAAGCTGATTCTCGGGTTGATGCGGCCGAAGCGCGGCGTCGTGCGTTTCGACGGCGACGACGTGACGGCGCTCGCGACGCCGCAGCGCGTGCGGCGCGGGATCGCGGCCGTGCCGGAGGCGCGGCGGCTGTTCGGCGACATGAGCGTGCGCGAGAACCTGCTGATGGGCGCTTACACGCGCGGCGATCACGCGGCGGTGACCGACGACTACGAACGCGTGCTCGATCTGTTTCCGCGCGTACGCGAGCGGCTCGCGCAGCGCGCGGGCACGCTGTCGGGTGGCGAGCAGCAGATGCTCGCGATGGCGCGCGCATTGATGGCGCGGCCGAAACTGATCTGCATGGACGAGCCGACGATGGGATTGTCGCCGCTCTACGTCGACAAGGTGCTCGAACTGATCGACGCGATCAACCGGCAGGGCGTGACGGTGTTCATGGTCGAGCAGAACGCGAGCCTCGCGCTGGAGATCGCGCACTACGGATACGTGCTGCAGACGGGCCGCGTCGTGCTGGAAGGGCCGGCGAAGGCGTTGCTCGACGACGAGCGCGTGCGCGATGCGTATCTCGGTGGGGAGGCGGTGGCGGTGTAGGGGGCCTTTGTTTTACGCGTGATTCGCGTGCGGCGTCGCCGGCCGCGGAAACGTCAACACCACCGCAAATCCGCCCGCATCGGGAAACGCGAACCCGACGCGCCCGCCATGCGCCTTCATCACTTCCTGCACGATCGCGAGCCCGAGCCCCGACCCCGTGCGCCGCTCGCTGCCGTCCGGCGCGATCCGAACGAACGGTTGCAAGGCCGCGTCCCAGTGCTCGCGCGGCATCCCGCGCCCGTTGTCGGTGACGGTCAGCGTCACCGCCCGATCCGCGTTGCCTTGGGTTGCGACCGACACGACGATGTCGTCCGCGTGGCCGTGCAGCAGCGCGTTGTGCAGCACGTTCGACAGCGCTTCCTGAAGACTGATCGCATCGCCGTCGATCCATGCATGCGGCGCGTCGCTCGCGAACGCAACGGCCACGTCGCGCTCGCCGGCGAGCGGAATCGTGCGGCCCAGCACCTCTTTCGCGAGCGCGACGAGTTCGACGGGTTGCAGCGGCACGGCCTCGGTGCGATGAATCACCATCGCATGATTGAGCAACTGACCGGTGAGCCGGCCGACGTCCGAACAGGTCGCGCGCAGCGCATCGAGCCGCGCCGCGCGGCGCGCGGGATCGGCCTCGCCGTCGAGCAGCTCGATCTGCGCGTCGAGCCGCGCGAGCGGCGTGCGCATCTGGTGGGCGGCGTCGGCGATGAAGCGCTGCATCGCGTTGATCCGCTCGGCGAGCCGCCGCATCAGCCCGTTGATCGACCCGATGATCGCGTCGATCTCGCTCGGCGTATCGACGGCCACGGGCCGCAGGTCGGCCGGGTCGCGCGCGGCGATGATCGTACCGATCCGCGCGAGCGGACGCAGGCCGCGCCGGATCGCGAGGCCGCTCGCGCCGATCGCGAGCACGCTCATCAGCAGGATCAGCGTCCACACCTTGATGCTCATGTCGTTCGTCAGCTGCTGGCGCGCGTTGGTTGTCTGCGCAACCGTCACGAGCGCCCAGCCCGGCGTGCTTTCCTCGGGCATGTAGCGCGCGATCGTCGCGGTGCGGATCGGGTGCCCCTGGTAGACGGCATTCGCGAACGCGGGGCCCTGCTTCGCGGCGGCGAGCGTCGCGGGGCTCGCGAGATCGTTGTAGCCGGCCACGACCACGCCGCGCGAATCGACGACCTTGTAGTAGACGAGGTCGTAGCGCGACAGCGTCGACAGCGCGGCGACCGGCGGATTCAGCGCGAGCACGCCGCCTTGTACGTAGAGGTTTTCCGCGACCTGGATCGACGCGCCCGCCAGCAACTGGTCGTACGCGCGTTCGGCCGCGACGCCCGCGTAGTAGCGCGCGATTGCCGCGAGCGCGAGCGCGCCGGTCGCGACGACGAGCGCGATGAACAGCAGCGTGCGCCCGAACAGCGTCTTCGGGAACCAGTCAGTGCGCGGCAATCTGATACCCCATTCCGCGCGCGGTGCGGATCTCGACGGAGCTGCCCTGCAGCTTCCGGCGCACGCGCGTCACGTATTGCTCGACCGCGTTCGCGGTCGGCTCGTTGCCGAAGCTGAACAACTGATTCAGCAGTTCTTCCTTCGAGAAGATGCGTTGCGGGCGGCTCGCGAGGATTTCGAGCAGCGCGAATTCCTGGCGCGACAGCGATAGCGGCCGGCCGTCGAGTTCCGCGAGGCGGCTGCTGCGGTCGATCGCGAGGCCGCCGAGCGTCAGCACGTCGTTCGCGTGACCGCTGTTGCGGCGCAGGAGCGCCTGCACGCGCGCGTCGAGTTCGCGATAGTCGAACGGCTTCACGAGGTAGTCGTCGGCGCCGAGGCCGAGGCCGCTCACGCGGTCGTCGATCGCCGAGCGGGCGGTGACGAGCAGCACGGGCGTCGTGCTGCCCGACGCGCGCAGGTTGCGCAGCACGGTGAAGCCGTCCATGCCGGGCAGGTTCGCATCGAGCACGACGAGATCGAAGCGCTCGACGCGCAGCAGCCCGTGCGCGGTCGCGCCGTCGGTTTCGAGATCGACGGCGTGGCCGAGCCGGGCCAGGCGGCTGCGGATCGCCGCGCCGATTTCCGCATCGTCCTCCACGACGAGAATGCGCATGGTGCCGTTTGCAGGTAGGTGGATTAGGGGTTTTCCCGGGGCCGGGATGTCAGCATTTTCTCAGACTCGGTCGATAACCTGTGTCGAGCCGGAAGCAGGATGCAAGGACGGCATTAATACCAGAAATATTCAAGGAGACGGCAACATGCAGCATGTCACGGGCACGACGAACGCGCGCCGCGGCGCCACGCCGGCCTGCGCGTGGCCGCTGGCCGCCCGCCGCACGGCGGCGTGCGCATGACGATGTCGCCGCGCCGCCGCGCACTGATCGCCGCCGGGCTCGGCGTGCTCGCCGCGCCGGCTCGGGTGCGCGCGACGCCGCGCACGGTGCGGATCTCGAAAGGCTATGGCGTGCTGTACCTGCCGCTGCTCGTGATGGAGAAGCAGCGGCTGTTCGAGCGGCATGCGGCGCGCCACGGCGTGCGCGACGTCGCGGTCGAATGGGTGCTGCTCGACGGCGGCAATTCCGTCAACGACGCGATGATGGCCGGCACGCTTGATTTCGCGGGCGCCGGCGCGCCGGGGTTCATCGAACTGTGGGCGCGGGCGCGCGGCATTCCGAACGTCGAGGTGATCGGCATCAGCGGGCTGTCGACCACGTCGCTGTCGCTGAACGCGAACCGGCCGGGCCTCGTGTCGCTGCGCGAGTTCACGCCGTCCGACCGGATCGCGGTGCCGGGCATCCGCACGTCGCTGTCGGCGGTCGTGCTGCAGATGGTCGCGAGCCGGCAGCTCGGCGCCAGGCATTTCGCGCAGCTCGATTCGATCACCGTGAACCTGCCGCATCCGCAGGCGATGCAGGCGCTGATCCGCCGCGAGAACGGCGTGACCGCGCATTTCACGTCGCCGCCGTTCTCGACGCTCGAATTGCGGCAGCCGGGCATCCATCGCGTCGTGAGTTCGGTCGACGTGCTCGGCCCGCTGACGCTCGACGTCGTGTTCGCGCCGAAGCGGCTCGTCGATACGCAGCCTGCGCTGGCCGTCGCGTTTCTCGGCGCGCTCGACGAAGCGAACCGCCTGATCGCGCAGGATCCGCGCGCGGCGGCCGCGCTCTACGCGGCGTCGTCGGGCGTCGGCGTGTCGCACGACGACGTGATGCGGATGCTCGCCGCGCCCGACACGCGTTTCTCGGTGCTGCCGAACCAGCTGATGGACTACGTCGAATTCCTGTATCTGGCCGGCACGATCAAGGCGAAGCCGCGCGCGTGGCACGAGATGTTCGCGCCGATGCTCGACGACTACCGGTCGGGTTGAGCCGCGTCCGCCGCGATCCGATTCCATTCGTCGAACCACCCGACGCCGGCGCGTTCGTCGCGCGCGGCGCCGTTTCAACCGATATGCAACCGATTCACGCAAGGAGCCTGAAGTGAACGCTACCGATACCCTGGACCCCGCGTCCGCCGAAGAACGGCGCATCATGTCGAAGATGGCGCGGCGCCTGATGCCCATCCTCGTCGTGATGTTCCTGATCGCATTCATCGACCGGCAGAACGTCGGTTTCGCGAAACTGCAGATGGTGCACAGCCTCGGCATGACGGAAGCCGCGTTCGGGCTCGCGTCGTCGCTGTTCTTCATCGGCTACCTGCTGTTCGAGGTGCCGAGCACGCTCGCGCTGCATCGCTACGGCGCACGCGTGTGGCTCGCGCGGATCATGCTGACGTGGGGGCTCATCACGGTGCTGATGGGCTTCACGACGTCGATGCCCGTGTTCTGCTCGCTGCGCTTCCTGCTCGGCATCGCCGAGGCCGGCTTCTACCCGGGCGTGATCTATTACCTGACGCTGTGGTTTCCGCAGAGCTACCGCGCGAAGGTGCTCGGCATCTTCACGCTCGGCAGCGCGCTCGCGAACATGCTCGGCTCGCTGGTCGGCGGCGTGCTGCTGAGCCTGAACGGCGTGTGGGGGCTGGCGGGGTGGCAGTGGGTGTTCGTCGCGACGGGCATTCCGGCGGTGATCGTCGCGATCGTCGTGTTTCGCGTGCTGCCCGCGTCGTTCCGCGAAGCGCCGTTCCTCGACGAGCGCGAGAAGCAGATCGTCGCGGCCGCGCTGGAGCGCGAGAAGCCGGCGCAGGCCGAGCACGGCCAGCCGTGGAAGGCGCTGCTCGATCCGCGCGTGATGCTGTTCGCGGCGACCTACATGCTGATGTCGACGTCGCTGTACGGCGTCACGTACTGGCTGCCGACGCTCGTGAAATCGTTCGGCGTGTCGAGCACGACGAACGGGTTCCTGAGCATGCTGCCGTGGGCGCTCGCGGTGGTGCTGCTGCTGTGGCTGCCGGCGAAGCTGCGTCGCGCGAAGAGCATCCTGCGTACGATCGCGATCGTCGCGGCGCTGGGCGCGCTCGGCTTCCTGCTGAGCCTCGTGCTGCCGTCGACGCCGCTGCGCTTCGTCGCGCTCGTGCTCGGCGGCGCGTGCATTCCGCTGCTGTATCCGTGCTTCTGGTCGATGCCGCCGCGCTATTTCACCGGCGCGCGCGCGGCCGCGAGCGTCGCGGCGATCAACTCGATCGGCAACCTCGGCGGCTTCTTCAGCCAGAACCTGATGCCGTTCGCGGGCAAGATGACGGGCACCGCGTTCGGGCCGATGATCGTGCCGATCGTGTGCCTCGCGCTGCTCGGCATCGGCGCGCTGGTCGCGTGGACGCGCTCGGAGCGGGGGATGGTGGCGGCGCGGGCGTGATGGGGGGCGTCGCTGTCGCAGCTACCGCAGCGAAGCCCCGAGCTCGCCATGCCCGACCGGCGCCGGCGACAGCGGAATCTCGACCTCGACCGTCGTGCCTTCGCCGAGCGTCGTCGCGATCCGCAGTGTGCCGCCGACCAGGTACGCACGCTCGCGCAGCCCCACCAGCCCGAACGAACCCGACTTGCGCGGCACCGCGGGATCGAATCCCGCGCCGTCGTCGCGTATCGTCAGCGCGATCGCTTCGCTGGCGGACACGAGTTCGACGCTCGCGTGCGACGCGGCCGCGTGCCGGGCGACGTTCGCGAGCGCTTCTTGCGCGATGCGGAACACGGCCGTCGCGTACGGCTCGTCGAGTTGCAGTTCGGGCGGCTCGACGTGCAGCGAACAGGCAATCCCGTGACGGTGCCGGAAATCCTCCACGAGCCATTGCATCGCCGCCGCGAAGCCGAGATCGTCGAGCATCAGCGGGCGCAGGTCCGACGCGATGCGGCGCGTCGCGGCCACCGCGCCGCGCGCAAGCGCATGCATTGCCGCGATCTTGCGCGCGAGCGATGCGTCGTCCTGCGGCACGCGGTCGATCAGCCATTCGAGATCGTTCTTCAGCGTCGCGAGCGTCTGCGCCAGTTCGTCGTGCAGTTCGCGTGCGATGCGGCGCTGCTCGGCTTCGCGCGCGCTGGCGCTGATCGCGGCGATCTCGCGCAGTTCCTCGCGCGACGCCTGTAGCGCCCGTTCCGCGCGCACGCGCTCCTCGACTTCGCGCCGCAGGTCGCGGTTCGACGCGCTTAGTTGCGCGGTGCGCGCGGCGACGCGCTGTTCGAGCCGTTCGTTCGCATCGTTCAACTGCGCGCTTTTCTGCGCGACGAGCAGATGCTGGTAGCGCGCGCCGGCCAGCGCGCGCACCGTTTGCGCATGCAGCCGGCCGTTCTCGAACAGCATCGCGAACAGCACGACGCCCGACGCGACGAGACCGTACGCGCGCCCCGCATAGAAGCCGAGGTCGAAGCGGCCGTGATTCAGCATCGACGACAGCGCGATGTCGAACAGCCACGCGACGAGCACCGTCATCACCCACAGGTCGAGCACCGAATGGCGGCGCCGCTGCCGCCACATCAGCATCAGCGCGACGAGGTTCAGCCCCCAGACGACCGTGATCGCGTTCGTCATCGTCGCGGTCATCCGGTTGCCGCTCATGATGCGCGGCAGCAGGTCGTGGCCGGCGGTCGCGAACAGCGCGAGCGCGACGGTCGCGCCGACCGCGGCCGCGATGCAGAGGACGACCGGAATCGCCGCGCGCCGCTGCGGGGCCGGGGCCGGGCGCCCGCGCGGCGTCGCGCGCAGCAGCGCGTACGCGGCGACCGACAGCGGAAAGCCGCCATGCCAGAACAGGTACAGCCAGGCGGTGGTCTGTTCGCCGGCGCCGAGCAGGCCGGTCGGCGCGAACAGGCCGGGGAAGGTCAGCATGTGCGTGCCGGCCATGAACGCCGTGAACAGGTAGCCGCCCGCCAGCACGAGCAGCGGCTTCTCGCGCAGGATCGCGTACTGGCCGAGCAGCAGGCCGGCCGTCACCATGTCGTTGACGACGATCGCCGACTGGTACACGGGAATGAACGCGCCGCCCGGCGCGAGCGGCAGGGCCGCGAACGGCGCGAGCGCGGCGAAGATCACGGCCGAGACGAGTACCGTCGCGAGCGCGAGCCGCCGCTCGCGCCGGCCCGGCGGCAGCGACGACATGAACAGGCGTGAGGTGTCCGGATCGTCGTCGTCCGGCGGCGGCGGTGCGGGCGGGAAGCGGAAGGTGGCCGTCATGCGTCGTCGGCGTCGAAGTCGAGATCGTGGCGCACCGCGTAGCGGATCAGCGCGGCTTCGTGCGGCAGCGCCATCTTCTCGAGAATCCGCGTCTTGTACGTGCTGACCGTCTTCGCGCTCAGCGCGAGTTCGGACGCGATCTGCGTGACGGTCCGGCCCGCGACGATACGGTGCATCACGTCGAGCTCGCGCGCGGACAGTCGCTCGTGCGGCAGCGCCTGAGCCGGCTCGTGCAGCGTGTGAGCGAGGCTTTCGGCTGCGGACGGGCTCACGTAGACGCCGCCCGCCGCCACCTTGCCGACGGCCTCGACGAGCTCGGCGGTCGCACTGTCTTTCGTCAGGTAGCCGGTGGCGCCGGCCTTGAATGCGCGTGCCGCGTACTGGGTTTCCGCGTGCATCGTCAACACCAGCGTGCGCAGCGACGGCGCATGGCGCCTGACCAGCCGGATCAGCTCGATGCCGGTCGGTGCGGGCATCGACAGGTCGAGCAGCAGCACGTCGGCGGCGGCGCGCTCGGCCAGCGCGAGCGTGCCCGCGCCGTCGCTTGCCTCGCCGACGATCTCGAAACCGCCGGCCCGCTCCAGGATGTGACGCAGCCCGTCCCGCATGACTGCGTGATCGTCAGCCAGAATTACCCTGATCATCTTCCAGCGATCCTCTTCGGGATGACGCCGCGAATTGCTGTCCGGGTTGTCGCCGCGGCCGTTCTTCTGATCAATATATGCCCCCGGACCCGAAAACGGTACGCGTTCGCGAAATTTTCGGGAGGGTTGATCGCGGACTGTGCACCGCGGCGAAATAATTCACGGGAAAGCATACCGTGCGCAGCCCATGCGAATCAGGGTATTCCCGGTGGTCGTTGCCGCCGGCTCGGGCCCGCGCGGCAGCGCCGGAACCACCCCGCGAACCGTTCCGATTCGGGACTAAACTGGTGCCCGATGCCACCCGCGCGAACCGAGGAGCCCCTGCAATGATCGACCTTGCCGATATCCTGCCGTCCGCATTGCCCGCCGCCGTCGCGTGGGCCGAAGCGGAGGCGGCGCGCGGGCTCGCGCTGGGGGCGCCGCTGACGCCGGCGCAAGCCGACGACGCGCGCACGGTGGGCGTCGTGCAAGCGGACCGGATCCGCGTGGTGGCGGTCGACCGCATGCCGTTTCCCGACACGCCGACGCTCGCTGCGATCGCCCGCGACACGGGGCTGCTGTCGCCGGGGACGATCGGCCTCACGCTCGGTCACGCGGTGTACGTGCTGCGCGGGCAGGACACACGCCGCCTGCTGACGCACGAATTCCGGCACGTGCATCAATACGAGGCCGCCGGCTCGATCGGCGCGTTTCTTGCGCGCTATCTGCACGAGATCGCGACGGTCGGCTACCGCGACGCACCGCTCGAGGCCGACGCGCGGCAACACGAGTTCGATTGATCCCTGACCCCGCCACCGGCGCGAGCGTGCGCATGTCGCGATGAACGTATCCGATCCCCCTGCCGGCCCGCCGTTCGCGCGCCGGGCCGCCCCGTCCGGGAGTGTGCGATGAGCGACACGATCCACGCGTGGATCGGCGCGATCGGCGCGCATCCGCTGCTCGTGCTGGCGATCGTGTTCGTGGCCGCCTGCGCCGAGGCGATCGCGCTGATCGGCACGATCGTGCCGGCCGGCGCCGTGATGTTCGCGGCCGGTGCGTTGATCGGCGCGGGCGCGCTCGACGCATGGGCGACGATCGGCGTCGCGGCCGTCGGCGCGGTGATCGGCGACGGGATCAGCTACGAACTCGGCCGGCGTTACCGCGGGATGATCCGCAACGCGTGGACGCGCTTCGGCTATGCGAGCGCCTATGCGCGCGGCGAGGAGTTCGTGCTGCGTCACGGGATGAAGAGCATCGTGCTCGCGCGCTTTCTCGCGCCGGTGCGTGCGGTCGTGCCGGTCGTCGTCGGCTGCGCGACGCTGCCGCGCCGGTCGTTCTATCCGGTCAACGTGATCTCGGCGCTCGTATGGGCGCCTCTCCACATCGCACCCGGCATCCTGTTCGGCGCGTCGGCCGCGCTCGCCGCGGCGATCAGCGTGCGGGTCGCCGCGATCCTGCTGGTCGTGGCCGCGCTGGTCGCGCTCGTATGGATCGGCGTGCGCGTCGCGCTGCGGCGCGGCTGGCCGTTGTTGCGCCGCGCGCTCGCCGAAGCCGTGCATGCATGCGTGCGCCGCTGGCCGCGGTTCGGCGCGCGGCTGCACGACGGCATCGCGTACCTGCGCGGGTTGCCGGGCGCGGTGCCCGTGCTCGCGCTGTTGTTCATCGGCTGCGTGTGGCTGTTCGCGGGGATCGTGCAGGACGTCGTCGCGAACGATCCGCTGATGCATGCGGACATCGCGCTGTATGCGTTCCTGCAGAACCTGCGCACGCCGCCCGCGGACGCCGCGATGAGCGCGCTCGCCATCCTGCATGGGCACGACACGGGGCTGATCGTCGCGGCCGCGTTGCTCGTCTGGCTGATGATCCATCGCTGCTGGCTGACGGCCGCATGGTGGCTCGCGACGGTCGGCGTCGCCGTCGTGCTCGTGCCGGCGTTCGGCGCGGGCGTGCCCGGCGCGACGCCCGCGAGCCTGCCGCCCGGTGCGCTGCACGTGCCGCTGCCCGATGCCGACGCCGCCTTCGCGATCCTCGCGAGCAGCGGCCTCGGCTGGCTGCTCACGCGCGACCGGCCCGCGCTGTGGCGCATTCCGGTCGTGACGGCGGTCGTGCTGTGGATCGTGCTCGGCGGCTTCGCGCGGCTGTACGTCGGCGATACCTGGCTGTCGGGCCTGCTGGGCGGATGGAGCCTCGGGCTCGCGTGGTTCGCGTTGCTCGCCGGCGCCTATGCGTACTGGCGCGTGCGCGAGTACGTGCAGCCGCGCGGCGCGCTCGTCGCGGTCGTCGTCGTGCTCGCGACGGCCGGCGTATGGACGGTGCCCGCGCAATGGCAGCGCGATCGCGCGGCGCGTCCGCATGTCGGCGATGTGGTCGCGATGACCGTCGACCAGTGGCTGCGCGGCGGGTGGCAGCGCGTGCCGACGCGGCGCACCGAGATCGGCGGCGACCGCGAGGAATATCTGCCGCTGCAATGGAGCGCGACGTCGGACACGCTCGTCCGTCATCTCGCGCAGGCCGGCTGGCAGCGCGCGACGCCATGGTCGCCGGCCACCGCGCTGCGCTGGCTGGCGCCGCAGGCGCCCGTCGACACGCTGCCCGTGCTGCCGCGCTACACGCATGGCGAAAGCACGCGGCGCGTGTTCGTTCGCGTCGATCCGGCCCACCCGGAAAGCCGCTTCGTGCTGCGGCTGTGGCGTTATCCGTACGTGTTGCAGGATGCGCTCGGCATGCGGCCGCTGTGGTACGGCGCGCTGTATCGCGAAACGCTGCGCCGGCCGGCGCGGCTGATGACGCTCGTGCACACGACGACGATCGACGATGCGGCGGCGATGGCGCACGCGCTGGCGGTCGAGCCGACGATCGCACATCGGCCGGCGGGGACGACGGCCGGGCCGGACGAGATGTTGCTGGTCTGGATGGTGACGCCGTGAATGGGCAGGGCGTGACGTACGCGTCTTACGCGTGCGACGGCTGCGCGGGCACGACGGACAGGCGCAGGCCGACGGTCTTGAGCACCGCGAGCAGGGTTTTCAGCGTCGGGTTGCCGCTCGGGGACAGCGTGCGATACAGCGATTCGCGGCTGATGCCGGCCTCGGCCGCGACGGCGCCGAGCCCGCCGTACGCTTCCGCGACCGTGCGCAGCGCGAGCAGGCCGGCCGCGCGGTTCTCCGGATCGTCGAGCGATTCCATCGCGACGCGCAGATAGGCGACCGCGAGCTCGCGATCGGCGCCGAGTTCGGCGACTTCCGCGTCGTGGTGCGATACCGCGCCTTTGAGCTTGTTCATGTTTGCCTCCGTTTCCAGTTCGACCAGTGTTCCTTCGCGCGCCTGATGTCGTCGGACTGACCGGCCTTGTCGCCGCCGGACAGCAGCAACACCAAGGCGCCGCCGTGCCGACCGAAATACACGCGGTAGCCGGCGCCGACATGGACGCGCAGTTCGATCACGCCTTCGCCGACCGGCTCGCAGTCGCCGAAATTGCCGGCCTGCACACGGCGCAGGCGCTCGCGGATTCGTGCCTGCGCGAGCTTGTCGCGCACGGCGTTCAGCCATTCGGTGAAAGGCTCGCGACCGTCGTCGCGCTGATAGCGAAGCAGTTCGAACCTGGAGGGCATTGTAACTTATAAACTACAAAGAAGTAAATGGAGCGAGACGGTTCGCATCGCAATGGCTCGGTGGCCGACGCGCATGCGGCGTCGCCATGGCTCGGGATGTCAGCGCATGGCGCTCGCTTCCCGGCCGACGATCATTCTTTCATCCGGTATCGCGCGTGACGATTCGGCCAAACGGCCGGTATCGATGGGGCGATGAAGGGGCGCGCGCCGTGGCCGAGCGGCTCGGCTTGGGCGATCCGTCCAGCTTCTCGCAGGCGTCCACGCGTTGACGCGGCGTGCCGCCGGGCGCGTGTCGCGGCGCGACGCCGCGCGGCGTGGCAAGCAGGCGACCCGCGACGAATCGCGGTACGATCGCTCGTTTGCCCGTCTTGCCTGTCTACATCACCGTCACGAGAGCCCCCGCATGATCACGATCCGCCCGATGACCGACGACGATTTCGCGCGCTTCTGGCCGACCTATCGCGCCATCGTCATTGCTCAGGAAACCTATGCATTCGATCCCGACCCGACGCCGGAAGCGGCGCGCGCACTGTGGCTCGACGCGCCGCTCTGCACGTGGGTCGCCGAGGAGGACGGCGTGGTGCTCGGCTCGTATTACCTGAAGGCGAACGCGGCCGGCCCCGGCAAGCACGTGAGCAACTGCGGCTACATGGTGAGCGAGGCCGCGCGCGGACGCGGCGTCGCGCGCCTGATGTGCGAGCACTCGCAGCAAGTGGCGCGCGAGCGTGGTTTTCTCGCGATGCAGTTCAATTCGGTGGTCGCGACGAACGAGGTCGCGGTCGCGCTGTGGCAGAAGCTGGGATTCGAGATCGTCGGCCGGCTGCCGCGCGCATACCGTCACGCGCGGCTCGGCTTCGTCGACTGCTTCGTGATGTTCAAGTGGCTCGGCGACGCGGCGGCCGCCGAAGCCTGAGCAATCCGCCGCTGCGTCAGACGGCGAACGCGCCGTCGAACACGATCCGTTCGTCGAATGCGAGCGTGCCGCGCGCGAAGATCAGGTCGAGATGGTGGCTGCCGTTTTCGCCGCCGCCGAGCCCCAGATGCAGCCCCGGATGGCGTTCCTCGAACCCCGCGTTGCGGCCGTACAGGCCGCGTATGCCGAGGTTCGTGCCGATGCCGAATTCCTCGATGCGCCGGTGATTCGCGTGCCGGTCGAGATAGGTCGAGAAATCGCGCCGGAAGCCCGCATCGTCGGTGTCGAAATCGACGATCGTGCTGTGTTCGACATGCAGCGTCGCGAGCCGCTCGGCCACCTTGTACTTGATCGCGAACGGCACGGTGCCGAGAAACGTGCCGCTGAACACGACCGAGCCGTTGAGGTCGGTCACGTGCGTCGCGATCTCGCCGGGCACGACGTCGAGGTTGCCCATGCCGTCCACGCTCGTCCATTTCCGGTCGGGCGCGAGCGAGCCCGTCAGCGCGTTGCCGGCTTCGTCGACGAAGCGGATCTGCGACGCGCGTGCGGCGGCCTCGATCAGCCGGCCGTTGCGTGCGGCGATGTCGTCGAGCGATTCGGCGAACGCCTCGTCGAGATGCGGGCCGTAATCCTTGAACAACACCGACTTGCTCCAGTGCTCGACGATCGCGGGGCGGATCGCGGCGAGGAACGGCGGCCCGCTCGGCGATGGCGTCGGCAGGCACGACGAGTCGTACAGCAGCACGAACAGGTCGGCGTCGACGAGCGCGGCGGCGATGTCGGCGGGCGGGGTGCTTTCGAGGCAGAGGGTGGTCGCGGCGAGTGAGTCGGGCAGGGCGGAAAAGGCGCGCAACGCGACGTCGCGATTGCGGGTGTCGTAGCCGACCAGCAGTTTTCCCGATTCGCCGCGTGCCAGCTTGTCGCGCAGCGCCGGATGAAAGCCGAGCGCGCGGTGCAGGTTCAGCATGCGTATCTCCGGAAGCGGCGGAAGGGCCGCGGCCCTTCCGCGAGAACGGGTGGCCCGCTCAGACCGGCCAGAGCGCGGTGCCGAACGGCACCACGGCGTCCTCGACCATCATGTCGACGGCCTCGGGGTGCGTGTCTTCCTGCATCCAGTCAAGCAATTCGATCTGCCGAGTTTCCTGCATGTCAATTCTCCTGTGGTGAACATGAGTGATTCAACATGAAAGCGCGGCAAAAATATTGCCGCTCCTCGTTCCGGATTTTGTGAATGCCGGACGAGTGGCGTCGATATTAGTCTGGTGAATTTGCGAATGCAATGTGTTGCAATGTTTTTAGCCATGACATGCTAAACACGAGTCAATGGCGGTTCACATATTGGAAAAGCCGGATAAAACGAGCGACGGATCGCGCATCATTTTTTATTTGAAGAAATCCGGGTCGACGAAATCAATTCGGTCATTTTTAATTTGAATTCAATTGCCTGGATTGATGCGCTTTATGTCATTCGCGAAAACCGCGTGCGCGATCGCCTGGCGCTCGAACCGGCCCGCCGATTCATGTGTCACTCGGCCGATCCGCACGTCATCCCAGCAACGCCTTTCCGATCGCCTTGGTCGGTTCGGAGCGCAGCACCAACGAAGTCGTGACCGCGCCGAAGCGGGCAATCGCGTCGATGAGGGTTTCGAGCTGGCCCGGTGTCGGCACCAGCACCTTCAGCAGAAAGCAGTCGTCGCCGGTCATGCGGTGGACTTCGATGACATGCGGCATCTCGGCGAACGTGCGCAGCGCCGGCTTGATGTGCGCGTGAGTCGTTTTGAGCCGGACGATGGCCATCATGCCCAACCCCAGCGCCGCCGGATCGATCCGTGCGCCGTAGCCGGCGATGATGCCGCGTTCTTCCAGCCGCTTGACGCGCTCCGAGGTCGCGGGCTGCGACAGCCCGATGCGCCTGCCCACTTCCGATAGCGGTGTTCGCGCGTTCTCCTGCAGCGCTTCGAGGATCGCAAGATCCAGGCGATCCAGTGCTTCGTCCGGCATGACGGTCCTCCGGTACCGTTGATTCATCGGCATTTTGTCTCAATAACCGATGACTTGCCATTCCGTGCCGGCCGGCGCGTGGTCACACTCGGGCTTTTCGTTGACGGAGGGCGTGATGGATCAGGCGATCGTGATCGTGCCGGGTATCGGCAATTCGGGACCGGATCATTGGCAGAGTCATTGGGAGGCGATGTTTCCCGGCGCCGCGCGCATCGCGCCGGCTTCGTGGGATGTGCCCGACCTGGCCGACTGGACAGCGGCGCTGGACGAGGCCGTCGCGAACGCCGGGGCGGCCCCGCTCGTGGTTTGTCATTCGCTGGGCTGCTTGTTGTTCGCGCATTGGCATGCGGTGTCGGCGCGCGCGGTGCGCGGCGCGTTTCTCGTGGCCATGCCCGATCCGGCAGGGCCGCGCTTTCCGGTTGCCGCCGCCGCGTTCGCGAACCTGCCGAGCGGTCGGTTCGGGCGCATGCCGGTGCTGGCGATCGCGAGCACGGACGATCCGTACGATCCGTCGGGGCGCGCGCTGGAATGGGTCGCGGAACGGGGCGCGACGCCGCTTCTGCTTGGCGCACGCGGCCATCTGAACGCGGCGTCGGGGTTGGGCGGATGGCCCGAAGGGCGCGCGCTGCTCGCGGCGTTCGTGGCCGGACCCGGGCGGTAGTGCCTGCCAGCGCCGGCTGGCGGGTTTTTGCCGGCGGCGCGCGCCGGTTTCACGGCGGCTCAAGTATGATCGACCGACGGCGGCGAAAGCCCCGGAATCGAACAACGATGGAGACACTCCCGATGCGCGCAGTGCCGCAACCGGAGCGTGCCGGCCGCTCGCGGCCGGACGCCGGCGCAACCGATCCCGGCCGTATGGCCGCGTGGCGGCTCGCAATCCGTCTGTCGCTCGGCAGCGCGATCGCGCTCGGCCTCGCACGCTTTTCGTATGCGCTGCTGCTGCCGCCGATGAAGGCCGATCTCGGCTGGACGTTCGCGCAGGCCGGCGCGCTGAACACGGCGAACGCGGCCGGCTACCTGATCGGTGCGCTGGCCTTTCCGCTGCTGTCGCGGCGCTGGCGCGCGGGCACGCTGCTCGCGGCCGGTTGCGCGCTGACCGCCGTACTGATGGCCGCGGGCGGGCTCACGTCGGACATGCACGCGCTGCTCGCGCAGCGGCTGGCGACGGGTATCGGCAGCGCGTCGATCTTCATCAGCGGCGGCGTGCTGGCCGCGCGGCTCGCATCCGCCGCGCCGCGCGACGCAGGGCTGCTGCTCGGCCTCTATTACGGCGGCACCGGATGGGGCATCGTCGCGTCGTCGCTGCTCGTGCCGGCGACGCTCGTGCATCGCGTACACGGCTGGCAGCCGGCATGGTTCGCACTCGCGGTCGCGTGCGTGCTGTTCTCGGCGGTGGCCGTGTCGGCCGCGCGTCGCATCGAGCGCGTGCATGCGGCGCCGGTCGCACCGGCCGACGGCGCGAAACCGGCAGCGACCGCGAGCCCCGCCCGCTTCGCACTCGCGCTGGCCGGCTACGGCCTGTTCGGCGTCGGCTATATCGGCTACATGACGTTCATCGTCGCGCTGCTGCGCGGCGCGGGGATGAGCGGCACGGTCGTTGCCGCGTTCTACGTGATGCTCGGCGTCGCGACCGTCGTGTCGGCGCGGCTGTGGTCGGGGCTGCTCGACCGGATGCGCGGCGGCCAGGCGCTCGCCGTGCTCGACGCGCTGCTCGGCGTCGCGACGCTGATGCCCGCGCTGTTCGTGCATCCGGCTGCCGCGTTCGCGTCGGGCTTGCTGTTCGGCGCGACGTTCCTGTCGGCGGTTGCGTCCACGACGGCCTTCGTGCGGCACAACCTGCCGCCCGACGGCTGGGCGAAGGGCATCAGCGCATTCACGACGGTCTTCGCGTTCGGGCAGATCGCGGGGCCGGTCGCGATCGGCTGGGTGTCGGACAGTGCGGGGCTCGCGCGCGGGCTCGTGTATTCCGCGCTGACGCTGTTCGCGGGCGCTGCACTGGCAGCCGGGCAGCGCGCATTGCGGGCGTCCGCGTAGTCCGCTCGAACGCGCATGCCGCGCCGCGTGCCGGCATCGTTACCGCACGCAAGCGGTGCGCGAGACGCGATGAAACGCGCGGCTGAAGTAGATGAGGCTGTCGCCGTCGTCGCGCACGCGGATCGACGTCGCCTCGATGAACATCACCGAATGCGAGCCGACTTCCTTCATCTCCGCGATCGTGCCCTGCAGGCTCGCGAGCGCATCGCGCAGCACCGGCACGCCCCGTTCGCCGCGATCCCACACGGGTAGCTCGAAGCGCTGTTCCATCGGCAGGTCGGTGAGCCCCGCGAAGTGTCGCGCGAGCAGCTCGTGCTCGGCCGGCAGCACGTTGATGCAGACCTGACGGTTGCGCTCGAAGGTCGCATGCATCGCACTCGACCGGTTCAGGCACACGAGCAGCGTCGGCGGCGCATCGGTGACGGAGCACACGGCGCTCGCGGTGATCCCGCAGCGGCCGTGCGGCCCCGCGGTGGTGATCACGTTGACGGCCGCGCCGAGGTGGGCCATCGCCTGGCGGAAGGCCTTCTGCGCGTCGGTCGGTTCGACGCGCGCCGGGCGCGGGATATCGGTCGTGGAAGACATGGGCGCTCCTGAGTGGACGAAAGCGGCGAACGGCGCAGCGCGGCGAGCGCAGCGACGGATCGCCGACGATGATCCAAGCGTACGTCGCGAAAATGCGGCCGACCATTCGCACGATTGACGATCGGGATGGCGTTCCTGCCAACGCGTCTAAAGGTTCTACCTAGCTGCGCGTCGCCGCGCGCGAAAAAAACCGCGATGGCGCGTTCGTGCGGCACGTGCAGGGGTTTTCAGCGGGTTTTCGGCTCGTTATGATGTGCCGCACATCCCCCACGCGAACGACGCGCGCGACACGCCGGCCACCGGCCTTGCGTGCGGCGCGTGCGATACCGATACCGATATTCAGCGAGACCCCCCGCGATGACGTCACCCGCACCGATCGTATACATCGTCGACGACGACGGCGGCATGCGGACGTCGCTCGCGTGGTTGCTCGAATCGGTCGGCATCGCGTCCGAGGGCTTCGCGAACGCTGCCGACTTTCTCGCGCGCTTCGACGTGAACCTGCCGGCCTGCCTCGTGCTCGACGTGCGCATGCCCGAGAAAAGCGGCTTCGACGTGCAGGCCGAACTGAATGCGCGCGGCGCGACGCTGCCGGTGATCTTCGTCAGCGGGCACGGCGACATTCCGATGTCGGTGCGCGCGCTGCAGAACGGGGCGATCGATTTCGTCGAGAAGCCGTACAACTCGCAGCAGATGCTCGAGCGCGTGCAGCGTGCGCTGCGGCTCGCGCAGCAGCGGCACGCGGTGAGCCAGCGCCACCGCGAACTGCGCCAGCGGCTCGATGCGCTGACCGCGCGCGAGAAGGAAGTGCTGCGCGGCGTCGTGGACGGCAAGGGCAGCAAGCAGATCGCCTCGGATCTGTCGATCAGCGTGAAGACCGTCGACGTGCATCGCGCGAGCATCAAGGAGAAGCTCGGCGCGACGTCGATCGCCGCGCTGGTGCGCGACGTGATGGTCGTGTGGGGCGACGACGCGGAATCGTCGCGATGAGGTTCGGCGCGTTCAGCGCATGTACAGCCCGCCGTTGATGTCCCAGCATGCGCCGTTCGCGAAATGCGCGTCGCCCGACGCGAGCAGCACGGCGGCATCCGCGACGAAACCGGCCGACCCGAGCTTGCCGCCCGGCAGGCTCGCGAGCACCTGGCGCAGTTTTTCGGGCGCGACGCTTTCGTACACGATCGGCAGATCGAGCGGCCCCGGCGAGATCGCGTTGACGGTGACGCCGTGCGCGGCGAGATCGCGTGCGAACACCTTGGTCAGCGTCAGCGTGCCGCCTTTCGCCGCCGCATAGTGCGCGCCCGTCGCCGAGCCGCCGTTCTGCCCGGCGAGCGACGCGATGTTGACGATGCGGCCCGCGCCGCGCTGCGCGAAGTACTGGCCGAACACCTGGCAGCCGAACAGCACGCTGCGCAGGTTCACGTCGATCACCTGGTCGAACTGCTCGGCGGTGATTTCCATCGCCGGCACGACTTTCGATGCGCCCGCGTTGTTGACGAGCACGTCGACCATGCCCCAGCGCGCGACGAGCGCATCGCGCGCCGCTTCGAAATCGCGTTTCGACGTCACGTCGAGCGGCAACGCGATCGCGCGTTCGCCGCTCGGGTCGAGTTCGCGCGCATGCGCGTGAATGGCGTCGGTGGCGATGTCGGCCAGCGCGACGCGATAGCCGGCCGCATGGAAGCGCTCGGCGATGACGGCGCCGAGGCCGCGTGCGGCGCCGGTGACGAGGACGACTCGGTGTGACATGGTGTGGGTCCCGTGGTTCGAGGGCGCACGTCGGCGAAAGCGGCGCCCGTATCGTGGTTCATGCGGCCAGTGCCGCTTCGAAGTGTGCCGCGATCGCGCAGACCCGTTCGTCCGCGCCCTTGCGTCCGACGATCTGCAAGCCGGCTTTCAACGGCGAACCGGCGAGCGGCAGCGGCAGGCTGAGCGCCGGATGGCCGCTGAGGTTGAACGGCCGGATCAGCGACGACATCGCGATGACCGATACGCCGTCGCGCGCCTGCTGCAGCGTGATCGGCAACGCGGGCAGCGTCGGCAGCACCAGCACGTCCGCGTGTTCGAGCGCGGCATCGACCTGGGCGGTGAAGCGTGCGCGCACGGCTTCGGCTTGCGCGAGCGCGGCCGGTGTCGTCGTCGCGGCCGTGCGCAGTCGCGCGTCGAGATCGGCGCCGAGCCGGCCCGTTTCGACCAGATGGCCGAACGCGCGCGACGTTTCCGCGTTGATCACGGTGAGCCCCGCCGCGAACGCGGCCGGCATTTCGTCGAGCACGATCGTGTGCGAGCGCAGGCCCGACGCGCGAACCGCCGCGTCGAGCGCGGCGGCGATCGCCGGATCGGCTTCGACGGCGACTTGCGCGACCGTGCAGCCGGCTGCGCATGCCGCCGCCTGCGCACGGTCGAAGCCGGGCGCGATCGCGGCCATCGCCGCGACGAGCGTGCGGATCTCGCGGGCGAACGGCCCGACGCAATCGAGCGTCGTGTCGGCGGGCGCGACGCCGCGCCGCGACACGCGGCCGAACGTCGGTTTCAGCCCGGCCACGCCGCAGCACGCGGCCGGCCCGCGAATCGAGCCGCCGGTGTCGGTGCCGAGTGCCGCGTCGACGACGCCGAGCCCGACGAGCGATGCGGAGCCGCTCGACGAGCCGCCCGGAATGCGCGTGGCGTCCTGCGGATTGACGGGCGTGCCCGTGTAGTCGTTGATGCCGGTCATGCCGAACGCGAGTTCGTGCATGTTCGCCTTGCCGGCGATCTGCCAGCCGGCGTCGAGCAGCAGGCGGACCACGTCCGCGTGCCGTCCGGCCGGCGGCGCATCGGCGAGCGCGCGGCTCGCCGCGCGGGTCGGATGGCCGGCGATGTCGATCGTGTCCTTGATCGCGATCGTCGGGCCGGGGCCGCCGAGCGTGAAAGTGTCGATGAAGCCTGTCATGGTCGGTATCGTGCGAAAGCAGCGGGAAACATCAGGGCCGTGGCGCGGCGGCGAGCGGCCACGGGCCGTCGAGCACGCGTTCGGTGCGGAAATGGCGGATCAGCCAGGCGGCGCCGTCGGCGGCCGGCGCGAAATCGACGGTCAGCCGCGCGGCGATCAGTTCGGCCGAGCCGTCCGCATAGCGCGACGCCTGCAGCATGATCCAGCGGCCGCGCGCGCTTGCGTGGCCGGCGCCGATTTCGATCGACTCCGACGTCAGGAAGTGCAGGTTCGCCGCGAAATGCGGATCGGGCGGCAGATAGCGGCCGAGCATCGCGACGATCGCGGCGGGGCCTTCGATGCGGCCGAACTTCCGCGCGTACTGCGTGCCGACGCCTTCCCACACGGCGTCGGCCGTGAACAGCTCGGCCAGCGACGGGCCGGCGCCGGCCTCTTCGGGCACGTCGCACAGCGCCATGTAGCGCGTGAGCGTCGCACGCACCGCGCGTTCGGCGTCGAGCGCCGCGACGCGCCGTGCGAGCGCGTCGATCGCGGCAGGTGACGAGTCGGCCATCGCGCGCCTCACGCCGCGGGCTGCGCGGCCGGCGGCACGGTCAGCGCGCGGCCCACGCGTGCCTCGATCTTGCCGTAGCGCCACAGGTTGTATTCGCCGACGGGTGTCGTGCGGTACAGGTTGCACACGGCGACCGTCGTGTCGAAATCGGCGACGTCGGCCATGATGTAGAAGGTCCACGGCGCGCCGTCGGCCTGGCCGACCACGAGGCGGTCGTCGTCCATCACGCCGAGCACGCGCACGCCGGGCATCGCTTCGACGGCCGCGAGCATCGCGCCGTACGCCTGCCACACTTCGCCGATCCGCTCGCGCGACAGGTCGAAGAAATTCTGCGACACGCCGCAGCAGAACAGCACGCGCAGCGGCAGCGGATTCGAATCGGACATATCGGGTTCTCCAGAGGAATCGGTCGGGTGCATGAACCGGCCGGCGACGGCGCGTCGGGTCCGGCTTCATGCGCATTCGTCAAAGGCGTCGGTCGATGCGGGTCACAGATAGCCGGGAAACGGCGTGACGCCGGTAAACACCGCGCCCGCGCCGTCGAAGTTGCCTTCGGCGAGGAACGCATGCTGCGTGACGACCATCGCGTCGCGCAGCAGCCGCTGCAGCGGATGCGTGCGATAGATCGCCGCCGTGCCGCCGAGGCGGTACGCGCGCTCGACGACGCTCGCGCCTTCGCGGGCGATCTGCGTGGCCGCGAGCCGCAGCAGGCTGACCTGGTCGGGCGTCACCGGATTGCCGGCGAGGATCGATTGCCAGACCGAGTCGGTCGCATCGTAGAAGAACGCGCGCGCCGAGCGCAGTTGCGCCTCGGCCTTCGCGAGCTCGATGCGGAAATACGCGCGATCGGCGAGACGCGGCGCGCCGGTCGTCGTCTGGCGGCCGCCCGACATGCGGTTCACGACGTCGAGCGCCGCGCGCGCGAGGCCGAGATTGACGACGGCCAGCACCTGCGCCGCATACGCGACGGTCGGGTAGCGGTACAGCGGCTCGTCGACGGTCGGCTCGCCGCCGCGCACGAAGGTCCACGCTTCGGGCACGAAGCGGTCGTTCACGCGCAGGTCGTGGCTGCCGGTGCCCTGCATGCCGACCACGCTCCAGTTCTCGACGATCTCGACGTCGGCGGCGCGGAACACGGCCGTGCGCGGCTTGTTCGGTGCGGCGTCCTGCGCGCCCGGCACGGCGATGCCGACGCCGAGCCAGTCGGCGCCCTTGCAGCCGCTCGCGAATTTCCACGTGCCGTTCACGCGCCAGCCGCCCGGCGCGGCCAGCGCGGGCTGCACCGGGAACAGGCCGCCCGCGAACACCTGGTCGGGGCCGCTCGCGTACAGCTCGGCCTGGGTCGCGAGCGGCAGCGCGGCGAGGTAGACGTTCGCGGAGCCGAAGCTCGCGACCCACGCGGCCGAGCCGTCGGCGGTCGCGATCCGTTCGATCGTGTCGAGGAACGCGGTCGGCGCGAGCGCGTCGCCGCCGAAGCGGCGCGGCGTGCCCGCGCGATAGATGCCGGCCTGCTTGAACAGCGCGATGACGTCGCGCGGCACGTGCGACAGCCGCTCGAATTCCTCGCGGCGCGCGGCGACGGTGTCGATCACCGCGTCGAGCGGCGACGACGGTCCTGCCGCAGGACTGGCCGCGGGCGGCGAGGCCGGCGCGGATTCGATGGCGAGGGCGGCTTGCGGCATGAAAGTCTCCTGGGAGTGGGGCGATGTCGGGCATTCGCATGTGCGTTTCATATGCAAACAGACCCTAGTCTAGAAACGCCGAAAACACGCAGCAATTGGTGCGTTGGGCCGCGCGACTGGTGACGCTCCGTGCCGGCCTAAAGAAATCTTCAGATGCGATCGGCGCGCGCCGGTGCTATGTTGGGTTTCCGGCCGCGCGACGCCGCGCGCCTTCCTCCGAATCCGATCATGAGTTTTCCCGACGAAGACGATTTCCACCGGCTGCTCGACGCGCTGACCACGTGCGTGCTGCTGCACGACGCGCGCACCCGGGCGATCGTGTGGGCGAATCGCGCGGCGTGCATCGCGCTCGGCTTTTCCGTCGAGGAACTGCTGCCGTTGAAGGCGCCGGACATGACGCGCCCCGAGCCGAAGTACCGGCGCGAGATCGCGGTGAGCGCATGGGATCGTGCGCGCGTGGACGGGCCGCAGGTGTACGAATGGTGCTATCGATCGCGCACGGGCGTCGACATGCTGTCCGAGGCCACCGCGACCTACGTGCCGCTGCGCGGGCGCGACGTCGTGATGGTGCAGTTCCGCGACATCAGCGCGGAGGAGGCGGTTCGCCAGCAGTTGCGCCGCTACGAGGCGCGGCTGCGCGAGTTCATGCAGGATCTCGACGAAGGCATCGCGGTCGTGACGCCGCACGGCGGCGTGCAGTTCATCAGCGAGTCGGGCCGCCGCGTGCTCGGGCTCGCGCCTGACGAGCCGCTCGGCGAGGTGCTCGACTACTGCTGCGCGGCCGATCGCGACCGGCTCGTCGCGCAGTTGCGCGATGCACCGTCGGCGCATCCGTCCGCGCCGCAGCGCTACCGGATCGTGCGGCGCGACGGCTCGGCGTGCTGGCTGCGCATCCTGTGCCGGCAGGTCGAGATCGAAGACGATCTCGACGGGCTGCTCGTGCAGTTCCGCGACGTGAGCGACGAAGTCGCGATCGAGGACGCGCGCCGCGCCGAAGCGCGGATGCTCGAATACGCGGGCCGCTACAACGCGATGGGCGAGATGGCGACCGTGATCGCGCACGAACTGAGCCAGCCGCTCGCGGCCGTGCGCAATTTCATCGAAGGCGCGGTGCGGCGGCTGAACGGCAACGGCGCCGTCGACGACGCGATCTGGGGGCTGCGCAGCGCGGACCGGCAGGCCGAGCATGCGGCGCTGATCATCAAGAGCGTGCGCGAATTCATCGTGAAGCGCGAGCCGGTCGTCGTGCGGGCCGACCTGCGCGACATCCTCGCGGATGTCGCGTACTTCATCGAGCTGCGCGCGAAGGAGGCCGGCGTGACGGTCGCGATCGTGCAGGCCGACGCGCCGCTGCCGATCCGCTGCGAGCGCGTGCTGATCGGGCAGGTGATCCTGAATCTCGCGTTCAATGCGATCGAGGCGTTCGCCAGTTGCGAGCGCGTGCCGCGCACGCTGACGCTCGGCACCGCGAACGTGGCCGGTCACGCGGAGTTGCGGGCGATCGACAATGGCCCGGGCATCGAAGCCGGCGCGCACGACCGGCTGTTCGACGGCTTCTCGTCGTCGAAGGTCGGCGGCAACGGCATCGGGTTGTCGCTGTGCAAGAGCATCGTCGCGCGCCACGGCGGGCGGATCGCCGCGAGCCGGGCCGCGGGCGGCGGGCTCGACTGCCGCGTGACGCTGCCGCTCGCCGACGCGCCCGCCTAGCGGCTGCGTCGCATCACGGCGGGGCAGCGATGCGCGGCGCATGGTCAGCGCCCCAGCGCCCGCGCGGTCTGGCCGCCGATGCCGAAGTCCGTGTTCGGAATGTCCTTGACGATCACGCGCGTCGCGTGCAGCGGCGCGCCGAGCACGGTCGCGCCCGCGTCGGACAGCGCGGCGATCAGCGCGCGTTTCTGTTCGTCGGTGCGGCCGGCGATCAGGATCGCGACGATCACCGGCAGCGATGGCGGCGCGCCGTCCGCGGCGCTGCGGCCGCCGAGGCCGATATGCGTCGCGGGCAGCTCGGTGAGCAGCACGCGCACCGATTCGATCGGTGCGCCGATCGCGTCGACGGTCGCGTTGCTGAGTCGGGCGATCAGTTCGGCCTTGCGCGCGTCATCATGGCCGGCCGGCAGGAAAACTTCGAGTGTGGGCATGGTCGTCCGGATAGGTGAAGGTGACGGGCTCACCGTTGCGCGAGCGATGGCGAAGCGCTCGCCGCTGAAAGGTGAAGGTGACCGGTTCACCTTTGTGCGGGCGACGGCGAACCGCCGGCCGCTCACAGGTGACGGTGACCGGCTCACCGTTGCGTCGGCGACGGCGAACCGGCCGCGGCTTACAGCAGGAAGCCGATCGCGCTGAGCGCTTCGGTCGAATCGATCAGGCGCACGACTTTCTCGGCGATGCGCATCTCGCCGTCGGCATCGACGTGCAGCTTGTGCGCGACGTCGGCCGCGAACAGCGTCGCGACGCCGCGCTTGTACGCGACGACGACCTGCGCCGATTTCAGCTCGACGGTGTCGGCGCCGCTGCTTTCCAGCGTGAAGCGCGACACGGTGCGCACCGTGCGCGCCGCATCGGCGGCCGATGCCGAATAGCCGGACATCATCCGCTGCACGCGCTTCTCGCGCATGTCGCGGTCGTCGAACACGTAGTTCAGCGTCGCCGCGAAATCGGTCGTGTCGGGATCGATCGGCACCACGTAGTGGCCGGCCGGATCCCACAGGTCGAGCCACGCGCGGTAGTCGCGGCGGTCGAGCATCTCCGCTTCGCGCCACACGAATTCGACTGCACGGGCGAAGGTCTGCTCGGAGAAAAGGGCGTTGCGGTCGTCCATCATTGCTGCTCCATCATGTTGCGCCATTGCCGGTAGGCCTCGCGCATGCCGGTCTCGTCGGTCGCATGCGCGGTCTTTTCGCCGTTCGCGGCGGTCGTCTCGCGGTTCAGCCCGCGATTCACGAGGATCGGCACGTCGGGGCCCGCGTGGGCGCCGCGCTGCACACGCTCCCACGCTTCCGCATCGTCGGGGCTGCCGAAGCCGAACGGGCCCTGGAAGTGCTCGTGAATGCGCAGCCGCTCGCGGTTCGCTTCGTCGGGGCCGCCGTCCATCGCGAGCGCGACGTGGCGGATCTCGGTCTCGTGCGCGGAGATCGGCCGCAGCACGCGGAAGAACGCCATCGACAGCGCGAGGTTCGGGAACAGGTTCAGGTTGAAGCCGACGCCCATCAGCGAGCGCACGATGCGACGCACTTCGTCCGGCGCATGGCGCTCGGCGAGCGTCGCGGCGAGCGATGCGAAGCGTTCGGGCAGCGGCGCGCCGTCGTCCTCGTCGAGATCGATCAGCTCGGGCATCAGCACCGCGAGGCTGTGGCCGTTGCCGAGCGCGCGGCAGAACGCGTCCTCGCTCGTCATGAAGCTCGTGATCGCGGCGGCCGTCTCGTCGTCGATCGACTTCATCCACGACTTGTGCACGACCGGGAAGTGGTAGAGGTCGGTGGTGTTCTCGAGCTGGATCTTCCAGTTACCCTTGAACTTGAACTTGTGCTCGCCGTTCGCCTTGATCGGGTAGCCGGCGCCCTGTTTCATGAACAGGTCGATCCACGGCTTCGCGCCGCCGAGGAAATCCTCGAGCGGCTCGATCGCGTCGTTGAAGCTCGCGAACACCAGCCCCTGGTACACGCCGACGCGCAGCTTCACGAGCGGCAGGTCGGCTTTCTCGCACACGCCTTCGTAGCCGTCGCCGTACGGCAGCGCGCGCAGCGTGCCGTCGAGCGCATACGACCAGCTGTGATACGGGCACGTGAAGCCCTTCGCGTTGCCCTTGTGCGCTTCGCACACGGTCGCGCCGCGATGGCGGCAGCGGTTCTGCAGCACGTTGATGTCGCCGGTCTTGTCGCGCACGACGATCACCGGCTGGCGGCCGATCGTCGTCGTGACGAAGTCGCCCGGATTCGGCAGCTCGCTCTCGTGCGCGACCCAGATCCAGGTGCGGTAGAAGATGCGGTCGAGTTCGGCCTCGAACAGCGCGGGGTCGTGATACATCGCGGGCGCGATGCGGTCGGGCTGCGCGAGACCATGCAACGCGCGGGTGTCGATCGTCTGGTAGGGAATGTCGCTCATCGTCGTCGTGGGGAAAGAGTCGCGAGGAAGTGCAAGGCCCGATCGGGCGGACCTCGTGCGGCTGGCAGAACCAGTTTCGTCGTCGCGATTTCATCCGTCAAATTGATCTAAAAAAGGCAATCAAATAAGCCTTATGGATAATTAGGCGGGCGCGTCACGATTCGGCGTGCGCATGCATGTCATTCATGGGCGCCATTTTTGGCGGGAATTTGACCGCATCCGGCCACGCTCTTATCGTGATTCGGACGCAGTGAACAGATTCGATCGCGGACCTGCCGCCGGATACCGGACAGGCAGGACAACTGAACTTATTACCGGCTCCCCATGAACTCACCAGCGCCCCTGTCAGCGGTTACGTTGCCCGTTTCTCGCAGCACCAGTTCGGTCCGACGTGCGGTCGCGACCGCCGTGCTCGGACAGGCACTCGAATGGTACGACTTCTTCCTGTACGGGACGGCCGCCGCGCTGCTGTTCGGCAAGCTGTTCTTTCCGGTCGGCAGCGATCCGCTGACCGGCACGATCGCCGCGTTCGGCGGCTTCACGGTGGGCTTCGTCGCGCGTCCGATCGGCGGCCTGCTGTGCGGGCACATCGGCGATCGATACGGCCGCAAGACCGTGATGATGCTAACCATGTTGACGATGGGTGCGGCGACCGTCGGGATGGGGCTGTTGCCGACCTATCGCGAGATCGGCATCGCCGCGCCCGTTGCGCTCGTGCTGCTGCGCGTGCTGCAGGGGCTCGCGGCCGGCGGCGAATGGAGCGGCAGCATCCTGCTGATTCACGAGAACGCGCCGGTCGGCCGGCGCGGTGCGCTGGCCGCGTGGAGTCCGTGCGGCGCGGCGTTCGGCTTCGTGCTGTCGACCGCGGCGTTCCTGCTCGTGCAGCAGTTGCCGGCGGCGGACCTCGAACGCTGGGGCTGGCGCATCCCGTTCCTCGCGAGCGTCGTGCTGGTGGGGTTCGGCCTGTGGATGCGCCGTTCGATCGGCGAAAGCGCGGCGTTCGCCGAAGCGCGCTCGACGCAGCAGGCCAGCGCGACGCCGCTCGTCGACGTGTTGCGCGAATGCCCGCGCGAAGTGCTGACCGTATTCGGGTTGCGCTTCGGCGAAGGCGCGGTGTCGTACCTGTTCTTCGCATTCTCGCTCGCGTACGGCAAGTTCATCGGCCTCGACGCATCGTGGCTGCTGAGCGGGCTCGTGATATCGATGCTGCTGATGATCCCGGTGACGCTGCTCGCGGGCCGCCTGACCGACCGGGTCGGCCGCAAGCCCGTCTATCTGCTCGGCGCCGTCGCCGTGGTGCTGATCGCGTATCCGTATTTCACGCTGCTGCAGTCGCACACGTTCTCGCACGTGATCGTCGCGCTGATCCTGGCCAACAGCGTCGCGATCGGCATCCTCGAAGGCGCGCAGCCGGCGTTCATCAGCGAGCTGCTGCCGGTGCACCTGCGCTTTTCCGGGCTCGGCATCGGCCGCGAGATCGCGTCGGTCCTCGGCGGCGGACTGTCGCCGATGATCGCGACCGCGCTGCTCGCGCATTACCGCAGCGCGACGCCGATCGTCATCTATCTCGTGATCCTCGGCGCGATCACGGTCGTCGCGACCTGCATCGCGCCCGAAACCCATCCGAAGGCGATGCGCGATGCGGCCCGATCGCGCTGACCGCCGCCCGTCTTTGCTCCAGACCCTTCGTCCTTTCAGGAAGTCACCATGCAAGCCAATTCCGCCATCCGCGCCGTCGTGTCCGACGACGCGCCCGTTCCGTCGCAACCTGCCGACGGTGCACCGCTGCCGCTCGATGCGGTGATCGCCGAGGTCGAGCGCCGGCGCGACGAATTCGACCGGCTGTCGCACGTGCCGCGCGACGTGATCGCGATGATGAAGCGCGCGGGCATCTTTCGCGCCGGTACGCCGGCGCGCTTCGGCGGCGACGCGCTTCCGCCGCACGTATTCCTCGCGATGCTCGAACGGATCGCGATCGCCGACGGATCGGCCGCGTGGGTCGCGGCGTTCGGCTCGGCCAATACCTATCTCGCCGCGCTGCCGCTCGACACGCAGCGCACGATCTACGCGGACGGCCCCGACCAGGTGTTCGCGGGCGGGCTTTATCCGCTGCAACCGGCGCGGCGCGCGCCGGGCGGTTACCGCGTGACGGGCCGCTGGCGCTTCGCGAGCGGCTGCAAGGGCGCGGACTGGATCGGCGTCGGCATCGGCGGTGCGCCGGCCGACGGCGGCGCGCCGGGCAAGCCGTTCACGGCGGTGTTTCGGGCCGCCGACGTCGAGATCGTCGAGAACTGGCGCGTGGTCGGCATGCAGGGCACCGGCAGCCACGATCTCGCGCTGGACGACCGGTTCGTCGCCGAAGCGTGGACCTTCGTGCGCGGCGGCGAGCCGACCGTCGACGAGCCGTTGTACCGCTATCCGGCCGTCGCATACCAGGCGCAGGTGCACGCGGCCGTGAACGTCGGCATCGCGCGGGCCGCGCTCGACCTGCTCACCGCGATGTCGGGCGCGACGAAGACGACCACCGGCGCGCCGCGCCTCGCCGATCGCCCGTACTACCGCGAAGGGCTCGCGAAGGCCGAGGCCGACTGGCGCAGCGCGCGCGCGTTTTTCTACGAGACGGCGGAGGCGGCGTGGGCGTCGCTGGCCGCCGGCCAGCCGGTTTCGACGCAGCAGACGAACCTGTTGCGGCTGAGCGCGACACATGCCGCGCAGGTCTGCGCGAAGGTCGTGATGCACGCGTACCAGTTGGCGGGGACGGCCGCGATCTATCGAGAGAACCGTCTGCAGCAACTGGTGCGCGATTCGATCGTGGTCACGCAGCACGCGTTTCTCGGCGAAGCGACCTACGACGGCTCCGGCGCCGTGTTCGCCGGCATCGCACCCGTCACGCCGTATCCGTGATCGGCCGCCACCCCGATTCCTTGCAGCAGGAGCATGAGATGAACGATGCAACGATTCACGACGACGTCCGCCGGGATTTTCGCGAGGCGATGTCGCGCCTGCCGGCCGGCGTCAACGTCATTACCACCGACGGCACGCATGGCCGCTGGGGCATCACCGCGAGCGCCGTCTGCTCCGTGACTGACACGCCGCCGACGATGCTGGTGTGCATCAATCGCGGCAGCCGCGCGCACGACATCATGCGCGGCAACGGGCGCGTCGCGATCAACCTGTTGCCGTCCGCGTGCCAGGAAGTCGCGACGACGTTCGCCGGCATGACGCCGGCGCCGGGCGACGCACGCTTCGACGACACGCGCTGGCGGGACGGCAAGACCGGCGTGCCGGTGCTGGCCGACGCGAACGTCAGCCTCGAAGGGCGCATCGTCGACAGCAAGTCGGTCGGCTCGCATTCGGTGATGTTCGTCGAGGTCGACCACATCGCGCTGCATGCGGCCGCCGACGGGCTGATCTATTTCGGTCGCGCGTTCCATCGGCTCGCGCATCCGCTGGCCGCGCAGGCGGGGTGACGGATGGAAGTCTGCCTGTTTCTGATCGTCGATCGTGGCGACGCCGACAATGCGGACGGACCGCTACCCCGTATCGACGAGGCGGTGGCGGTGCTGCGTCGGGCGCCCGGTCTGACGCGGCTGGTCGTGCATCGGCCGGTCGCGGCGGCGGCCGACCACGCCGATCCCGTCGCCCGCCCGCCATCTCCCGCATGCGTGCTGCAAGGCTATTTCCGCGAACTCGACACGCTCGAAGCGATGCTCGCGCCGACGGGCGCCGCGCCCGCATGCGTGAGGCGATGGCAGGCGGCGGGGTGGCGTGTCGCGCAGCAGGCGATGGCCGTGCGCCGGATTCCGCTGCCCGGTGCCGGCGCGGCCGCAGTTGCGCGAAGCTGCACCTACCTCGTCAGCTACGAAGGTAACGCCGAGGACCCGAACGCGTGGCTGTCGCATTACCTCGATCGTCATCCGCCGCTGATGGCGCAATTGCCGGGCGTCCGCGCGATCGAGATCTACACGCGCGTCGATTACCGGAGCGCGCTGCCGGCGCCGCGTGCGGACGCGATGCAGCGCAACAAGGTCGTGTTCGACGATGTCGATGCCCTGGCGCGCGCGCTGGCGTCGCCGGTCCGCTTGCGGATGCGCGCCGATTTCGACGCGCTGCCGCCGTTCACAGGCGCCACGCCGCATTTCCCGATGGCCAGCGAAAGTTTTGAGATAACATCGGCCGAGTAGTCTGCGCCGCGTCGCGCGACCGCTCGCCGGTCGGGTCGACGCGCCCCCGCCGCGGCTCACGAGCGCCATGACCAAATCCCATCCGGTCGTTACCGACCTCAACCTGTTGCGGGTGTTCCTCGCGATCTCGGAACTGCGCAGCCTGACCGCGGCCGGCGAGCGGCTCGGGCTCACGCAGCCGGCCGTCAGCCATGCATTGCGGCGCCTGCGCAACCTGTTCGACGATCCGCTGTTCGTGCGAACGCCCGCCGGCATGGCGCCGACCGATGCCGCCCGCCAGTTGCATGGTCCGCTGACGCGCGCGTTCGGCATCATCGATCTCGCGGTGCAGCAGGTCGCGCATTTCGATCCGGCTACCGCGAGCCGCACGTTTCGCCTGTCGATGTCCGACATGTCGGAGTTCTATTTCCTGCCGCCGTTGCTCGCGAAACTCGCGCAAGCCGCGCCGGGCATTCGCGTCGACATCGCAAGCGCGGCGGTCGATGCCGTCGGCGCCGCGATGCGCAGCGGCGAGATCGATCTCGCGCTCGGCTACGTACCCGACCCGGGCCCCGGCTGCGTGAGCGAAACGCTGTTCTCCGACGAGCACGTGTGCATGGTGCGGGCCGGCCATCCGCTGCGCAAACGCGCGCCGACGCAGGAAGACCTGACCGCGCTGCGCTACGTCTATGCGAGCAGCAACGCGACCGGCCACCGGATGGTCGAGAAGTGGCTCGACGAGCTGCACGTCGAGCGCACCGTCGTGCTGCGCCTGCCGCATTTCATCGTCGCGCCGGAGATCGTGCAGCGCACCGATCTGGCGATCATCTTTCCGCGCAGCGTCGCCGAGCGTTTCAATCGCGGCCGCGCGTTCCGGATCTTTCCGCTGCCGTTCGTGCTGCCGCCGATCGAAATCCAGATGCACACGCACGTGCAGTTCGCGGCGGACCCGGGCATCGCATGGCTGCGCGGCGTGATCCACGAGATGTTCCATCGGCCGGAAGCGTGACGGCAAGACGCCAGGTGCGTGCATAAGAATCCGCTTCACTGATTTAGAATGCGTTCACGCATCAATTCGACGAATAGTGGAGGCGGTGATGACGTCGGTCGATCATCTCGATCTGAACCTGTTGCGCGTGTTCCAGGCGATCGTCGAGGAACGCAGCCTGACGAAGGCCGGCGAGCGGCTCGCGCTGTCGCAGCCGGCCGTCAGCTATTCGCTCGGCCGGCTGCGCACGCTGTTCGACGATCCGCTGTTCGTGCGGACGCGTTCGGGCATGCAGCCGACGCCGGTCGCGCTCGAACTCGCGGGCATCGTCGGCAAGGCGCTCGACATGGTGCGCGTCGCGTTGCGCTACGCGGAGCGCTTCGATCCGGCCACCAGCACGCGCACGTTCCGGCTGTCGTTGTCGGATGCGGGCGAGATGGCGTATCTGCCGGCGATCTGCCAGGCGCTGCGCGACCGTGCGCCGCGCGTGACGCTGAGCGTGCAGCCGTTGCCGGTGGAGGAGATCGAGGAAGCGCTGCGCGCGAGCCGGCTCGATTTCGCGATCGGCAACCTGCCGGAGCTGATGCCGCGCACGCGCCACCAGGTGCTGTTCGAGGAAACCTACGTATGCATGACGGGGCGCCGGCGCGGGCTGCCGACGGCGGCCGCGCTGAGCCTCGAGCAGTTCGTGCGCGCCGCGCACGTCAACGTGAAATCGGTCGAGCACAGCCACCACGCGCTCGACGATGCGTTGCGCGCGCAGGGCGTGGGCCGCAACATCGCGCTCGAGGTGCCGCACTTCGTCGCGTTGCCGAGCGTGCTGTCGGTCACCGATCTGTATGCGACGCTGCCGAAGCGGCTCGCGCAGATCCTGAACCGCGACAACGCATTCCGCCTGTACGAGCTGCCGGTCACGCTGCCGCCCGCGCCGGTGACGATGCACTGGCACGAGCACTTCCACGAGGACGAGGGCAACGCGTGGATGCGCGCGCTGCTCGCCGAGATCGTCGAGCGCTTCGACGAATGACGCTCGGGCGGGGCGCGACGGGCGGCCGATGGAGGTCGCCGGCGCCGGCCTGCACCGGTCTCCGGCGCATGGGTCGATCGCCAGGTCGGCGCCGCCGCATGTCGACGCACTCGGCGTATCAGAGATCGAGCACCAGCACGGCGGAACGCGCGCGCGACACGCAGCAGCAGATCACCGCATTGCTCGCGCGCTCGGCCTTGCTCAGGCAGTGGTCGCGGTGATCGGGCTCGCCGTCGACGACGGGCACCATGCAGGTGCCGCACACGCCTTCGCCGCATGACGTATCGACTTCGACGCCGATGCGCGCGAGCGCGTCGACGATCGACGTGTCGGGCGTCACGCGCACCGATTGCCCGCTGCGCCGCAGGCGCACTTCGAAGCCGTCGGCAGCGCCGGTGTCGGCTGCGGCGTGGCCCGTCTCCGCGGCGACGGGGTCCGCCGCGAAGCGTTCGAGATGGATCGCGTCGTCGGGAACGCGCGTGGCGGCCGCGGCGACGACCGCATCCATGAACGGCCCCGGGCCGCACGTATAGACATGTGCGTGCGCATCGATCGACGCGACGCAGCCGCGGAGCTCGGCCGCGAGCGCATCGGGCTCGACGCCGTAATGGAACGTCACGTGCGATGCGAACGGTTCGACCGACAGTTCGTCGACGAAGGCGGCGTGCTCGCGGCTGCGCGCGAAGTAATGCAACCGGTAGCGCGCGCCGCGCCGGTTCAGCGCGTACGCCATCGACAGCAGCGGCGTGATGCCGATGCCGGCCGCGACGAGCACGTGCTCGCTCGCGTCATCCGTCAGACGAAACAGGTTGCGCGGCGTGCCGATCGACAATTCGGCGCCGACGCGCACGTCGTCGTGCAGCGAACGCGAGCCGCCGCGCGAGCGCGTTTCCTTTTTCACCGCGAACAGATAACTGCCGCGCTCGTCGGGGTCGCCGCACAGCGAATATTGCCGCGTGATGCCGGACGGCGCGGTGACGTCGATATGGGCGCCCGGCTCGTACGCGTCGAACGGCTGGCCGTCAACGCGCGAGACCCGGAAACAGCGGATGTCCTGCGCCGCGTCGATCAGCGCGTCGATCCGGACCTGGTGGCGGTTCGCTTGCATGGGAAATTCCGTGGGGTAGAGGAAAGCGGCGCGGCAGCGCGCCGCGCCGTCATGCGATCGAGAATAGGGACGGGCATCGTATAAATCAAATCGATTAAAAAGCGATGCCTGAATCAGTGGGATGGATGATTCGTGGGCGCGCTCAGGTGCCCGGCGTGTCAGCGCACGGCGATCGCGTCGCCTGCGCCGGCCGCCTGCGGCGCCGCGGCCGACGCGTGACCGCGTTCGCGATCGAGGCTGCGGCGATAGTGGCGGCAGCCGACGGCGAGCAGCAGCGCGGCCAGCGTGGCCGCCGCGACGTTGACGATCGACATCGAATGGCCGACCGCGGCCGGCGCCCCGAACACGCGATCGGTGAACAGCGCGACGACCGTCGTGCCGATCCCGAGCGCGATCAGGTTCGACACGAGCAGGAACAGCGCGGAGATCTGCGCGCGCATCTGGTTCGGCGCGAGCGTCTGCATCGCGGCGGTCGACGTCGGCATCGGGAACGACGCGAAGAACATCGCGACGACCAGCATCGCGAGCGACGCCGGCAGGCTGTCGAGCTGCGTGAACAGCGTCGCGGGGATCGCCATGCAGGCGGCGCCGATCGCGCCGGCGCGCATCGGCGCATCGCCGCGGCCGCGCCGCAACAGCCAGTCGTTGAGCCAGCCGCCGCAGAACACGCCGGCCGTGTTGGCGGCGAGCAGCACGATGCCGAGCGTGTAGCCGGCTTCGACGGCCGTCATCCCGAAGCGGCGGATATAGAACGCAGGCGTCCAGCTCAGCAGGCAGTACAGCGTCATCGCGTAGAACGAGAAGCCGAGGTAGTGGCACGAGAAGGTCGCGCGGTGGGTACCGACGAAGCGCAGCGAATCGCGCATCGACACGCGCCGCACGGCGCCCGAGCGATCCTGCGCGAGCCCCTTGCGCTGAGGGTCGCGCACGGTCGCGGCGAACAGCAGCGCAACGAGGATCCCCGGCAGCCCGACGATCAGGAACGTGACCTGCCACGCATGCACCTGCCCGACGACCGGCAGCGTGAAGGCGCTCGCATGCTTGAGCAGCGCGATCACGTAACCGCCGATCAGGAACGCGATGCCGCCGCCGATGAACGAGCCGAGCGAATACACGGCGATCGCGCGTCCGAGCTTCTCCTTCGGGAAGTAGTCGGCGAGCATCGAATACGCGCTGGGCGACAGCGCGGCCTCGCCGACGCCGACGCCCATCCGCGCGACGAACATCTGCACGAAATGCTGGCTGAGCCCGCACGCGGCGGTGGCGACGCTCCACAGCGCGATGCCGAGCGAGATGATGCGCGGGCGCGCATAGCGGTCGGCGAGATACGCGACGGGCAGGCCCATCACCGCGTAGAACAGCGAAAACGCGAAGCCGTTGAGCAGGCTGAACTGCGTATCGGACAGGTGCAGGTCGCGCTTGATCGGTTCGATCATCAGCACGAGGACCTGGCGGTCGACGAACGAAAAGACGTACGCGAGCATGCAGATGACGACGACATACCATTCGTACGTATAGCGCTTGCCGTCGGCAGCGCGGGCCGTGGATGCGGACATGCGGGTTCTCCAGGAGCGGGCGGTGGAAAAGCGCGGCATCGGCCCGGCGGGCCGGGCGCCGTCGCGGCGCGAAAGCGTGCGGGTGACACGATCGGAGACGCAGCGTAGTCGGCCAAATTCGGCCGCCATAGCCGGAGTGACAGCCGCGCCACACGGACATTTACCGACCCGGATAAAGAAAACACCGAGGCCGTGCGCGCGGGCCGCCGCGCCGCGCGCGTGCGGCGGGGCGCCCGCGCTTCATGCGGCGCATCTATAAGCGTTATAGAGCGCATTGCGTCGACGTCCGAAATTGTCGTTCCTAGACTCGGCCCGTTTTTTATCGGCAGCGTTGGCCGTTCGCGGCGAACGCGCTTCACACCACGCGGCGCGAGGCCGACCGGCGCCGGCACTTCCACGGGACGACGAACATGAACCAACCGAACGGGCGGGCCGACCGGCTTGCCGTACCGCTTGCCGCGCTGCTCGCGTGCACGGCGCTGCCTGCCGTCGCGCAATCGAGCGTGACGCTCTACGGCCGCATCGACACCGCGATCGAATACGCGAACGCCGGGCCGAACCACGTGACGCGCATGGGCAGCGGCAACCTGTGGGCGTCGCAGTGGGGGCTGAAGGGTGTCGAGGATCTCGGCGGCGGCTACGCGACGATCTTCAAGCTCGAGGACGGTTTCAACGCGGCGAGCGGCGCACTGGCGAACGGTAGCGCGCTGTTCGGCCGCGAAGCGTGGGTCGGCATCACGGGGCCGTTCGGCGGCGTGCAGTTCGGCGAGCTCTACACGATCCTGCATACGACGCTCGTCACGTACAGCCTGCCCGGGCTCGGCGCGGGGCTCGCATGGGGCAACGCGACCAACAACTTCGTCGGGCCCGCGTTCCTGCGCGTGCGCAATTCGATGCGCTACACGTCGCCGCGCTACGCGGGCTTCATGCTGCGCGCGATGGCCGCGCGCGGCACGAATGGCGCGGCCGGGCAACCGGCGACGCTGGGCGACACGTACGGCGCGGGGCTCAACTACGTGCACGGCGGCCTGTCGGTCGACGTCGACTACATGCAGCAGAAGTTCAGCCCGGTCGCGTCGTCCACGCTCGGCGCCACGAGCACGGCCGCGAACGGCAACTACACGCTTGGTGCGATTTCGTACGACTTCAACGTCGTGAAGGTGGCCGCGCTGTACCTGCGTCATCGCGGCGGTCCCGATGTGGCGACCGCGATCGACAGCCAGAGCGCTTATCCGCACAGCGACATCATGGAACTCAGCGCGACGGTGCCGATCGGGCGCGCGTCGCTGCTGCTGAGCGTCGGCCATTACCGGAAGGTGGCCGACAGCGACGGCAACGCCGATTCGTACGGCATCCGCTTCGACTATCCGCTGTCGAAGCGCACGGTGCTGTACACGGGCGCCGCGATGGTGCGCAACGGCGCGCACGCACGCTTCGTCGTCAATGGCGCGGCGGGCGGCGGCGTCGCGGTGGCGAAACCGGGCGCGACCGCGAGCTCGCTCGTCGCGGGCATCCTCACGTCGTTCTGACCGTGTCGGCGAGCCCGCTTGCGCCGCTATGCGCACGCGGGCGGCTGCGGTGCGAGCCATGCGTCGAACGGTGCCTGCTCGCCGATATTGAACAGTTCCAGCAGCAGCGCACGCAGCCAGCGATGACCGGGATCCGCATCGAAGCGGCGATGCCAGTACGCGTTGACGGCCCATTCGCCGGCGCCGGCGATTTCGTACAGCACGCACGGCTGGCGTGCCGCGAACGTGATCGCGATCGTCTCCGGCAGGATCAGCGCGTAATCGCCGTCCCGCAGCAATGCCGGCACCACCATGAAATCGGGCAGCGCCGCGCGCACGCGCGGCATCAGTTCGTGCCGTTCGAGCAACTGCATCGATTGCGGATGCGACGTGACCGCGACGAAGCGCAGCGTGTCGGGCGCCGTGCCGTCGAGCACGAAATCGTCGGGCAACCCGGCGCGCTGCGCGGTGCGGCGCGGCATCAGCAGCACGCAGCGCTCGTGCAGCAGCGCGGTGCGCTGGAAGTGGCTCGACGCATCGGCGAAATGCCCGAGCGCGAAGTCGATGCGGCCCGATTCGAGCGCGACGTTGAGCTGGCATTCGTCGACGTGCAGCGTCTCGATCACTGCGCCCGGCGCGCGCCGGTCGAACGCGGCGAGCAGCGTCGGCAGGAATGCACTCGCCGCGAAATCGCTCATGTGCAGGCGAAACACGCGCTGCGTGCTGTCGGGCGCGAAGCGCGAGCCTTCGTCGAGCACGTCCTGCAGGATCGCGAGCGCCTTGTCGACCGAGATCGCGAGCCGTTGCGCACGCGGGGTCGGCTCGACGCCGATGCCGGTGCGCACGAACAGCGCGTCGCGAAACATCAGCCGCAGCCGGCCGAGCGCGTAGCTGACGGACGGCTGCGTGACGCCGAGCCGCAGCGCCGCGCGGCCGACGTGCCGCTCTTCATACACCGCGCGAAACGTCTTCAACAGGTTGAGATCGAGATCCTGCACGCGCAGGCCGTCGGATGCGTCCGCGTCGTGCGGCGCGGGATCGGAGCGGGCCGGCGCCCGGCCGGGGGCGGAGTGCGTCATCGTGCTTGCCTCGCGGTGACCGAAGGCGCGTGGCCGTAACGTCGCGCATACGCCTTCGCGAAATGGCCGAAGCCATGGATGCCGTGCGCGATCAGCACGTCGGTCACGCTGCGCGCGTCGCCGCGTTGCAGCGCCGCGTGCACGGCGGCGAGCCGACGCTCGCGCACGTACGCGGCCGGCGTGGTGTGCAGGAATGCGCGGAACGCATGCTGCAGCGTGCGCGGCGCGACCCCGGCGACGGCCGCCAGCGCGGCGAGCGCGAGCGGTTCGCCGAGGTGCGCATCGACGTGCGCGCAGGCGCGCCGCACGTAGGCGGGCAGCGGCGGCGTGCCGCGCAGCAGCGCGTCGCTGTACGCGTGCGGCAGGTGCGTGAGCAGCAGCGACATCAGCCACGCGGTGAGGTCGGCACCGAACGCCGGCGACGCCGCGCCGATGCCCGGCTGCGCGCCGAGCCGGCACAGGTACTCGAAGGTCGGCAGCACGAGCGCCGCGCCCATGCCCTTGCCGGCACGGCCGGCCGCGAGGTCGAATTGCAGCGGCCGCGTGAGCGTGGCCTGCAGCATGTCCTGCAACTTGCGTTCGAGCGCGCCGCGTTCGAGCCGCAGCACGAGATTGCGGCAATCGCGGCTCGTGCGCAGACGGCTCGCGAGCGCGGGCGACGACACGGTCAGCTCGCCGGGGCCGGCGCGCACGACGACGCTGCCGGCCTGCAACTCGCACGCGCCGGCGAGCGTCAGCCGGAACAGGAAGTGATCGGCGTCGTCGCCGAAATCGATGCGCGTTTCGCGGCCGTAGCAGAGTTCGAGCAGCGCGCCGTGATGCAGCGGCACCTCGTACAGCTCCGCATGAAACGGATCGCGGCCGGACGCGGCCATCCGGTGCGGCCCGAGCCGGTGCGCGACCGCGCGTTCGACTTCGTCGGGCGCCTGCAGCAGGCCGAGCCGGTTCGGCGCATGGCGGGAAAGGGCGATGTGCATGCGTGGACCTCATGGCGGATGCGGGGGCGCGGCGGTATGCGCAGCCTCGCGAATGCGTTGCGCGAACGGGCGCGTCGTTGCGCGTTTCGAAGCGACGCGGCGCGGGCGGCCGCGTAGTCTCGGACAAACTTGATCACCGGGAGAAGACGATGAAGGTATGTGTTCTGGGCGGCGGCCACGGCTGCCATGCGGCGGCCATCGACCTGCTCGAAAAAGGCCACGACGTGACATGGTGGCGGCGCGATCGCGAGCCGCATGCGCGGCTGCGCGCGCTTGGCGTGCTGAACGTCACCGACTATCGCGGCAAGCGCGCGGTGCCGCTCGGCGATGCGCCGGGCGCGATCCGCCCGACCGACGATCTCGCCGCCGCGCTGCATGGCGCACGGCTCGTCGTGGTGCCGCTGCCGGCCACGTCGCACGACGCGCTCGCCGCGCAGGTCGCGCCGCTGCTGGAGGACGGCCAGGTCGTGTTCCTGCCGCCCGGCACGTTCGGCAGCGCGGTGTTCGCGCGTGCGGCGGCCGACGCCGGCAACCGTTCGCGCGTCGCGTTCGCCGAAACGGGCACGCTGCCGTACCTGGTGCGCAAGCATGGCGACAACGATGTCGTGATCAGCGCGTACGCGACGCGCCTGCCGACCGGCGTATGGCCGGCGAACGCGGCCGGCTGGGCGTTCGACGTGCTGCGGGCGGGCTATCCGTCGGTCGAGCCGGTGGAGGATGCGTTGTCCGGTGCGCTGATGAACGCGGGCCCGGTGATTCACCCGCCGCTGATCCTGATGAACGCCGGGCCGCTCGAACACTTCGATGCGTGGGACATCCACAACGAAGGCACGCAGCCGTCGATTCGCCGCGTGACGAACGCGCTCGACGCCGAACGCGTCGCGGTGCGCGAAGCGCTCGGCTACCGCGCGCCGCATTTCCCGCTCGCCGATCACTATGCGACCGACGGCGACGAGTGGATGTACGGGCGCGGCGCGCACGGCAAGCTGACCGATAGCGGCGACTGGCGCGAGAAGATCGATCTGCGCACGCATCGCTACATGCTCGAAGACACCCGGCTCGGGCTGTCGTTCATCGTGTCGTGCGGGCGCTGGGCCGGCGTGCCGACGCCCGTCGCGCAGGGGCTGCTGAGCATCGCGAGTGCGGTCGCGGTGCGCGACCTGTATGCGGAAGGCCGCACGCTGGAGCGGCTCGGGCTCGCGGCGCTGTCGAAGGACGCGCTGCGCGCGCTGCTCGACGCGGGGTACGCGGCATGAAGGCGGCCGCCGATGTGACGCGCATCCACGTGCTCGGCGCGGGACGCATGGGGCAGGGCATCGCGCTCGTGTTCGCGTTCGCGGGCCTCGACGTGACGCTGATCGACTTCAGGCCGCGCGATGCGGCCGGCTTGCGCGCGTTCGACGAACGCACGCGCGGCGAGCTCGCCCGGCCCGTGCAGGCGCAGGTCGCACTGGGCCGCATCGATGCCGCGCAGGCCGACGCCGTCGTCGCGCGCATCGCGCTCGTGGCGCGCGACGGCGCGGCGGACGCGGTGCGCGACGCCGATATCGTGTTCGAAGCGCTGCCCGAAGTGCTCGATGCCAAGGCCGACGCGCTGCACTGGCTCGGCGAGCACGTCGATGCGCACGCAACGATTGCGTCGACCACGTCGACGTTCGTCGTCACCGAATTGCAGCGCCATGTCGCGCACCCGGCGCGGATGCTGAACGCGCACTGGCTGAATCCCGCGCTGCTGATGCCGCTCGTCGAGGTCAGCCGCAGCGATGCGACCGACCGAGCCGTCGTCGACGCGCTCGCGGCGCTGCTCGAACGCGTGGGCAAGAAGCCGGTGATCTGCGGGCCGGCGCCCGGCTATATCGTGCCGCGCATCCAGGCGCTCGCGATGAACGAGGCCGCGCGGATGGTCGAGGAGGGCGTGGCGAGCGCCGAGGACATCGACACGGCGATTCGCACCGGCTTCGGCCCGCGCTTCGCGGTGCTCGGGCTGCTCGAATTCATCGACTGGGGCGGCTGCGACATCCTGTACTACGCGTCGACGTACCTGGCCGGCGAGATCGGCCCGCGCTTCGCCCCGGCCGCGAGCGTCGTGCGCAACATGGAAGCCGGACGCGACGGCGTACGCACGGGCGCCGGCTTCCACGACTATGCGGCGGTCGACGTGCCGGCGTACATGCGGCAGCGGCTCGGCGAATTCGCGCGGCTGCTCGATCATCTCGGGCTGGCGCCGGCGTTCGACGGGGCGCGGCGCGACGCCGGGCGCTGAGCGTCGCGCGTTCATGCCGAATGGTCGCGCGAACCGTCGACGGGCGTGATGCGCGTCTCGCGCATCGCGCACAGCGTCGCGACGGTCACGAGGCCGAGCGCAACGAGGAACAGCGACACCGGCCACGATGCGTGATAGCGCGCGAGCAGCGCGGTCGCGATCAACGGCGACATCCCGCCCGCGAAGATCGACGCGACTTCGTGGCCGAGCGCGACGCCCGAGTAACGCACCTCGGTGCTGAACAGCTCGCCGACGAGCGCGGGCAGCGTACCGATCATCGCGCCGTGGCTCACCGCCGTGCCGACCGTCAGCGCGAGCCACACGAGCGGCGTCGCGCGCGTGTCGAGCAGCCAGAAGAACGGAAACGCGCACGCGACGAGGCTCAGCGCGCCGATCAGGTACACGGGCTTGCGGCCGATCCGGTCGGACAGGCGGCCCCATGCGAGCATCGCGCCCATCTCGACGATCATCGCGATCATCACGCCGGTCAGCATCGTGCCGTTCGGGATGCCGACGTATTTGCCGTAGACGAGCGAGAACGCGAGGAAGATGTACGCGCCGCCGTTCTCGGCCACACGCAGCCCCATCGCGAGCAGGATTTCCTTCGGATGGCGGCGGATGCACTCGACGATCGGCAAATGCGTGTGCGCGCCGCGCTTGCCGGCCTGCTCGAAGTCGCGGCTTTCCGGCAGATGGCGACGAATATAGATGCCGATCGCGAAGATCGCGACGCTCGCGAGGAACGGCAGCCGCCAGCCCCACGTGCGGAACATGTCGTCCGGCAGCGCCTGCGCGGCGAGAAACGCGGCCGACGACAGCACGAAGCCGCCGCCCACGCCGAGCTGGCTCCACGCTGCGTAATAGCCGCGCTGCTCGGGCGGCGCGTTCTCGCTGATCATCAGTACGCCGCCGCCCCATTCGCCGCCGGACGCGATGCCCTGCAGCAGGCGCAGCACGACGAGCGCGGCCGGCGCCCACAGGCCGACCTGCGCATAGGTCGGCAGCAGGCCGATCGCGAAGGTCGATGCGCCCATGATCAGCAGCGTCCACACGAGCGACGCCTTGCGCCCGTAGCGGTCGCCGACGTGGCCGAACACGATCCCGCCGAGCGGGCGCGCGACGAAGCCGAGCGCGAATGCCGCGAACGCGGCGAGGCTGCCCGCGAGCGGCGATGCGCCGGGCGGAAAGAACACGTGGCCGAATACCAGCGCCGCGGCGGTGCCGTATACGAAGAAGTCGTACCACTCCATCGCGTTGCCGGCGACGGAGGCGATGACGATCCGGCGCAGTTGCCGGTCGGCGAGCGGCCGGGCGGCGCTCGGGGATTGCACGGTGTCGGTCGGGTACATGGCGGGCTCTGATGGGGGGCGGGTGCGTGCCGTCTCGTGCGGCACTGCGGGCTAGTGTTGTCGGCCCGGCTCTCCCGGTCAAATCCACAGAAAAAGGGGAGTGTCATCACTCCCGCAAATGATGGTCGCGGCGTGCGTGGCCGTGCCCGTGCGCGCTGGCGCCCGTCACCGCTCGATCCGCCGGTTTCGGCGCGTGTCCCCGTTCGCCGGCGCGGATCGAGGGCGGCTTGCGTCATCCGGTCGACGAACCGAAGACGCCGCGGGGCGAAGTCGCGACTTGCCGAGCGATCGCATTGCCGCCAGCGACGTACCGCGAACGATGTCGTCCGGTGTGTCGCGCCCGTTCGCACCGAATGGCGTTTTTTGAGGGTTATACGGCCTTTGCGCCATTGACCTCCCGTTCCATACTTCACGTGGGCGATCAAGCCGGAGCCCGCGCGCAAACGCCATCGCGCGTCGCGTATTCGGCCCGATCGATCACGGACATGAAAAGGAACGGAAGATGAGGCTCGAGAACAAGTCGGTGTTGATCACCGGTGGCACCAGCGGCATCGGTCTCGCCACCGCGAAGCTGTTCATTGCGGAAGGTGCGCGCGTCGCGGTGACGGGGCGCGACGAGACCGTATTCGAGCGCGTGAAGGCAGCGCTCGGCGAGCAGGCGGTCGTGCTCAAGGGCGACGTGCGGTCGCTCGACGACATGCGCGCGATTGCCGCCGCGGTCAACGAGTCGTCCGGCGGTCTCGATGTCGTGTTCGCCAATGCCGGCTGGGCTTTCCCGTCCGCCGTCGACGACATCGACGACACGCTCTATGACGACATCATGGACGTCAACGTCAAGGGCGTGGTGTATACGCTGCAAGCGGCGCTGCCGTACTTGCGCGAAGGTTCGTCGGTGATCCTCAATACCTCGTTCGTCGCGCAGACCGGCAAGCACGGCATCTCGTTGACCGCGGCGGCGAAGGCCGCCGTGCGATCGCTGGCTCGCAGCTGGTCGTACGAGTTTCTCGACCGGAAAATCCGTTTCAACGCAATCGCGCCCGGCCCGATCGATACGCCGCTGCTCTCGAAGTGGGGCAAGCCCGACGAATGGGTGCGCGACCGCAAGGCCGAATTCACCGCAGCGATTCCGGCGGGCCGCATGGGCAAGGCCGACGATATCGCATACGCGGCGCTCTATCTCGCCAGCGACGAATCGTCGTACGTCGTCGGCACCGAGCTGGTGGTCGATGGCGGCGCGTCGCAGCTTTGAGTTTGCGCTTCGCGCTTCCCGCTTCCCGGGCCCGGCACGCGATCCCGGCTCATCCCCATCCCGATTTCACGTTCGCCACGCCGTTGGCCGTGGCGGTTATTTCATCCGGCCCGGCGAGGTTGCGCTCGCCGATGGGCCGAAGTGCAAGGAGCAATCATCTTGACCGACAGTAGCGATAACCATGCCTCTGCCAGGCAACTCACGCGAGCAGGCCGTTCGCGCCGCGATGTCCTGAAGTTCGGCAGCGCCGCCACGCTCGGCGCCGTGCTGGGCGGCGGCGCGTTGCTCGGGCACGCCACGCCTGCGCTGGCACGGACGGGCAGCGCAGGGCTGCTCGCGCCGAACGAGCCGTTCGAGATCCTGATCGTCAACTACGACGGCGGCACGTTGCTCGACTTCGCAGGCCCCAGCGAGATCTTCCACCGGCTGCCGAATACGAACGTTCGCTATGCGAGCCTCGACGGCGGCGACGTGACGCTCGAATTCGGCGTCGTGTACGGCAAGACCGAACGGCTGGCCGATATCGACAAGACCGACATGATTCTCGTGCCCGGCGGGTCCGATTTGTCGGCGCCGATGCGGCCGGCGTATCAGGCGCAGATCCGGCGGCTGGCGGAAAGCGCCAGACACGTGACGTCGGTGTGCAACGGCTCGCTCGTGCTCGCCGCGACGGGCATGCTCGACGGCAAGCGCAGCGCGTGCCACTGGGCCTTTCTCAACAAGCTGTCCGAGTATGGCGCGATTCCCGTTCCCGATCGCTTCGTCGAAGACGACGACGGCCGCTTCATGAGCGGCGGCGGCGTGACGGCGGGCATCGATTTCGCGCTGCGCGTGGCGGCGAAGCTGCGCGGCCGGCAGGCGGCCGAATACACGCAACTCGTCGTCGAATACGATCCCGATCCGCCGTTCCACTCCGGTCATCCGAGAGATGCGCGGCCCGAACTCGTCGCGATGGTCGACAAGAAGCTGCCCGGCGCATCGAAGGGGCTCGCACGCGTTCCCGGCGTTCGCTGACACGCGTGCGGGCCACGCGTGCGGATCGCCGCCTCTTCACTTCAAACCCGATTCGGAACTCACTCGATGCGACAGATTCATCTTCGTACTGCTGCGTTTGCAGCGTGCATGTCCTTTTTTGCATTCACGGCGCCGGCTGTCGCCGGTGGTGCGCAACGCCTGCCCGAAGCGGCCATCAAGGCCGAGAACGCGCGTTGGGCGGATGCCTTCGCGCGAGGCGACTACGACGCGATAGGTCGCCTCTATACCGACGACGGTACGCTGTTGCCGCCGGGAGGCGACAAAGTCACGGGCCGCCGCGCGATCGCCGAATACTTCACCAACGGGTATGCCGGATCGAAACCCGGCACCGTATCGTTCAGTAACGACGAGTTCTACGGTGACGACCGGGTCGTGACGGAGGTATCGGATGTGGAGGTTCGCGACGGTGACGGAAAGCTGAAGATCCGCGCCAAGCAGACGCTCGTCTTCCTGAAGCAGGGCGGCGCGTGGAAGCTGCATCGCGACATGTGGAACGCTTACCCGCCGGTCAAGGATTGACCGCGATCGATGTCGGGCCAATCGGCGCGTTGCGTAGCCACGCTACTCGCGCGCCAATCCTTCGTTAGCGAGACCTCAACCACGCAGCGCGCCGATCGGCAGTCGGTCGATCAGCGTGCCGCGTTCGACCTGCTCTCGCGTCGAACCGCTTGCGGCGGGTGTCCAAGCAGCTTGACGAACGCTCGGCGCATCCGTTCCGGATCGGTGAATCCCACCGCCAGCGCAATCTGCTCGATCGGTTCGCTGCCGCCCTGAAGGCGCAGCCTTGCTGCTTCGACGCGCAAACGCTCGACGGCCCTCGCCGGCGTTTCGCCGGTTTCCCGGCGAAACGCGCGCCCGAACTGCCGCACACTCAAGCTGGCGGCATCGGCGAGCCGCTCGACCGGCAACGCTTCGGCCAGATGTTCCCGGGCGAAATTCAGCGCGATGCGGATGCGATCCGATTCCGGCTCCATCCGCGACATCGCGGAGAATTGCGACTGCCCGCCGGGGCGCCGATACGGAACGACCAGCAGCCGCGAGACTTCGCGCGCGATCTCCGCGCTCATGTCCCGTTCGATCATCCCGAGCGCGAGGTCGATGCCGGACGCGATACCCGCCGACGTCCAGACATGACCATCGACGACGTAGATACTGTCGCCGTCCACCCGCGTGCGCGGGAAGCGCGCCTGCAATTGCGCGGCGTAGCGCCAGTGCGTCGCCGCTCTCAAGCCGTCCAGCGAACCGGTTTCCGCCAGCAGAAATGCACCCGTGCACACGCTGGCCACCCGCGACGCCTTGGCGGCCAGCTTGCTGGCGGCGGCGATATTGTCCGATGTCTGCATCGGCGCGATATCGCCGCCGACGAACACGACGGTGTCGAACGCGCGCCTGCCGATCGGCTTCGTGTCGATCGACAGGCCGGTATTGCCGGGAATCGGGCCGCCGGAGGGCGAGATGACGTGAAGATCGTAGGGCGTGTGGCCGGCGGCCGTGGCGACCTGATTGAAGGCCGACAACGGGCCGCCAAGATCGAGCGCGTCGTAGCCGCGGCAAACGAAGAATCCAATCCGATGCATGACGAAGCAATTGATCGATAACCCCGGAATGGCGGATTTTACGCGGAACCCTCGAATGGTGTCGTTTGGCGCGAAACGAGGGAAAAACGTCGTTTACGCCGTCACTGGTTGCCTGTATTCGTTTGCGCCGCGCTTACGCGATGCCGACGGGAGCGGACGGTCAGCGGCGGTAGATGAACTCCAGATCGGTCGATTCGCCGACCTTGAAATCGTACGTGCCGACACGCTTGAAGCCTGCCTTCTCGTAGAACGCGATGGCCTTCGCGTTGCCGGACCACACGCCCAGCCATACCGGGCCGGGGCGCGTCGCGGCGAGATACTGGAGCGCGGCGTCGAACAACGCCCGTCCGGCGCCGGTTCCCTGCGTGCCGCGTCGAAGATAGATCTGATGGATCTCGCCCGCACCGTCCGTCACGTCCGGGTGCGGAAGCTTGCACGGCCCCGCATGCGCGTATCCGACCAGCGTGCCGTCGTCGCCTTCCGCGACCCACGTCCGGCACTGCGGGTCGCCGAGCTGCTCGGCGATCGCTGCAACCGAGTACGTCCGGGCTTCGTACTCGGCCAGATCGTCCGGCGGATAGTCGATGCCGAACCCGTCCTGCAGAAAGGTTTCGCGAAACGTATCGCGCTTCAATTCGGCAAGCGGGACGGCATCCGCCAGTGTCGCAACGCGGATCAACATTGAGCCTCTCCAGGTTCGGTGTCGGGCCGACAGTTTATCCCGGACGAGCTCGGGCAGACGCGTCGTCTGCTAGCCCGCGACCGTCGCGGTCGGACGCACGACGATCTCGTTCACGTCGACATCGGCCGGCTGCGCGATCGCATACGCGATGGCCGCCGCGATCGCGTCGGGTTCGAGCGCGATGCTCCGGTATCGCGTCATCGCTTCGGCGGCGACCGGATCGGTAATCGTGTCGGCCAGCTCGGACGTGACGACACCCGGGCAGATGCTCGTGACGCGCAGCTTGTCGTTCTCCTGCCGCAAGCCGTCGGAGATCGCGCGTACCGCGTATTTCGTCGCGCAATAGACGGCGGCCGTCGGCGATACGCGCAATCCGCCGATCGACGACACGTTGACGATCTGGCCGAAACCCTGCCGATTCATCACCGGCAGGGCGGCCGCGATGCCGTACAGCACGCCCTTGATGTTGACGTCGACCATGCGGTCCCACTCGTCGACCTTCAGCGACGCCATCGGTGACAGCGGCATGACGCCCGCGTTGTTGACGATGACGTCGATCTGCCCGTACTCGGCGAGCGCGGCGTCGACGAAGGCGACGCTGTCGTCGCGCCGCGTGACGTCGAGCGCGCGCCAGGCCGCGGTGCCGCCCTCGGCGCGAATGTCGTCGGCGAGCGCGGCGAGGCGTTCGGTACGGCGTGCGCCGAGCATCAGGCGCGCGCCGCGCGCGCCCAGATAGCGGGCGGTGGCCTCGCCGATGCCGCTGCTCGCGCCGGTGATCAGGATCACTTTCCGTTCGATGTTGTGGCCGGTCATGTCCGTTCCTCGGTGGGAGATGAAGAACCGACAGCATCGCGCGGAAGCATGCGTGACCGTTATTCCGCAAGTCCGCATTTCTTGCACGATTCTCCGAGAATGCGTGGGGCACGATCCGGCGCACGGTCGCGCCAGCGGCTTCCCGATCCGGGAAACGCGCCGATTTTGCAGCGCAGCGAAAGACGGCGACGCTCCCGCGGCCGGGTCTCCGTAACCCGCCGGAACCCCGGCACGGCAATCATGCGGATGCCGATGGTTGACCGCCCGCGGACATGCTAGGATTTCCGACAAACAACTCCGGAGACTGCGATGCCGTTCATCTGCGAAAACGTCGAATGTCGTGCCGTGCTGGCTCGCGGGCAGGTCAGGCACCATCAGGAGGACGCGGGCTGGTGCTTCTACTGCCCCGACTGCAACGCCAGAAACGAGTTGATGAATATCGGCACGGTCAGCGGCCCTGTCGAGCTGGTTCAGCCGGAGCGGGCCAGCCCGCCGCACAAGGTCGTCGCGACGGCCCGGCCGCTGGACGACGGCCGATACGCGGCGCAATTGAGCGTCCAGCGGGCGCTCGCCGTGAAAGGCACCTACGCGGCCGAAGAGCACTGGGATCAGCTCGGCGTATTCGGCGACGCGCAGGAAGCCGTCGCGCATGCGAAGTCTTTCGCCACGGACCTGCTGCAGCGCGCGGCATAGTCGGCACTTTTCCGTGAATGAACCAGGGGCGTCGCGCGTTCAGCGCGCGACGCCCCTTTGCGTTTTCCGCGTACGTTCGTCGGTGGTCGATATCGAACGGGGCACATACTGCTTCGCGATCCGTCGATCCGTCGATCCGTCGATCCGTCGATCCGTCGATCCGTCGATCCGTCGATCCGTCGATCCGTGTCGTGCGGAATCAAGCTCCCGGGAAAGCCGTGCGCGGTCACACGGCCGGCGCTTGTGCCGTGCTGCGTGCCTGTTCGCGGGCCGCGACGAGCGCCTGGATCCGCTCGCGGTCGGCCGGCGTCGCCGGCGTGAAGATCACGAGGCTCAGGTCCGGGCGGCCGGTGACCGTGAACGCCGAATATTCGAACGCGATCCGGCCGGCCTGCGGATGGCGGATCTCCTTCGTGCCTTCGTGCTGCGAATGGATTGCGTGGTCGCGCCACATCGCATCGAATTCGGCGCTCGTCGCGCGCATCTCGTCGACGAACGCCTGCACGGCCTGCGTCGCGCCGCTGCGCGCGACGTCCGCACGAAATGCCCCGACCGCGAACCGCGCGATGCGCTCCCAGTTCGGCTGCACGGCGCGCACGCGTGCGTCGACGAAGATCAGCCGCAGGATGTTGCGCGCGGCCGGCGGCAGGGTCGCGTAGTCGGTCAGCGTCGCGGCCGCCGCGTCGTTCCACGCGACGACGTCCCACGTCGCCGTGCGGATGATCGCCGGGCTCGCGTCGAGCGAATCGAGCACGTGCTGCAGGCGCGGCGTCACGCTGGCCGGCGCGTGATAGCGCACCTCGGGCGGGTGGCCGACGCCGAGCAGGAACAGGTGCTCGCGCTCGGCGTCGTTGAGCATCAGCGCGCGGGCGAGCCGGTCGAGCACGTCGGCCGACGGCGCGCCGCCGCGCCCCTGTTCGAGCCACGTGTACCACGCGGCGCTCACGTGTGCGCGCTGCGCGACTTCCTCGCGCCGCAGGCCCGGCGTGCGCCGGCGCGTGGCCGGCAGCCCGAGCGCGGCCGGGTCGAGTTTCTCGCGGCGGTCCCGCAGGTACGCGCCGAGCAGGTTGTCGGGGGCGTCAGCCATATCCTGTTAGTTCGTTTACCGGTAAACCGTCACGACTTCACCGCGAGCGGCCATCCGCACATAGTAAGCCTCCATTTCATCCGGAGGTGCTGAACATGCGTGTCTTTGTTACGGGAGCATCGGGATTCGTCGGCTCGGCCGTCGTGGCCGAACTCGTGGCGGCCGGGCACTCGGTGCTCGGGCTCGCGCGGTCCGATGCGGCCGCGGCGTCGGTCGCCGCGGCCGGCGCCGACGTCCATCGCGGGTCGCTGGAGGATCTCGACAGCCTGACGCGCGGCGCCGAGGCCGCCGATGCGGTGATCCACACGGGATTCAATCACGACTTCTCGCGCTTCGCGCAGAACTGCGAACTCGATCGCCGCGCGATCGAGACGATCGGCGCGGCGCTCGCCGGCTCGGCGCGGCCGCTGGTCGTCACGTCGGGCCTCGCGCTCGTCGCGCCCGGCCGCGCGGCGACGGAGGACGATCCGCACGTGCCGGTGTCGGCGCGCTATCCGCGTGCGTCCGAAGCGACCGCGGTCGCGCTGGAAGCGCGCGGCGTGCACGCGTCGGTCGTCCGCCTGCCGCCGTCCGTGCATGGCGACGGCGATCACGCGTTCGTGCCGCGCCTGATCGCGTTCGCGCGGGAGAAGGGCGTATCGGCGTTCGTCGGCGACGGCGCGAACCGCTGGCCGGCCGTGCACCGGCTCGACGCGGCGCGTGTGTACCGGCTCGCGATCGAACGCGGCGCGGCCGGCGCGCGCTATCACGCGGTCGACGATACGGGCGTGCCGTTCCGCGAGATCGCCGAGGTAATCGGCCGGCGGCTGAACGTGCCGGTCGTCGCGAAGTCGGCGGCGGAAGCCGGCGAGCACTTCGGCTGGTTCGCGATGTTTGCGGGGATGGATGCGCCCGCAACCAGCGAGCGCACGCGGGCATCGCTCGGCTGGGCGCCGACGCAGCCGCGGCTGCTGGCCGATATCGACCGGCCGCGGTATTTCGAAAGCTGACGAGCGGCGCGCGCCGCTCGCCATGGGCGCGGCTCAGACCGTGACGACGATCTTGCCGACCTGCGCGCCGGCTTCCATGTAGCGGTGCGCGTCCGCGATGTCGGCGAACGCGAACGTGCGATCGATTCGCGGCTTCAGCGTGCCGGCCGCGAGCCCGTCGACAATGAAGCGCTTCGCGCGTTCGAGCCGTTGCGCGCTGCCGGTGATCTCGAACAGCTCGTAGCCGCGCAGCGTCAGGTGGCGCGCGAGCAGGTCCATCACCGGCACCGGGATGTCGCGCGTGTCGAGCGCGCCGTACTGGAAGAACGTGCCGTCGGTGGCCAGCGCGCGCAGCAGGTTCGCCGCGTCGGGGCCGCCGACCGGGTCGAACACGAGACGCGCGCCGATGCCGCCCGTGATTTCGGCCACCTGTTGCGGCAGGTCGGCGGGGCTGCCGACGATCACGTGCTGCGCGCCCGCATCGAGCAGCGCCCGACGCTTCGATTCGCCGCGCGTCAGCGCGATCGGCACCGCGCCGATCTGGTTCGCGACCTGGATCGCGGCCTGCCCGACGCTGCTCGACGCGGCGCCGACCAGCACCGCATCGCCGCGCTGGAGCCCGCCGAGTTCGATCAGCGCGCCGTAGGCCGTCACGAACATCATCCACGTCGCGGCCGCTTCCTCGAACGACAGGCTGTCCGGATGCCTGACCACCGCATGCGCGGGCACGTTGACCACCTCGCCGTACATCCCGTAGTCGGCGAACGAGAATGCGGGCACGACGCTCACCGCGTCGCCTTCGGCGAACGCCGTCACGTTGCGGCCGACCGCCGCGACCACGCCCGACGCCTCGTAGCCGAGCGACGCCGGAAAACGCGGCATGAACGTGTATTCGCCGCGGCGGAACATGACTTCCGCGCGATTGACGCCGATCGCCTTCACGCGTAGCTGGATGTCGTCGGGGCCCGGCGCGGGCACGTCGACGGTGTCGATCTGCAGGACGTCGGGGCCGCCGACGCGGTGGAAACGAACGATGCGGGCCATGGAGTGCTCCTTCGGTGAACGGGTGTCGATGAAGCAGCATCGTAGGCGGGCGCCCGCGCCGGATAAACGCGCGGCCCGATCATTGATTGTTATTTGACGAATAACAATCGGCGCAGACGGGCGTGAGGGCCGGCCGATGTTCGATGCACTACGCTGGTTGGGCAACCGGCATCGCGATACTCGGCGCATCGCCGTCTGCTGCGTCGAGTGCATCAAATGTCGTCATCGTTTCGTCGCGCGTGATGAAACGATTCGCGCCTGACGACATTGCGTCGGCGGCGTTCACCAGTGAATTGCTTTTTATCCTCGCCGTTCTATATTGATATCTGCTTCTGTCGACACGGAGAATAAAAAGGATGGCTAATCAATTGAGCGTGCTCGAAAAGTTTCAGGCCCATGCGGCGCGCGACGGGGATGCGCCGGCTGTGGTGTCGGCACACGCATGCGTGAATTATCGCGAGCTGGATCGCCGCAGCGACGCAGTGGCCAGCGCGTTGCGGGCGCGGGGCATCGGAAGCGGCAGTCTGGTCCCGATCGAGGCATCGCGGAACGCGGAATTCATCGTCGGCATCCTCGGCATCCTGAAGGCCGGCGCAACCTACGTGCCGATCGACGATCGTTATCCGGAAGCCCGCAAACGCCACATCCTGCAGCAATGCGATGCCGCGCTGGTATTGACGACACGTGCGTCGCCGCGCGGTGCGCCCGTGCCGTTCGCGAGCGTGGAGGAGTTGTCCGCGCGAAGGCCGGAGCCCGGCGCAACGTGCGCGACGCCACCCGCCAATGCGCGCGACAGCGCGATTTACGTGATCTTCACGTCCGGTTCCACCGGCGCACCGAAAGGCGTGATCGTCGAACACGCCGCGGTGACGGCACTCGTCGACTGGCACAACGCGCGCTTCGGGATGAATGCCGGCAGCCGCGCGACGTTGATGGCCGGCCTCGGATTCGATGTCTCGCAGTGGGAGATCTGGTCGACGCTGTGCGCGGGTGCGACGCTGTTCCTGCCGGACGATGAAATGCGGCTCGACGCCGATGCGCTGGTGGCGTTCCTTGTCCGTCACGGGATTACGCACACGTACGTGCCGACTGTGATGGTGGCCGACGTGGTCGGTGTCGGCCAGCTGGCGGGCCTGACACTGAAGTACTTGTTCACGGCCGGTGAAAAGCTGGATCCGGTCGATACCGACAGGGTCGATTACGCGGTGATCGATTACTACGGGCCGACCGAAGCGACGATCTTCGCGACGTATCACGTCGTTCCGAGCGCGACGCTCGGCCGTCCTGACTCGATCGGGCGGCCGGTCGGCGATACGGAGATCGTGATCCTGAACGACGCTGGGGAACCGGTGGCGGACGGCGACGTGGGCGAGATCTGCATCGGCGGGCCCGGTCTGGCGCGCGGCTATCTGGGCAATCCTGCGTTGACCCGCGAGAAATTCCGTTCGCACCCGCGGCAACCGGATCGGCTCGTCTATCACACCGGCGACCTCGGGCGCTGGCTGGACGACGGCGCGATCCAGTTCCTCGGGCGGCTGGACGATCAGGTCAAGATTCGCGGCAACCTGGTTGAGCTGAGCGAAGTTCAGGCCGCGCTCGTCCGATCCGGCGAGGTACGCAAGGCAGTGGTACTGGTATTGCCGAACGCCGCCGGCGCGGGGAAGGAACTCGTCGCGTTCGTCGTGCCGCGCGATCCGGTTGCGCCGCCCGAACGGGTGATCGAGGCGCTCAAGGCAAGCGTCCGCCGAGCGTTGCCCGATTACATGTGGCCCGTCGGTCACGTGCTGCTGGACGACATGCCGGTGACGGTGAACGGCAAAACCGATCGCGCCGCGCTCGAGCGTCGGTACCGCGACGCGCCGTGTGAGCGGCCGGAGCAGGAGTCGTACACCGCCGTCGAGCGGATCGTCGCGGATGCATTTGCCGCGTTGATCGGCCATGCGTCGTTTCACAAGACCGACCGATTCTTCGACATCGGCGGAAATTCGCTGCTGACCGCGAAACTCGCGAGGGCGCTGTCGGATGCGGCGGGGACGAAGATGCTGATCCGGGACGTCTACGAGCACCAGTCGGTGGAAGCGCTGGCTGGCGAGATCGAGCGGCGTGTCGCCACGACGGCGCTCGCGATCGAGCGCGAGCCGGTGTATGCGTTGGCGGACGACATTCGCGTGCCGGAACAGGCGGATTTCAGCGGGCCCTTCGATGACGCGCTGCTGGCGGATCCGCGCACGATTCTGCTGACGGGCGCCACGGGATTCGTCGGCGTCCATCTGCTGGCCGAGCTGCTCGCGACGACGTCGGCGGTGGTGCATTGCCTGGTGCGCGCGCCGGACGCGGCGGCGGGGTGGGCGCGGATCGACGAGAAACTGCGCGCGTACGACGTGGGCCTCGGGCCGGACGCACGATCGCGCATCCGTGTGTGGGCGGGCGACGTCACGCTGGCGCGTCTCGGCATGGACGCGCACGACTACGCGACGCTGGCTGACGAAATCGACGTTGTTTACCATTCCGCCAGCGCGGTCAATTTCATCCAGCCGTATTCGTACATGAAGAAGATCAACGTGGACGGCCTGACCGGCATGCTTGCATTTGCCGGTTACCGGCGAACCAAGGCGCTGATCCTGCTGTCGACGATCTCGGTGTACAGCTGGGGGCACCGCTTCACCGGCAAGACCGTGATGACCGAAGCGGACGATATCGACCAGAACCTGCCGGCGGTGCTCGAGGATATCGGCTATACGCGCAGCAAATGGGTGATGGAGAAAATGGCCGACCTGGCTGCGCAGCGCGGCCTGCCCCTGATGACCTTTCGGCTCGGCTATGCGACGTTTCACGGCGAGACCGGCGTGAGCGCGGACTATCAATGGTGGGGGCGGCTGGTGAAGACGTGCATCGCGCTCGGCACCGTGCCCGACCTGCACGATCTCCGTGAAGGACTCACGAGCGTGGACTACATGACGAAAGCGATCGCGCGGATTTCGCGTCAGCCGGCTGCGCTCGGGCGCAAGTTCAACCTGATCAATTCGCCCGGCACCGACATGACGCTGAAGGCATTCTTCTCGCGACTGGAACGCTACTTCGGCATGCGGTTTCGAGTCGTTCCGTACCGCGAATGGCTCAATGCGTGGAAGACGGATATCGATGCACCGCTCTATCCGCTGCTGAGCCTGTTCGACGACAACATTCGCGACGGCATGAGCACGGCCGAGCTGTATCAGAACAATTACGTCTGGGACTGCCGCAACGTGATCGAATTTCTCGAAGGCAGCGGCATCGAGCAGCCGGCGTTTTCGCGCGAGCAACTGGCGCGGTACCTGGAGCGCTCGATCGGTTACCCGGTCGCCGCTACGCCGAATAACGCCGCGCGAACAGCTCGGTCAGCCAGTCGATGAACGCGCGCACCTTGTCGGGCAGATGCGCGCGGTTCGGGTACAGCACCGATACCGGCTTCGGCACGGCCGGCACGCCGGGCAGCAGCTCGATCAACCGGCCCGCGTCGATGCTCGGCTGCAGCGCGGGCCGCAACGCATGCACGATGCCGAGGCCGGCGAGCCCGCACGACAGCAGCGCTTCCGAGTTGTCGGTGAGCAGGCTGCTCGCGAGTTTCACCGCGACGGTTTCGCCGTGCGGGCGGAACGTCCATTCGAGCACGCGGCGATTGCGGCCGGTGAAGAAGTTGACCGCGCGATGCGTACGCAGCTCGTCGAGCGTGCGCGGCAAGCCATGGCGTGCGATATAGGCCGGCGACGCGCACGTGGCCATGTGCACCGCGCCGACGGTGCGCGCGACCATGCTCGAATCCTTCAGCGTCCCGACCCGCACCACACAGTCGATGCCTTCGCCGATCAGGTCGGCCGGCTGGTCGCTCGTGCCGAGCACGAGTTCGATCTGCGGATAGCGTTGCTGGAAATCGGGCAGCGCCGGAATCACGACCGTCTTCGCGAGCGCGAGCGCGATGTCGATCCGCAGCCGGCCTTTCGGCACCGCACGTTGCCTGGGGAACGACGCGAATGCCTCGTCGATGCTGCCGAGCAGCTGCACGCAGCGCGCATGGAACGCTTCGCCCTCGGCCGTCACGCTGACGCGGCGCGTGCTGCGGTTCAGCAGCCGGACGCCGAGCGCCTGTTCGAGCTGCTGCACGGCTTTCGTGACGGCCGGCCGATGCAGTTGCAGCGCATCGGCGGCCTGCGTGAAGTTGCCGCGTTCGACGATCTGTACGTAGATCTGCATCGCTTGCAGGCGGTCCATGGCGTTCCCGGATGGCGTGGCGAGCGGCCATCTTCGCATACCGCCGGCGCGCGGTGCGCGGCCGCCCGCCTGCCGTGCGTCAGTCGACCGGATGCAGGTCCTGCAGCAGCGTCGGCACGAGCTCCGACACGGTCGGGTGGATATGCATCGCCCGGCTGATCGTCGTGTACGGCGCGCCGGCGGTCATCACGTCGAGCATGCCGTGCACCACTTCGTCGCCGGTCACGCCGAGGATCGACGCGCCGAGGATCGCGTGGCTGTCCGCGTCGACGATCACCTTCATGAAGCCCTGGCTTTCGCCTTTCTCGACCGCCCGGCCGACGCGCGTCATCGGACGCGTGCCGACCAGCAGCCGGCGGCCCGTCTGCTTCGCTTGCGCGAGCGTCATGCCGACGCGGCCGAGCGGCGGATCGATGTACATCGCGTAGGCCGCGATGCGGTCGGACACCCTGCGCGGGTCGTCGTCGAGCAGGTTGGCCGCGACGATCTCGTAGTCGTTGTACGCGGTGTGCGTGAATGCGCCGCGCCCGTTGCAGTCGCCGAGCGCCCAGATGCCGGGCACGTTGGTGCGCAACTGGTCGTCGACGGTGATGTAGCCGCGCGCGTCGGTGTCGACGCCCGCGCGGTCGAGCCCCAGATCGTCGGTGTTCGGCACGCGCCCGACCGCGAGCAGCAGATGCGAGCCCGCGACCTCGCGGCCGCCGCCCGCGCAGTCGAGCCCGACCACGATACCGTCGCCGTCGCGGCGCGCGCTCAGGCAGTTCGCGTCGAGCTGCACGTCGATCCCTTCGTTTTCGAGGATCTCGCGCACGGCCTGCGACACGTCCTCGTCCTCGCGTTGGACGAGGCGCGCGCCTTTCTCGACGATCGTGACCCGCGAGCCGAAGCGGCGGTACATCTGGCCGAATTCGAGGCCGACGTAGCTGCCGCCGACGATCACGAGATGGTCGGGCAGGAAGTCGACGTCCATCATCGTCGAGTTGGTCAGGTACGGCACCGAGTCGAGGCCCGGCATCGCGGGCACCTGCGCGCGTCCGCCGACGTTGATGAAGATGCGTTCGGCCTCGAGCAGTTCATCGCCCACGCGCACCGCGTTCGCGCGCTCGAATCGGGCATGACCCTGAAAGACGGTCGTGTTGTCGAGGCCGCGCACCCATTGCTCGACGCCGTGGTTCGAGCGGCCGGAGATCTGGTCCTTGCGGGCCTTCACCGCTTTCATGTCGACGGTGACGGGGCCGCCGATCGACACGCCGTACTCGCCGGCGCGCCGGGCGAGCTGCGCGGCGTACGCACTGGCAATCAGCGTCTTGGTCGGGATGCAGCCGGTGTTCACGCAGGTGCCGCCGAAGCGGCCGCGCTCGACGATCGCGACTTTCATGCCGGCGCCGGCGAGCCGCGCGGCGAGCGGCGGCCCGGCCTGGCCGGTGCCGATGACGATCGCATCGAAGTGTTGCGTCATGACGTCCTCCTGTGCGGGGGCAACGAGGAAAGGGGCAGGCGCAAGCCGCATGCCGTGCCGGCGATCGCCCACGGGCAACGAGCGCCTATGGTAGACCCGTTGGCCGGGCGTCGCGAGCGGCGCGCGCTCGACGCGCCGGATTGAAAAACGGCGCCGCCGCGGCGCGGGTGCGTACCGGGAGGCTAGGGTCTGTTTACATATGGAACGCGCATGCGTTGCCACGAGAACGGCCGCTCGCGAGGCGCGCGACGCCGCGAATACTGACGTATTCGCAAGGAACGCAACACGGCGAGCGGCCGTTCTCGTGGCAACCCCAAATTAAAAAATCATGTCACGGGAATGCCCGAAATCGCCCGTATGGCGGCGTCGTTCGTCGCTTGTTTGGCGCGGCCAAACGGCGCTCCTCACTCCTTGCCCTACGAGCGATTTCGGGCATTCGCATGTGCGTTCCATATGTAAACAGACCCTAGTCCTTGCGTTTCCATTGCCCGAACGACACCGGACGGTGCGCGTCGGCGCGCGTGACGGTGACGTGGTCGGGTTTGTCGTCGAGCGGAAACGATTCGGTGACGATCTGGCTCGAAAACAGCCAGCCGTGCGTGCGCGGGTCGTAGCGGAACGTGACGTAGTCGGTCCAGTGCTGCCCGCACGCGACGACATTCTGCACGGTGAAATAGCGGCCCTTCACCGAAAGGCCGTTGTCGGCCGCATCTTCAGGATCGAACGGATCGCACTGGCCGCCTTCGTTCGCGCGCAGCACGACCTGGTCGTTGCGCGTGGCGAGCCGGTAGGCATGGTCGGCCTGTTCCTCGTAGATCAGCAGCGGGCGCGGCGACGGCTGGTCGCGCGTATCGTCCGCGCGATGCACGACGACGAGAAAGCTGTGCCGCCCATTGTCGAGGCCGGGGCCGGCTTGCGCGAGCAGCGGCTGGTAGCCGGGCGGCAGTTGCGCGGCGATCGACGTCGGCAGGCCGTCGGCGCGGGCGCCGGGCGGAAGTGCGGCGAGGAGCGGGAACAACAGGGCGGAAAGGCGAAGAGCGCGCATGGCGGGCGGTCCGATCGAAAGGAGAAAAGGGGCGGTCGCGCGGCGTTACGAATCGCGCCAGGGAAACGCGGTGCCGCGTGTCGGATCGCCGGGCGCGTCGTCGTCGAATGGGAGGCCGACCGTCGGCCGCGCGACGTCCGCGCGAAAGATCGCCTCGACGGCGGCGGCATCGTGGGGATGGCGGGCGACGCGGATCTCGATCATGGGGCGGCGCGGAATGACGGGAAAGGGGCCAGCATAGCAGCGCACAGCCGCTTTCGGTCACGCGCGAAGCGTGCCAGAATCGACGGCCCCACCCGTCGGAAACGACACGCAGGCGCCGGCGCAGCGGCGTCGCTGACCAAGGAGACGTCGATGACCGCATCGGCTGCCGTACTCGCCATCCTGGCTGCGCTGTTTCTCGGCGCGATGATTCCGGGCCCGAGCTTCGTGCTGGTGGCCCGCAATTCGATCGGGCTGTCGCGTCGCGACGGGCTCGCCACCGCGCTCGGCATGGGCATCGGCGGCATCGTGTTCGGCGGCGTTGCGCTGGCCGGGCTCTACACGCTGCTGCAGGCCGTCGAATGGCTGTACGTGGGCCTCAAGCTGGCGGGCGGCGTTTACCTGATCTACATGGCGTCGAAGATCTGGCGCGGCGCCGATCGGCCGATCGCGATGGACGATCCGCGGGCGATGACGGGCGGCAGCGCGCGCAAGTCGTTCTGGACCGGCCTCACGACCCAGCTCAGCAACCCGAAGACGGCGATCTGGTACGGCAGCATCTTCGCGGCGCTGCTTCCGCAGCATCCGCCGCTGTGGTGTTACCTCGTGCTGCCGCCGCTCGTGTTCGCGGTCGAATTCGGCTGGTACACGCTCGTCGCGCTGTGCTTCTCGACGCGCCGGCCGCGCGAACTCTACCTGCGCGCGAAGAAATGGGTCGACCGCATCGCGGCCGGCGCGATCGCGCTGCTCGGGCTGCGGCTGATCCTGAATGCACCGAAAGCGGGGATCTGAGCGCTGCTTCATCGGCGCGTGGCAGCGGCCGGCCATGGCCGTCGCCGGGTAGCGGCGGGAACCGCCCGGGCCGCGCAGGTCGCTCGTCCGAACGCGCGCCGGCGTGTCGCGGACGCATCACGTCCCGATGGCGCGGCCGCCCACCATCCGCCGCCGAGCCCGTCTCCCGCCCGTTGTTGCCGCCCGCCGAGCCTTGCGCGACGGGCGTTCGCGCGGGGCGCACGGCGCGCCGAACCGGGCCACTTCCCCGATTCTGGCGGTCGACGGCCCGACGACGTGTAAACTGCTGCCTTTTTTGACGGTTTGCAGCATGGTGCAAGCATCTCCGCGCCCGGCGTTGAGCGGTCCGACGCTCGTCCGGCTGCTCGCGCGCCTGGCCGATGCCGACGTCGCGGAATCCCGGCAGACGCTGTCCGACCGGCTGAGCCAGTGGCTCGGCTGGACCGACGCGATCACGCTGTCGTCCGCGCTGAACGCGAGCCCGCCGGGCGTCGCGGCCGGCGTGCGCGGCTACGACGCCGAGCGCGACTGCGCGCGCGTGCGCCACGACCTCGCGCAGGCGATCACGGCCAGCGCCCGGCCGCGCGCGCGTCGGCGGCCGGGCGACCCGCCGCCGCCGGCCGCCGACACGGCCGATTTCGCGGACTTCCGCCAGCGTTATCTGACCCTGCAGCAGGACATGGAAACGGCGATCGGCCAGTTGCGCGGCCGCCTGCGGGTCGCGCTCGCCGCGCGCTCGTCCGGGATGGCGCGGCTCGCGACGCTCGACACGATCATGGAGCGCGTGCTCGGCGCGCGCGAGCGCAGCCTGCTGTCGGCCGTGCCCGCGCTGCTCGGCACGCGCTTCGCGCGGCTGCGCGAAGCGGAGCGGCAGGCGCTGGCCGACGCCGAATCCGCGGCCGCGACGGCCGCCGGTTCCGATACGCCCGACGCATCCGCGCCTGCCGCCGAAGGCACGGCGGCCGACACCGCGGCGGTCGCGGCGATCGTGCCCGGCGCATGGCTCGATACGTTTCGCGACGAGATGCAAAGCATCCTGCTTGCCGAACTCGAAGTCCGGTTTCAAACGGTAGACGGGCTGCTCGCGGCCCTTCGCACCTGCTAATCAACACGCTATGTCCAGAATTCGCCTTGATCTCGTTGTCTTCGTCGCCGGTCTGCTCGCAGTGGGCTGGATCGGCGCCGGCTATGTCGCGTCGAACCCGCTGGCGTCGGCCGTCACGCTGCTGATCGGCGCGTGCTACGTCGCCGGCGCATGGGAGTTGCTGCGCTACCGGCAGGCGACCGCCACGCTGTCGCACGCGGTCGCCGGCCTGACCGAGCCGCCCGCGAAACTCGACACGTGGCTCGATGCGTTGCATCCGGGCCTGCGCGGCGCGGTGCGCGCACGGGTCGAAGGCGCGCGCGTCGCGCTGCCGGGCCCGGCGCTCACGCCTTATCTCGTCGGCCTGCTGGTGCTGCTCGGCATGCTCGGCACCCTGCTCGGGATGGTCGTGACGCTGAAGGGCACGGGCGCCGCGCTCGAGAGCGCGACCGATCTCGACGCGATCCGCGCGTCGCTGATCGCGCCGGTGAAGGGGCTCGGGTTCGCGTTCGGCACGTCGATCGCCGGCGTGGCCACGTCCGCGATGCTCGGGCTGTTGTCCGCGCTCGTGCGCCGCGAGCGGATCGATGCGGCCCAGCAGCTCGATGCGAAGATCGCGACGACGTTGCGCGTGCATTCGTCCGCGCATCGGCGCGACGAATCGTTCCGGCTGCTGCAGCGCCAGGCCGACGTGATGCCGGTGCTGGTCGACCGGCTGCAGACGATGATGACGACGCTCGAGGCGCGCAGCGTCGCGCTGCACGATCGCCAGCTCGACAGTCAGCAGGCGTTTTTCGAGCGGACCGAGCGCGCGTACGCGGGCCTGGCGTCGAACGTCGGCGACGCGCTGAAGGAAAGCGCCGCCGAAAGCGCGCGCGTGGCCGGTGCGGCGCTGCAGCCGGTCGTCGCCGCGACGATGACGGGGCTCGCGCAGGAGATGGCCGCGCTGCGCGACACCGTGACGGGCGCGGTGCAGCGGCAGCTCGACGGGCTGACGGACGGCTTCGAGAAGACCGCCGGCAACGTGACGGCCGTGTGGAACCGCGCGATCGACGAACAGCGCCGCGCGAGCGATGCCGTCGCGCAGCAGTTGGAGACGACGCTCGGCCAGTTCGCCGACACGTTCGCGCAGCGTTCGTCGGATCTGCTCGACGGCGTCGCGACGCGCCTCGAATCGACCGAAGGCCGCCTGTCGGACGCATGGCGCGACGCGCTGTCGCGCCAGGAGCAGGCCGGCGAGACGCTGGCCGGCCAGCATGCGCGCGCGCTGGGCGAAGCCGCCGCGACGTTCGAACGCCATTCGGCCGCGACGCTCGCCGCGATGCGCGAGTCGCACGCGGGTTTGCAGACGCAACTGGCGGCGCGTGACGAAGAGCGCCTCGCTGCCTGGAACGATTCGCTCGCGGCGATGGCCGCGAAGCTCGGCGACGAATGGCAGCGTGCGGGCGCGCACAGCGCGGGCCGTCAGCAGGAAATTTGCGACGCTCTCGCGCAAACGACGCGCGACCTCGCCGCGCAGGCGTCGACGTTCGAGCAACGCTCGAACGATCTGCTGTCGACGATTCGCGAATCGCATACCGGCCTGCAATCGCAACTGGCTGCGCGCGACGAAGAACGCCTGTCGGCATGGAACGATTCGCTCGCGGCGATGGCCGCGAAGCTCGGCGAAGAATGGCAGCGCGCAGGCGTGCACAGCGCGGGCCGTCAGCAGGAAATCTGCGACGCCCTTGCACAAACGACGCGTGACCTCGCCGCACAGGCGTCGACGTTCGAACAACGCTCGAACGATCTGCTGTCGACGGTCCGCGAGTCGCATACCGGTCTGCAATCGCAACTGGCGGCGCGCGATGAGGAGCGTCTGTCGGCGTGGAACGATTCGCTGGCCGCGATGGCCGCGAAGCTTGGCGAAGAGTGGCAGCGCGCAGGCGTGCACAGTGCCGGCCGTCAGCAGGAAATCTGTGACGCCCTCGCGCAAACGACGCGCGACCTCGCCGCACAGGCGTCGACGTTCGAGCAACGCTCGAACGATCTGCTGTCGACGATCCGCGAGTCGCATACCGGTCTGCAATCGCAATTGGCCGCACGCGACGAAGAGCGCCTCACTGCCTGGAACGATTCGCTCGCCGCGATGGCTGCGAAGCTCGGCGAAGAATGGCAGCGTGCGGGCGTGCACAGCGCCGGCCGTCAGCAGGAAATCTGCGACGCCCTCGCGCAAACGACGCGCGATCTCGCCGCACAGGCGTCGACGTTCGAACAACGCTCGAACGATCTGCTGTCGACGATCCGCGAATCGCACACCGGCCTGCAATCGCAACTGGCCGCGCGCGACGAAGAGCGCCTCGCTGCCTGGAGCGATTCGCTCGCGACGATGGCGGCCGCGCTGCGCGACGAATGGGCGCAGACGAGCGCGCAGGCCGCGGCGCGCCAGCAGGACATTTGCGACACGCTGGCCCGCACCGCGAACGACATCACCGCGCAGGCGCAGGTTCACGCGAGCGACACGATCAACGAAATCTCGCGCCTCGTGCAGGCCGCGTCGGAGGCGCCGAAGGCCGCGGCCGACGTCGTCGCCGAGCTGCGCCAGCGCCTGTCCGACAGCATGGTGCGCGACACCGCGACGCTCGAGGAGCGCAGCCGCCTGCTCGCGACGCTGGAGACGCTGCTCGGCGCGGTCAACCACGCGTCGACCGAGCAGCGCGCCGCGATCGACGCGCTCGTCAGCACGTCGGCCGACCTGCTCGATCGCGTCGGCGCGCGCTTCAACGACACCGTCGACGCCGAGACGCGCAAGCTCGATTCGGTGGCCGCGCAGGTCACGGCCGGCGCCGTCGAGGTGGCGAGCCTCGGCGACGCGTTCGGGATGGCCGTGCAGGTGTTCGGCGAATCGAACGACAAGTTGCTGGCCCATCTGCAGCGCATCGAGGCCGCGCTCGAGAAATCGCTCGCGCGCAGCGACGAACAGCTCGAGTACTACGTCGCGCAGGCGCGCGAGGTGATCGACCTGAGCGTGATGTCGCAGAAGCAGATCGTCGAAGACCTGCAGCAGCTCGCCGGCCGGCGGGCACCCGTCGGAGCGTAACGCATGCACGACGAAATCGACGGCGGCGCGCAATCGGCGCCGGTGTGGCCCGCGTTCGCCGACCTGATGTCGGTGCTGCTCGGCGCGTTCGTGCTGATCCTCGTCGGCGTGATCGGCATGCAGCTTCAGCTCACGTCGAAGCTCGAGGAAGCGGTGCGTGCGCGCCAGCTCGAGGCGCAGCAGCGCAAGTCGCTCGAACAGGCCCTCGCCGGGCCGCTCGCGGCCGGCCGCGTGACGCTCGTGAACGGACGCATCGGCATCAGCGGCAACGTGCTGTTCGCGCTGAACTCCGACCAGTTGCAGCCCGCGGGCCGCGATCTGCTGAAGACGCTGGCCAGCCCGCTGGCCACCTACCTGAAGACGCGCGACGAGATCCTGATGGTCAGCGGCTTCGCCGACGACCAGCAGGTGCACGCCGGCAACCGCCTGTTCGCGGACAACTGGGAACTGTCGGCCAAACGCGCGTTGACGGTCACGCGCGCGCTGATCGATGCCGGCGTGCCGGCCTCGTCGGTGTTCGCGGCCGCGTTCGGTTCCGAACAGCCGGTCAGCTCGAATGCGGACGACGAAGGCCGCGCGAAGAACCGCCGCGTGGAAATCGCGCCGGTGCCGCGCAAGTCGGCGTCGAACGGAGGACAGGCGAAGTGACGGGCGATGCGACGCACGTGCGCGCGACGCTCGACGCATGGCGCGAGCAGGGTGCCGATCGGCTCGATCCCGTGCGCTTTCACCGGATCGACGCGCTCGAACGGCGCGCGGCCGTGCTCGACGGCGCCGCACGCGCGCTGGTCGATGCGCGGCTGGCGACGCTGATCGAAGGGTTCGCGGCGCTCGTCGCGCGCGGCAATGACGCCGACACCCCGCGCGAGACGGGGGAAGCCGCTGCGGATGCGCCCGCGCGCGGTGCGCTCGCTGCGCTCGTCGAAGGGCTCGCGCGCAATGCGCAGGCCGACCGGCGCGGGCTCGATCCCGAACTCGTCGACTACTTCCGCGCGACGTGGTCGAAAGTCCGCACGGAACAGCAATACCGGCAGTCGCTCGACCAGGTGCCGCGCAACGCGGGGCCGCTCAATTCGAACAGCCTCGTGCACCGCTCGCTCGCGACGATGCGCGAGCTGTCGCCAGACTACCTGCAGCAGTTCCTGTCGTACGTCGATGCGCTCGCATGGCTCGAGGATCTCGTCGGCGGCGGCGCGCAGCCCGAGAAGGAAGCGCCGCGCGCGAAAGCGGCCAAACCGGCGAGAAAGACGACGCGCGCGAAGGCGCGATAACGCCACGCCGCACGCGTTCGGCGTGTGGATCGCCTACCGGCCGGCGCTCGTGTCGTCGATCGCCGCGCGCAGCGCGTGCAATGCGTCGACGAGCGCCGACGCGAACGGCGGATGCGCGGCGATGCCCGCCGCATCGAGCCGGCTCCCGAGGATCGGCAGCGCGATCGATGCAGACTCGACGATGCGCGCCGACATCACCGACAGCGTTTCGCGCAGCGCCGCATCCGCATGCGTCGCGCGCGGCGACGCGTTCAACACGGCCACGGGCTTGTACACGACGGCCTCGCATCCCACGACCCAGTCCAGCGCGTTCTTCATCACGCCGGTGACGCCGTGCGCGTATTCCGGGCTGGCGATCAGCACGCCGTCGGCCGCGTTCAGGCGGTCGATCAGATCGCGCACCGCGGCGGGCGTCGGGTATTCGGTATCGGGATTGAACAGCGGGAATTCGCCGAGACGATCGAAGCGCGCGATGCGCATGCCGTGCGGGGCGACGCGCGCGGCTGCGTCGAGCAGCGCCGCGTTGTACGACTGCGCGCGCAGGCTGCCGCACAGCGCGACGATGTCGAGCGGGCGGGTGACGTCGGGTCGGGGGGCGATGGTCATCGAGGGGCGTTTCGATTGGCGGGTTGAGCCGGCGCATCGCGCGGGTTCGACGGATTATCGCATCGGCGGTCGAGCTGTATCGCTCATCCCGGCCGCCTGCGCGAATTCCCCGATGCCCCACCCGCGCCCGAGCAACAGCCGCCGCGTATGCAGCGCACCGTGCACGTCGTCGGCAACGGTTTCGCCGAGATAGCGCAGCGCGCGGCCTTCGACATCGACGAAGCCATGCCGGTAATCCTGCGCGAGCGCCGTCCACAACTGCGCGGCACCGACCGACTGGCGCGCGCCGCTGATCAGGCACAGGCCCGCGTCGAGCCCCCAGCGATACAGCGTCGTCGCGAGGCCCTTGCGTTGCGCCGAGCCGCGCAGCCGCGTATGCGGCGCGCGCAGGTAGCGGTCGGCGCGGCGCGGCAGTTCGGGCAGGCGGTTGAACACCGTATAGCCGGCGAGCTGGCGCGCGGCCGGATCCTCGACATACAGGAAGTATTCGCCGTCCGCTTCGCGGTGGCGGACGATCAGGCCCGAGCGGCCGAGCGCGACGGCCGGCAGCCCGTACAGGCGATGGCCCGGCTGGTGCAGGCGTTCATGAAGGGTGTCGAGTTCGTCGTCGATGTCGTGCTGGGAATGCTGTACGTCGATACGCATGGCAAAAGCCGCCCGTCCCGGGCGGTTCGGGAAAGAGGTTCATCGCAAAAGGGAACGGAAGCGGGTGCGGCCCCCGGGCTCGGCGAAGCGAGCCGGGGCCGCGAATCAGCTGGGGATGTGCTGGAAACCGGCGGCGATCGCGGCGAGGCCCGCGATGCAGAGTGCGAACAGGATCAGGACTTTGTGGATCACGCCTCTTTCCTCATGAATGCGCGGCGCCGGCAGGCGGCGTCGCGGAGACGGTGAGCGGCGGGCACGGCCCGCACGGCCGTCGCGCGGGGCGACGGTCGGGTGTCCGGCGACGGATCGTGCGCGGACGGCCAGCACCATACGTCACGCGCCGGAGCCGGGCAATCGGACCGACGGAGAAAGGCGACGAAAAGCGGAGAATCGCGGCGTTTCGCGACAATTGGCCGCATGGGGCGCGCGGAAGCGTTCGGCAGATGCACGCGAAAGCGCATCGCCGGGCGCTGGAGGCATGCGTGGAACGCGTCGTGGCGGGCGGGAAGTCCGCGACAGTAGGTCGACACCCGCGCGGGCGACGGGAGCCGCGCGGAGGCCGCCCCAGTCGCCCCGTCACACCGCCTGCCGCGCGCCGAACGCCTGCCTGATCCGCGCGAACAGCCCGTGCTGCGCGATCCATTCGGCATACGCGCGATAGTCGGGATCGCGCATCAGGTGACGCTCTTCCGTCTTCGCGCGCGTGTAGTAGATCAGGTTGACCGCGACGAGCCCCGCGCAGTGCATGAGCCCGACCTGCCAGCCGAGCGGCTCGACGAACGGCACCGACACCATCCAGTACGACAGGTTCTTCGTGATGTACGCCGGATGCTTCGTGAAGCGGTACGGGCCCGACGTGATGATCCCGCGGTTGGTGAGGTTCGAGAACCGCAGCCCGAACGAGATCGTGCACAGCGCGTAGGTCAGCAGCAGCAGGATGATCGTCGCGCCCCAGATCACGCGCAGCGTCGGCGCCGACAGCAGCCAGTTGTCCCAGAACACCGAGCCTTCGTAGCGGATGTAGTTGTTCGAGATCAGCGACCAGAACGGCTGATAGCAGATCAGCGCGGCCACCCAGCCGAGCGTCGTCGGCTCGACGGTGCGCACGTGGCTGTCGAGGATACGGAACGTGCACAGGTAGCCGACGGTGCCGAACATCAGGTCCATCGTGAACGACAGGTCGTACATGAACACGAAGGTCGCGATCGTCATCGGCGCATGCATCGCGTTCGCGAGCGACGCGCTCAGGTGATCGGCGTCCTTCGACAGGTAGACGGTCATCAGCGGCAGGAAGAACGCCTTCACGCCCCAGCCGGCCAGCATCTCGCGCACCGGCTTCCAGCTTGCGGGCTGCTCGCGGCGGAACAGGAAGCGGCCCCACAGCAGATACGCGTCGTCGGTCTCGCGCTGGTGGCGGTCCATCCACGCGAAGTAGAACGGCGCGGCGACGATCACGTACGGCGCGAGCGAGCGCAGCAGCGACCAGAACGGCAGGTAGAACGCGCCGTGGTATTCGGGCAGCAGCCAGTAGATCGCGCCGATACCCGCATAGACCGACGCGAGCGCGCCGAGCCGCGTCGCCACGCGCGCGATGCCGAGCGGCCGGACGGCCTGCCGCGACAGCCCCGCGCTCGGACGCAGATAGACGCGCGAGACGAAGAGTTCGTGCAGCGCGATCGTGCCGATGATCGCGAGGCTCGCGATGACCGCGCGGGTGGCCGCGTCGAGGGCCGGGTGGTCGCGCGTCACCCACAGCGCGAAGAGTCCGGCCGTGATGCCGAGCAGGCCGGCACGCAACGGCGTGGCGGAGCGGGGTGGGTGGTCCGGAGCAGCGACGACGCCGTCGAGCGTGGAGTTCATGGTCGGATCCTCGTTGAGGTGAGGGCCGGCGCCCCCGCTGGGCGGGTGACGCCGGCCGTCGGCCGGGCTGTTTATGGATGCGCGCCCGGCCATTGGCCTGTCGTTCTGATACGTGATGCGTTGCCGCTTACTTCTTGGTGCCGCCGCCCAGCAGACCGCCGAGCAGGTTGGTCACCGGCGACAGCAGGTTGCCGGTGCCGCCCGCGGCGGCGCCGCCCGTGCTGCCGGTCAGGCCGGTCACCACAGAGCCGCTGCCGCCCGGCGTCGTCACGGTGCCGGCTGCGCCGCCGGAGCCGACCGTGCCGGTGGCGCCGGCCGAGCCGGCCGGCGTTCCCAGCGCACCCGTGAGCGTGCCGACCGGGCCGCTCGTCAGCACCCCGCCGAGCGTGCCGGACAGGTTGCCGCCCGGCGTCGTGACGGTGCCGGTGAGGCTCGCGCCGAGCGGCGTCAGCGCGTTGACGAGATTGGTGACCGGCGCCAGCAGGCCGCCGAGGCCTGCGCCACCGGTGCCGCTGGTGCCGCCGGTCCCGCTCGTTCCGCCCGTGCCGCTGGTGCCGCCCGAACCGATGCCGCCGAGTGCGCCCGTCACCGTCCCGAGCAGGCCGGTGATCGGCGCGAGCGGGCCGCCGCTGGTGCCGCTCGTTCCGCTGGTGCCGCCCGAACCGCTCGAACTGCCGCCGCCGAGGCCACCCGTCAACGTGCCGAGCAGGCCCGTGATCGGGGCGAGCGGATTGCTGCCGCCCGTGCCGCTGCTGGAACTGCCCGCGTTGCCGGCGTTGACGAGGCCGCCCGTCGACGTCACCGTGTTGCCGAGTTGTCCCAGGACGCCGCCGAGGCTGGTGCCGACCGGGTTGTCGGTCGCGCCGCCGACCTTCGTGCCCGCGAGCGCGACGCCGTTGCCGAGCGTGCTCAGCAGGCCGCTGAGCGGCGCGCCGAGCAGCGTGACGCCACCGAGCGTCTGCGTGGCGCCCGGTGTCGTGACGCCGCCGGTCAGCGTATTCGTGATCGGGTTGATGACCTTGCCGAGCTGCGTTTCGAGCTGCTGGACCGGCGAGCTGTTCAGCGCCGTGTTCAGTGCCGATGCGGTCGAATTGACCGCGGTGCCGACCGTGTTGACGAGACTGCCGACCAGGGTCGTCGCCGGCGCGAGCGGCGACAGCGGGCCGGTGCCGAGGCTCGTCACCGCATTGCCGAGGTTGTTGACCGCACCGCCGGCGCCGGTCAGCAGGCCGGTGGTCGACGTCAGCGTCGGCCCGAGCGGGTTCGCCGACACGCCGATCGAACCGAGGCCGGCCGCGACGCCGTTGCCGAGCGATTGCACGCCGTTGCCGAGGCTGCCGACCGCGTTGCCGATGCTGGTGGCCGTGGTCGGGTTCGTGCCGGGAATCTGCACGCCGCCGATCTGACCGCCGCCGTTTACGACCGTCGTGCCGAGCGCCGTCACGAGGTTGCCGGATTTCTGCAGGACGTTGCCGAGGGGGGTGACGCCGGTGCCGGAGGTGCCCGAGGTGCCGGAAGTGCCCGACGTGCCTGAGGTACCGGAAGTGCCTGAGGTACCGGAAGTGCCCGACGTACCGGAGGTGCCCGAGGTACCGGAAGTGCCCGACGTACCGGAAGTGCCCGACGTGCCGGAGGTACCGGAGGTGCCTGAGGTACCGGAGGTGCCTGAGGTACCGGAGGTGCCTGAGGTACCGGAGGTGCCTGAGGTACCGGAGGTGCCTGAGGTACCGGAGGTGCC